>NZ_JFAQ01000002.1 GCF_001304695.1 Xanthomonas axonopodis
GCCGGTTGACCAGGGTCATGGGTTTCCAGCAGACGGCGAAAGTTGAGAATCGTGGTCTCGTCCGGAACATTGTCCAAGCCACCGAGCTGGGCAAAGCGCCGCAGGGTTGGGATCTCGTGCAGCGCTTCTTCCATCGCCGGATCGCTCAACGCATACCACTGCTACAGCAGATGGATCCGCAACCTCGTCGCCAGTGCGTACGGCTGCCGACCGGGCCGCCCCGACACTGGATAGTGCGGCGAGATCAGGGCAAGCAATTGCTGCCACGGAACGACCTGCTCCATCTCCGCCAGGAAAATCTCGCGACGGGTCTGCTTACGCTTGCCCAGGCCCTCAGCGTCACCGAACGTCAGCTGCATGGATGTCTCCTCACTCCGAAACGATAGTGTCGCGCTTTTTTGGCGCGTTGTTCAGAGGTTCCCTAGCACTTGCAGCACAACTTACGATACAGCGACGTTTTTACTTGATGCCTTTGGAACGACGTGGACCCTAGGCACTGGTCATTGCCGACTGCATGCACTGACCGCGGGGGGCCGGCGCTCGCTGCAGACATCGTTTGAGTAGGAACAGGTCATTTCCAGACCCTCGAAGTCTGGGGCAGTCTCGGGTTGTTACTCGTGTAGGAGACCAAGACAGAACTTACGTCGCTCCGCTTCGGAACACCAAACGCCGTCCTATACAGATCATTGAGACTCTGCGGGCTCGCTCTTCAAGAAATGCCATGGGTATCGCCACCATGCATCCCAGAACCGCTTACCGCCTTCTGCCTGCTTGGTGAGTACCCATCCTTTAGGACAGCAGCCAGCGCGGGTCGCATATAATCATGATATGCCGCGATCTTGACTTCGAAGCATCGCTTCAAGCGCTGCAGTTACACTATCGAAGTACGCCATCGCATTCCCGCGGCAGCCGTTGTATTTGATGCCGGCACCATTGGCATCAATACCCGTCAGTTCATTCAAGATGCCTTCCAAATCTTTTATGTTTAAATCGATATCTTTCAAAATTTCCTTGTTATCGCCTCGAGCTGAGAGTTCGCTTTTCAGCAGTTCCAGCCGGCCCAAGAAATCGCCCGCTTTTGCAAGATGTGATTCCAGTTTTTTTGATTGCTGATTTTTTCTTCAAAATTTCGCAGGTTGCGATCAATTCGGTCAAGACGGTGATCAGTGATATAGCCATCTTCATCGCCGATGCTCTCCAACGCCTGTTTGTCCCGATCAATGATTCCCTTGAGAATATTCAGCTTGGATGCTTGCCGGCCGCCGACACTTCTTCCCGCGCCGCGTTCCTGAAGGCTCCGCCACTGGTCATCCAGAATTATCGCGCGTTGTAGCATCGATCGGCGTTTCTCAGTCAGCTTCTCCAACTTCGATTGGGGGCGCGACTGGACAGTGGATTGGCTCGGACTCCCGGAAGATCTGCGGGCCGGCCGCTCCAGGGATGACAGCCACATATCGACAATCTGGCTTCCGGCGCAACGCTCGACGGCACTGTGATCCTGCGGCACGGCCGTCATGCTTCCTGCATGCGACATGGGATTGCTGGTGGACGCTTCGGCGGTGCCATGCTCCCGCAACTCGGGCGCCATGTTTGCAGAGGGTATGCGCAGACTGTTTTCCATTATTTACATCTCCCATGCTTTGTTAAAGCATAGGCAATGATGCGCATGCTGCGGCCACGCCGACGAAATCCCGCTTGCGTATGCGAAGGCCTGGCCTGCCATGAAGCGAACTGTCGGGCAGCTAACGAGTGACTGTGAACATTGGAATTGATCGATGCAAAGAATTGCAGACAAACGTCAGTAAGGTCGGCCTGCGGGCCGGCACTCACTCACCACAGGTTACGAGGCGCCGAATGAAACGCTTGAACTGCACTGCAATCTGGCTTGTTTAGTGCAGTTCCCTCCATCCCTGAGCACCATGCATCTGCATCATCTGCTGCTGCCCTGCCTGGGCAGACCTGGACGCTGCGCTTCTCCCGCGATGTGCTGCAATTGCCCCTACACGTCAACACGGTGCGGGTGCGCATCGGCTGGAGTACTGGAGCGCGTGCAGGCGCAGCACCCGGTGGGCAGCGTGCATATGGCCTTCAACGTGTCCCCGTCGCGTTTCCAAGCCGCTGCGCAGTGGATCGGCACACGCGCCACCTTGCTGAGCGACCCACAAGGGTGGGAGCACTTCGCCCTGGACGGCGCGTGGCAGTCGCATTCGGTGTACTTCGCCGGGCCCGATGGCGCAGTGCTGGAGCTGATCGCGCGACGCCTTTCAGGATGCACCGGCCGGGGAAGGCAAGTTCTACGGCGAAGAACTGCTGTGCCTGAGCGAAATTTGCTTGCCTGCCAACAATGTGGAGGTAGTGACGCGCAGCCTGGCGCATCACTTCGGCCGGCGACCCTTCGCAGCGCCGCTGGAGGGTGTTGCGGCCTGGGGCGACGACCACGGCCTGTTGATCGTGGTCGACCAACGCCAGCGGTGGTTTCCGCAACAACGGCAACTGCCCTGGGCCGACGGCCTGCGCCTGCGCGATGCGCAAGGGTGGGAATTGCGTGCGGCCTAACTGCCGCGCAGCCCGGTCCACTTCGAGCCGCGCACACCAGCACTGCGCTCATCGCCGGCAGGTACGGCCGGCTCGGTGCGGCATGCGGCCCGCGTACACTGCGGTACCAGCGCGCCGTTGCGCCCACGATTGCGAGATTGTGTTAGCCGCTCATGGCGCTGGCAGGTTCCGGCAAGCGGAAGAACGCTTGCGCTGCCACCGTGCTGTTGGCGGCGGTCAGGGCCACATCTTCGCCACGATCGCGCGCGAGTTCTTCGACAATATGCGACAGGAACATCGGCTCGTTGCGACGGTCCTTTGGGATCGGCTTGAGCGTGCGCGGCAGCAGGTACGGCGCATCGGTTTCAATCATCAACCGGTTGGCCGGAATATTGCGCACCAGCTCGCGCAGATGCGTACCGCGGCGCTCATCGCACAGCCATCCGGTGATGCCGATATAGTAATCGCGGTCCAGATACGTAAACAGTTCTTCGCGCGTGCCGGTGAAGCAGTGCACCACCGCCGCACCCAGGCGGCCCTCGAAGCTGCGCATGATGGCGATGAAATCCTCATGCGCGTCGCGCTGGTGCAAAAACAGCGGCTTGCCGTTGTCGGCGGCCAGCTGCAGCTGGCGTTCGAAGGCCTTGTGCTGCGCGGGGCGCGGCGCAAAATCGCGGAAGTAATCCAGCCCACACTCGCCCACTGCCACCACCTGCGGATGCGCCTGCAGGGCGCGCATTTCCGCTTCGCATTCGGCAGTGAATTCCACTGCGTGGTGCGGATGTACGCCGGCGGTGGCGTACAGAAATCCCGGGTATTGCTGCGCCAGTTGCAAGGCCAGCAGCGAATGCTCGCGGCTGGCGCCGGTAATCACCAGTTGCGCCACACCGGCATCGCGTGCGCGTTGCAGCACCGCATCGCGATCGCGGTCGAACGAGTCGTGGGTGAGGTTGGCGCCGATATCGATCAATTGCATGCTGCGGGTGTGGCCTGAAAGAGCAGATGCGATTGTACTGGGTGCGCGTTGCCCTCATCCGCCCTGCGGGCACCTTCTCCCACGGGCGGGAGAAGGGACAGCTGCTGCGGCATCTGCATGCTGTCGGTGGTCTCCGCGGCTGTCGGTGATCTCTGCGCGCGGCAGGCAACGTCTGCATACGTTCGTCAGCATCTGCGCGCGCTCTACGTCCCCGAGCACGGCTGACAGCACTGCATGCTGCCAGCAGCACCTGCATACCATCGCCCCGCAGCGAATGCGTTGCCTTTTCCCTCTCCCACTGCGGGAGAGGGGCAGGGGTGAGGGCCGCTTGCCAACACACTCACCCCACCGCCGGCACAGACATCGCATCGATCTTCGCTGCCAGCGCCTGGATCGCCAGCTGCGCCGAGCGCGACAGTTGCCGTTGCGGGGCCACGCACAGCGCCAGGGTCATCGGTTTGGTCAGCTGCTGGCGGAACGGTACGAAGGCCAGACGCCCGTCGGCCACGTCCGGGGCGGCATCCAGCCACGACATCAGCCCCACGCCGGCGCCGGCACGCACCAATCCGCGCAGCGTGCGCACGTCGTTGCAGTGCGTGAGCCGCTTCACGTCGATGTGCTGGCGCTGGTACAGCACCTTGGCGTGCTCGCCGACAATCAAGGGGGCGGCCGGCAGCAACAGACGATGCTCCAGCGTTTCGCTCAGCTGCAGCTCGGTGCGGGTGCTCAACGGGTGCCCCACCGGCATCGCAATCCCCAACGGAATATCCGCAAACGCGCGCACTTCCAGTTCCACGCTGCTCACCGGGTCCAGCAGCAGGCCGATATCCACATCCGCCGAGGTCACCATTTCCATCACCCGCTGGTTGCGCGCGGTGGACAGGTTGAAGGTGATGCCCGGGTACTCCTGCACCAGCGCCGCCACCGCCGCCGGCACCACGCCTTCGCTGAGCGCGTCGATCATGGCGATCTCCACATGCCCGCGGCGCAGGCCCTTGAGCTCGTCGAAGCGCTCCAGGGTGCGTGCGTAGGCCTTCTCCCAGCCGCGCACGTCCACCAGCAGCAGCTCGCCGGCGGCGGTCAGGCGCAGCCGGCCGGGCAGGCGTTCGAACAGCTGCGCGCCCAGTTCTTCCTCGGCCTTGAGGATCTGCCGGTCGATCGCCGACGCCGACACGTGCAGCACTTCGGAGGCCTTGCGGATGCTGCCGCAGCGGGCCACTTCGATGAAATACCGGGTGAAGCGCGAAAAGGTCAGCATGCGGCGGGACTCGGTTGGCGTTGCATTTTTTGCAATGGCTTGGCGGAAAAACGATGTTTGATCACACACCCCCGGCTTCCTAGAGTCAATCCGGCACCGCTCCCGCCCCGTGCCCGAGACCGCCCCATGGATGTCGCCGTCCCCGCCCTGCCGCTGCACTGCACCTTCGAGGCCGCCGATTGGCAGCGCCTGGCCCAGCACTGGCATGCGGTGGCGCTGAGCAGCGAGGTGGGCGAGTCGCCGTTCAAGGCCACCCTGCTGGACGAGCCGCTGGTGTTGTACCGGCTGGGCAGCGAGTTGGTGGCCGCGCGCGACGTCTGCCCGCACCGCGGCGTGCCGCTCAGCATGGGCACGGCCGATGGCGACGGCGTGGTGTGCGCCTACCACGGGCTGCGTTTCGGAAGTGGTGGGCGTTGCAACCATATCCCGGCCAGCCCCAACCAGAACATCCCGGCCAAGATGCGCCTGCACACCTATGCGGTGGCCGAGCGCTACGGCCTGATCTGGGTGTGCCTGGCCAAGCCGGCCGGGGTGAGCGAGGCAGAGATGCAGATTCCGCCGATGCCGGGTTGGGACGAGGACGGCTTTCAGCAGATCGTGTGCCCGGCCTTCGACATCGCCGGCAGCGCGGCGCGCCAGCTGGAGGGCTTCATCGACGTGGCGCATTTCGCTTTCGTGCACACCGCCACCTTCGCCCAGCCGGACAAGCGCGAAGTGCCGGCCTACACCACCACCGAAACGCCGACCGGTTTCAATGCCGATTACCTGAGCACCGTTGCCAACTATTCGGTGGACATGCCGCTGCCGGAGGTGGACCCCGGCTTCCAGTGGCTGCGCCATTTCGAAGTGCATCTGCCGTTTACCGCCACGCTCACCATCCACTTCCCGGTGTCGGGCAAGCGGCTGGTGATCATGAATGCCGCCAGCCCGGTCTCCAAGCACACCACCCGCCTGCTGGTGCCGATCGCGCGCAATTTCGACACCCATCTGCCGGTGGAAGATGTGCATGCGTTCAATCTGCGCGTGTTCGAAGAAGACCGCGCCATGGTCGAAGCGCAACGGCCGGAATATCTGCCGCTGGACCCGCTGCTGGAAGTGCACATTCCCGCCGATCGCAGTTCCATCGCCTATCGCCGTGGGCTGCGCAGCCAGGGCTACAGCGACTTCTTCCTGCGCTGACGGCCGAGGACACCCGCATGAGCCTGCATGAAGTGCGCGTCGCCGATGTCGTCGATCAAGGCCACCGCCAGCGCGCGATCCGGCTGGAACCGGTGGGCGCGCAATTGCCGGCATTCGAGGCCGGCGCGCACGTCGACCTGCATCTGCCGGACGGTTTGGTTCGCCAGTATTCGATCGCCAGCGCGCCGCATGTGCGCGACCACTATCTGCTGTGCGTCAAGCTGGCCGACGCCTCGCGCGGTGGGTCGCGGCATCTGTGCGAACAGCTCGCGCCTGGCGACCGCCTGCGCATCTCCACACCGCGCAATCTGTTTCCGCTGCACCCGGGCGAGCGCCACGTGCTGCTGGCCGCCGGCATCGGCATCACGCCGCTGCTGTCGATGGCCGAAGCACTGGAAGCGCGCAGCGAGCCCTTCGTACTGCATTACTACGCGCGCCGGCATGCCGATGTAGCGTTTTCGCAGCGGCTGCAACAAGGCTTTACGCATGGGCAGGTGCACCTGCATCTGAGCGATGGCGGACAGAGCCCACGCGTGCATGTGCCCGAGGAACTGGGCCAGGCACGTGCGCGCGATCAGCTGTACCTGTGCGGGCCGGCGGCGTTCATGGACCACTTCACCCTGCTGGCAAAGGCGCATGGCTGGACGGCGGCGCAACTGCATCGCGAACACTTCGCCGCCCCCGCGCCCAGCCTTGCCCACGCTTCCGACGGCGCGTTCGAGGTGGAACTGGCCGCCAGCGGCCGCGTGGTGCAGGTGCCGGCCGATTGCAGCATCGCCAGCGCCCTGCTCGATGCCGGCATCGCGGTGCCGTTGTCGTGCGAACAAGGCATGTGCGGCGCCTGCCTGACCGGCGTGCTGGCTGGCACGCCGGATCACCGCGACAGTGTGCTGAGCGATGCCGAACGTGCAGCCAATCGGCAGATGACCGTGTGCTGCTCGCGCAGCCGCACGCCGCGGTTGGTGCTGGATCTTTGAACGCAGTTTTCGCGGTGCCACTGCAGCTGTTCCGTCGCCTCGCGCAGCCTGACGCTCGCTTGCCTCTCACGGTGGCCTGCAACAGAGCGTGCCATCGCTCACGGCACGAGCGCCCTGCTGCGTACCTCGGCGGCGAGAGATGCGGCGCAACACTGCGCGATGCCGCGTGAGGCTTCGGCGCTACTGTGTGCGAGCGCTCCTGCAGCGCAATCCGTGCCCCAGGTCCGTGGCAAGCGCAACGCAGCAGGGCAAGATGGGCCGCCCGCGTGCTTGCCCTGCCACGCACGCCGCCCCGTATCGATGAGATGTCTGCCGATGTCCGTTTGTCTTGCCGTCAACCGGCCGCACGCCGCGAGCGCCTGCTGATGCGCTGGCCCGGTTTTGCACTCGCCGCCAACGGCAGTACCGTGCGCACCGAAGTGCTGGCAGGTGCCACCACCTTCCTGACGATGGCCTACATCGTCTTCGTCAACCCCGACATCCTGGCCACTACCGGCATGGATCACGGCGCGGTGTTCGTGGCCACCTGCCTGGCTGCAGCACTGGGCTCGCTGCTGATGGGTGTGCTGGCCAACTACCCCATTGGCATGGCGCCAGGCATGGGCTTGAACGCGTTCTTCGCCTTCAGCGTGGTCGGTACATTGGGCTACAGCTGGCAGCAGACCTTGGGGCTGGTGTTCGTTTCAGGCTGTCTCTTTCTGCTGCTCACCGTCACCGGCGCGCGGCGCTGGTTGGTGGATGGCATTCCGTCCACCTTGCGCAGCGCCATTGCGGTAGGCATTGGCTTGTTCCTGGCCCTGATCGGGCTACAGAAGGCCGGATTGGTGGTGGCGCATCCGCAGACCTTGCTGACCTTGGGCGATCTGCACCGGCCCGAGCCGCTACTTGCGCTGGCCGGGTTGCTGCTGATCGGCGTGCTGGAAGTGCGCCGCGTGCGGGATGCCATGTTGCTCGGCATTCTTGCGGTGACCGGGGCGGCGCTGGCGTTGGGACTGGTGCGCTACGAAGGCGTCCTGGCGTTGCCGCCCAGCCTGGCGCCCACCTTGCTGCAACTGGATATCGTCGGCGCCTTGCACGGCCATGGCGGCGGCGGTGCGCTCGCTGCGGTGCTGCATGTGGTGCTGGTGTTCGTGCTGGTGGAAATGTTCGACGCCACCGGCACGCTGATGGGGGTGGCGCAACGCGCCGGCCTGCTGCACACGCCCGCCCAGCGCCGCCAGTTCGACCGCGCGCTGCTTGCCGACAGTACCGCCATCCTGGCCGGCTCGCTGCTCGGCACCTCCAGCACCACCGCCTATGTGGAAAGCGCCGCCGGCATGCAGGTCGGCGGGCGCACCGGCCTCACCGCGCTGGTGGTTGCCGGCCTGTTTTTGCTTACCCTGCTGTTCTCGCCGCTGGCCGCGATGGTACCGGCCTACGCCACCGCACCGGCCCTGATCTGCGTGGCCTCGGTGATGCTGCGCGAATGCACGCAGATCCAGTGGGACGATGTGGGCGACGCGTTGCCGGCCGCCATTTGCATGCTCACCATGCCGCTCACCTATTCGATTGCGACGGGGCTCGCGTTCGGCTTCATCACCTATGCGGCGCTCAGACTCGGCAGCGGCCGCTGGCGCGATGTGCACCCGGCCACCTGGGCCATCGCGGGCTTGTTCGTGCTGCGTTATGCGCTGGAATGATGCGTGCCTCCACGTGTTCCAGGCCTGCTGACCGGCGCGTGCGTGGGTGGCCTCCGGTTGCGCCGGCCGGCAAGCTATGTGCTCGCCGGCTGTCGCACGCCACCGTCTCTCTCAACGAGTCTCCTGCATGCCATTTCTTCGCCGCTGTCTGATCCTGAGCCTGTGGGCGTGCCTGCCCATCGTTGCACACGCACGGCCAACACCAGCGCCGACGCCCGCGCAACAACGCGAACAGCAGGTAGCGCAGTTGTTCCGTGAGGCGGCCGCGCAGCCGGCGCAGCTACGCACCTGGCTACAGGCCATGCCGAAAGGTGGCGATCTGCATAACCACCTCTCCGGCTCGGTGTACGCCGAGACGTACCTGCAATGGGCCAGCGACGATGGCGCCTGCGTGCAACTGGACGACCTGAGCCTGCGCGCGCCGCCGTGCGGGGCCGGCCAGGAGTCGGCGAGCGGCCTGGCGGCACGCAACGCCGCGCTCTACGGGCGGATGGTGAATGCGCTGTCGATGCGCAACTTCCTGCCCAGCCCAACGCAACCCAGCGGCCACGATCAGTTCTTCAGCACCTTCGGCAAGTTCGATGCGGTGGTGCGTACCCGTGTCGCCGACACCGTCGCCGCCGTGCTGGAGCAGGCCGCACGCGACCGCGTGCCGTATGTGGAAATCATCGCCAACCCGCCGCAGATGGATCAGGCTGCCAAGCGCATGCAGTCGCTGCCGTGGAAAGGCGAGGACGACGCAGCCAACCTGCGTGCGTTGCAACCCCACCTGGCGCCGCTGGTGCAGGCCGCGCAACGCGATCTTGCCGACATCGACGCGCAGGTGCGGCGCGTACTGCGTTGCGACCAGGCCGATGCACGCCCCGGCTGCACGGTCGAGTACCGCTACGTTCCCTATGTGTTGCGCGTACTGCCGCAGCCGATGGTGTTCGGGCAGATGGCGCTGGCGCATGCGCTGATCGCGGCCGGCGGCAGCCGCGCGGTAGCGCTGAACATCGTCGCGCCGGAAGACAATCCCGTGGCGTTGGACGATTACGCGCGGCACATGGCGATGTTCCGCTTCTTCGCAACGCGCTATGCCGGTGTGCCGCTGTCGCTGCATGCCGGCGAGCTGGCGTTGGGGCTGGTGCCGCCGGCGCAGCTGCGCTCGCATATTCGGCAGGCGGTGGATGCAGGTGCGCGCCGCATCGGTCACGGCGTGGACCTGCCGTACGAAGACAATGCCCAGGCACTGCTGCAACGCATGCGGGACGAGCACATCGCGGTGGAGATCAACCTCACCAGCAACGACGTGATCCTGGGCGTCAAGGGCGCCGCGCATCCGCTGGCGCTGTATCTGCGGGCCGGCGTGCCGGTGGTGTTGTCCACCGACGATGCCGGCGTCTCGCGCGCGGACATGACCCACGAATACCAGCGCGCGATGCAGGAACAAGGCATCGATTACCCCACGCTCAAACAACTCGCCCGCAATGGTCTGCGCTACAGCTTCCTGCCAGGCGCCAGCCTGTGGACCGACGAAGGCGATCCCGCACCGGCCTGCGCCACGGCAGTGCAGCGCGAGACGGATGACGCGGCCTGTCGCGAGTTCCGCAAGACCAGCGAAAAGGCGCGCCTGCAATGGCAACTGGAGGCCGACCTGGCGCACTACGAGCGGAGCTTGCTTGCGCAACAGGGCTAAGGCACACGCACCTGCGGGCGAGCGCCCGCGCGTGTTGCTGCGCAACCGCGCACGCCAGCTGGCGCGCCAACGCGCTTGGACACCTTCGCAACCGCACCACGTTTCCCTACTGCCACGCTGCATCTTCCAGATCACCAGATATCTATGACCGATCCTTCCTCCCCGCCTCGCAAACGCCGCGTCATTCTCGAAGACGACATCGACGGCTTCACGCCCGCACAGCTGCTGCTGTTGCAATCGCCCGAGGTCGAGGTGCTGGGCATCAGTGCCGTCAGTGGCAATATCTGGCGCGATGAGGTGCTGGCGCACACCTGCCGTCTGCTGGAACTGGCTGGCCATCCACAGATTCCCGTCCTTCCCGGCCCGGTGCATCCATTGCTCAACAGCGAGCTGGCCACCGAACGCTGGGAGGCGCTGTACGGCAAACTCGTCTGGAAAGGCGCATGGACCAAGCACTGGGTGGACGGCGACACCGTGCAAAGCGCGCCGCGCTATCACGCCCACGATGTGGTGCCCGATCTGGCCTTGGGCAATTCCAGTGTGGTGCGCCCGTCAGACGAGCCGGCCGCGTTGTTCATGCTGCGCATGGTGCGTCAGTACCCGGGCGAGGTGAGCATCATTGCCACCGGCCCGTCGACCAATCTGGCACTGGCGCAATCGCTGGACCCATCCTTTGCCACGTTGGCGCGCGAGCTGGTCTATATGGGCGGCAGCCTCAATCCACGGCAGCAACGCAACAGCGTGAGTGCACAGCAATTCGCACGCGAATTCATCAATTGGCCGCGACGCGAGTGCAATATCCGCTGGGATCCCGAAGCGGTCCGCATCGTCATGCGCGCGCCGTGGCGGCAGATCACCATGGTGCCGGTCGACCCATCCACCGCCACCGAACTCACCGCCGAGTTGCTGGCACGCATGAGCGCAGCCGACACCACGATTGGCCACGCACTGCGCGGCCGCGAGCCGGGCTTTCCGATGTGGGACGAACTGGCCACGGCCGTGTGGCTGCGCCCCGACTTGGCCACGCGCACCGAAACGCTGTACGTCGACACCAACACTGCCTTCGATGCCGGAGACGGCGATATTGTGTCGTGGGCACCGGGGTATCAGCCCGGGCTGGGCGAGCAGGCGCAGACAGTAGTGCATGCGGTGGACCTGCCGGCATTCGAGCAGCTGTTGGTCGACCGCCTCACCGCGCCGCAGCCGCCGGCAGTGGGTCTACCACTGCCCCTTCTCCCATCGGGAAAAGGGGCCCGCAGGGCGGATGAGGGTGCGGTTTGTGGATGACAGTGCTACATCGGTTGAGTCGCTGGTGAGCAATGTGGGAGCAAATGCCCGAGACATCTCAACTACCGTGGCACCCTCTCCTCAACAGCGCCAGCGCCCCAGCCCGCGTTTGCAACGCGGGACGCGTCATGCCGCGGCTGCATGATGAGATCGAACGTCCGAAGCTGCACGTCCGCAATTTTTGCGGTAACAGCGACTGCTTTAACGGTGACGCGCAATCCCAACGGCTTCGTTTCAGCTCCCAACGCATCAGCAAGCACTTTTGCACAACCCGCACGCCAGGCAGACAAGCGAATCTCACATCCCCAATCCCCACTTTCCAACAGGTGATCCATGCAACTCCCAGGGCACTGGCAGGCCGGCGTCGATCGCAATACCGAAGTGCTGCGTGGCCACACGCAGCTGCTGGCCAGCTTCCATGCGCCGCCTGCAACGGCACATGATGGCGGCGGCCCACGCGGCCAGATCGCCTCCATTGTCAGCACCACGCGCAGCCAGCCCGCGCTGGCCGCGCGACTGGCCACCCAGACGCTGACACGCATCAACCAGGCCAACGACCGCCTGTGTGCCATCACCCGCCTGCTGCCGGCGCGTGCCGCGGCCGATGCCGCGCGCGTGCAGGCCGCGCTTGCCGGGGGCAGCGACGGTGGCGCGTTGGCCGGCGTGCCATTCGTGGTCAAGGACCTGTTCGATGTCGCCGGGCAGGTCACCACCGCCGGCGCCGCGGTGCGCGCACACTGCCCGCCTGCCAGCCGCGATGCGGCGGCGGTGCAACGGCTCAGCGATGCCGGCGCGGTGTTGGTGGGGACCGCCAACATGGACGAATTCGCGTACGGCTTTGCCACGGTCAACGCGCATTACGGCACCACCGCCAATCCGCACGACCATCAGCACCTGGCGGGCGGCTCATCGGGCGGCTCGGCGGCAGCGGTGGCCGCCGGGCTGGTGCCGTTCGCGCTTGGCTCGGACACCAACGGCTCCATCCGCGTGCCGGCCGCGCTGTGCGGCATCTACGGCCTGCGCCCCACGCACGGCGCCGTCCCCGTGGATGGGGTGTTCCCGTTTGTCGATGCATTGGATGTGGTCGGCCCATTCGCCACCTCGGTGGCCGACCTGCGCCGCGTGTACGAAGTACTGCGCGAGCAGCCGCTGCCTTCGTGCCATGCCGGCAACCTGCGCGTCGCGCGGTTGGGCGGCTGGTTTCAACGCAATCTGGATCCGGATCTGGAGGCCGGGCTGCAGGCCCTGCTTACCGCCTGCAACAGTCTGTCGTCGATCGACCTGCCCGAGGCCGAACGCGCACGCGCCGCTGCCTTCGTCCTGACCGCTGCCGAAGGTGGGCATCGTCACCGCAGCGCACTCACCGCGCACGGCGCGCAGTTCGACCCGGCCACCCGCGACCGCCTGCTCGCCGGCTTGCAGCTGCCTGCCAGCGCAGTGGCCGATGCGCACCGCTTCGCGCTGTGGTTTGCCGATGCCATGCACGCGCTGTGGGACCAGGTGGATGTGCTCATCGCGCCGGCCACGCCCTGCGTGGCGCCACGTATCGACCAGGACACCATCCAGATCGACGGTTTGCCGGTCTCTGCTCGCGCGAATCTGGGTATTTTCACCCAGCCACTCGGCCTGGCCGCCTGCCCGGTGCTGGCCGCACCGTTGCCGCGTCCCGGGCGCCTGCCACTGGGCGTGCAACTGATCGCCGCGCCCGGCCGTGAAGACCGCCTGTTTGCGCTGGCCGCGCAACTCGAGCGCGACGGCCTGCTCGCCTTCAGCCCGCCACCGGAGCCACGCTGATGTTGCATACCCTGCGCGCGCGCCGCGGCATGGTGGTCGCACCGCACCATCTTGCCGCACAGGCCGGACGCGATGTCCTGCGTGAGGGCGGCAGTGCCATCGAAGCAGCCGTCGCCACCGCCGCCTGCCTGGCGGTGGTCTACCCGCACATGACCGGCATCGGCGGCGATGGCTTCTGGCTCATCCACCAACCCGATGGCCGCGTGCATGCCATCGATGCCTGCGGCCGTGCGGCGCAGGCGGCCACACTGGATTTCTATCGCGGCCACGCCCACATTCCCTGGCGCGGGCCAGGCGCGGCCAATACCGTGGCCGGCACCGTCTCCGGCTGGGCGCTGGCCCTGCAGCAGGCAACGAGCAGCCTGTCGCTGCAACGCCTGTTGAGCGATGCAATCCATCACGCCACCGCCGGCGTTCCGGTCACGCTGGGCGGCGCGCAGGTTGCCGCCAGCAAGCGCGCAGAACTGCGCCCACGACCTGGCGCCTATGCCGAGATCTTCGAGCCGCACGGCGCCCCGCTGCGCGAAGGCGCGCTGCTGCGCCAGGCGCAGCTCGCGCGCACCTTGCAGCGGCTCGCCGATGAAGGGCTGGAGAGTTTCTATCGGGGCGCCATTGCCCACGATATCGCCGCAGACCTGCAGGCATTCGACAGCCCGCTCAGCGCGCACGACCTTGCGACCCATCGCGCCGAAACCAACGTGCCGTTGTCGGTTGTCATCCAGGGCGCGCGGCTCTACAACCACGCGCCACCCACACAGGGGCTCGCATCGCTGCTGATCCTGGCGCTGTTCGATCGCCTGAAAGTAGAAGACGCGGACAGCTACGCCCACCTGCACGGGCTGATCGAAGCCAGCAAGCGGGCGTTCCTGATCCGCGACGCACACCTCGGCGACCCCGCGTGGATGACGCTCGACGCGCAAGCCCTGCTCGACGACGGCGCCGCACTCGACGCGCTCGCCGCACGCATCGACATGAGCGCCGCACTGCCGTGGCCACGGCCCTCGCAAGCAGGCGACACCGTCTGGTTCGGCGCCATCGACGCGCACGGCCGCGCGGTCAGCTGCATCCAGTCCACCTACTTCGAATTCGGCTCCGGCCTGGTGCTGCCGCGCACCGGCATCACCTGGCAGAACCGCGGCTGCAGCTTCCGCCTTGCCCCCGATGGCTGGAATGCCCTTGTCCCGGGGCGCAAACCCTTCCACACCCTCAACCCGGCGCTGGCCATCTTCGACGACGGCCGCGTCATGGCCTACGGCACCATGGGCGGCGAAGGCCAACCGCAGACCCAGGCCGCCGTGTTTTCCCGCTACGCTCGCTTCGGCCTGCCGCTGCAGCAGGCGATCAGCGCACCGCGCTGGCTGCTCGGCCGCACCTGGGGCGAAGACAGCACTGCGTTGAAGCTGGAAAGCCGTTTCGACCCGGCAGTGGTGCAAGCCCTGCGCAACGCCGGGCATGCGGTGGAACTGCTGCCGGCGTACAGCTCGGTGATGGGGCATGCCGGTGCCTTGGTGCGCGAGGTCGATGGCGTGATCAGCGGCGCAAGTGACCCGCGCTCGGATGGGGCAGTGGCAGCGTGGTGACCACAGCAGTCGTCCGCTGCGGCCGCTTGCCCACTCCCGCCATGCGCGCGCACTGGATGAAAGCGTCCATGTGTCGCAAGACCGCGGTGCCGGAGCCTTGATAGCGAACCCAACCACGGCAACTTTGGTGATCCATGTGCCATGCTTAAGCACGCCAATGGCGAGCCATCCACATCTGCGTGACGGCTAACGCGTCGTCGAATCCACTCAAGGAGAGCAACATGACAGACCAAGATCAACATCAACCGTCGCTGGAAGACGTCAAGCTGGCGTTCGATGGCCAGAGCGTGGACTGGTATCTGCAGAAGCTGGTCGGCATTGCCAACACCTCCGACGTGCAGTTCGGCATCACGCTGTTTGTCGAAGGTATCGTCATTTCCGGCCAACTGGTCAGCGGCAAGCGCTATTTCGAAGCATTCGCGCAGGAATTCTCTGCTGCCTATCCGGGCGATGCCGATGAAAAAGAGGATGTCCGTCGCGCGTTTGCCAGCCACGCCAGCATCTACGATGCCGAAGACGACACGCAGCAGAGCAGCACGCCGCCGCAGTTCATCCACCTGATCGAATCGCGTTGCTTCTCACCGGGCGGCCAGCCGCTGCCAAGCAACCGTGGCGTGTTGTGGCGTGGCAAGGTCAATGCGGTTTCCGGATTCACCCTTGGCTCGCTGTCGGCAGACTGAGTCTGGCAAGTGCCGCCTTGATGTGAGGTGCGCGTCATCTCACATCTTTGGCGTGCTGCCCGTCGCGCGCGGCGGTGCGTTTTTGACGTAACGGTCGAACCATTCCAGCATTTCGGCCACCAGGTCTTCGTTGGATTCGCGGGCGGTGTACCAGTGCGGCTCGAACGGCAACAGCACCAGGCGTGCAGTGCCACCGTTGCCACGAATGGCCTGGAACAGGCGCGGCGCCTGGGTGGTTTCGGTACCTGGGTTGGCATCATCCATGCCATGCACAATCAGCAACGGTTCGTTGATCTTGTCGGCGTGGAAGAACGCCGATGCTTGCGCATAGACGTCCGGCGCCGTCCAGAACGAACGACGCTCGTTCTGGAATCCGAATGGCGTCAAGGTATTGTTGTAGCTGCCGCTGGTGGCGGCGCCTGCGCGAAACAGGTCTGTATGCGCCAACAAATTGGCCGTCATCAACGCGCCGTGGCTATGGCCGGTGACGCCGATGCGCTGACGGTCGACCACGCCCAACTCCACGGCCTTGTCCACCGCAGCGGTGGCGTCGTCCACCAGTTGCTGCAGGTAGGTGTCGTAGGCGGTCTTTGGGTCGCCCACGATGGGGAATGCGGCATCGTCGATGATGGCGTAACCGGCCAACAGCAGCAGCTGGTAGTAATTGAGACGGGTGAAATCGCGCTCGCTGGCGCCGCTGACCTGGCCTGCTTTGGAGGGATCGGCATAGTCGAGCGGGTAGGCGTACAGGATGGCCGGCACCCGCGTGCCCTGCTTGTAGCCGGGCGGCGTATACAGGGTAAACGACAAGTCCACGCCGTCCTTGCGCTTGTAGCTCACCAGACGCTTCTTGATCTGCCGCACCAGCGGGGTTGGATCCGGAAAATGGGTCACAGGCGTGGCAGTGGACGCAAAGGCAGCTTCGCCCGCTGCCGGCGCCGGCAGCGGTTGGCCCAAGGTCCGCAGATACACGTTGGGTGGATCGGTGAGCGACTGATGCCAGGTCAGCAGGCGCGACGCATCGTCTCCTGCAAATCCGAAGAACACCTCGTCCACCGTGGCATCGCTGCGGAACAGCCGCTGGCTTTTGCCGGTGGCAAGTGCGTAGCGATCCAGGAACGGGCGGTCGCCCGCCGGCGAGGCGCCTTGCCCGCTCAGGAATAACGCACCTTGTGCCTCGCGCAGCACGGCTTGGCCGTTGGTGAGCACCCGCATTTCGGGCAAGCCGGGATCGGCGTACAGATCGTCGGTGGACAGGTCGAACACGACGCGCTCGCCAGCGCCGGGGTGGTCGGTATCCACGAGTGTCGTCCGCCGCCAATGCCGGTTTTCGTCGTACTCGTCCAGCAAAGCTTGCCCGCCGCTGGCAAACCACGACAGGCCCGCATACCGCTGCTGCACGCGCGCAAGCTCGCGCGGTTTGGCGGTGAACGGTGCCGCCAGCGTCATCAACCTATCGCGTGCCGGCACGTTGGTTTTCCAGTCACCACCGTCCAGCGCCTCGGCCCAGACCAGCGTGGCTGGTTGGTTGGCGCGCCACGCGTAGGCGCGCGGGCCGGTTGGTACGCCCTGCACCGGCACCCGGTCCGCGACCGGCAGATTGGCCAGCACACGCTCGTTGCCCGTTTCCAGGTCCAATACCGCCACATCGTGGGCAAACCGCGCATAGGTGGTGACGTAGGAGTACGGCTGCTTCAACCGTTCTACCAGCACGTGGCGGCCATCGGGCGCGCCCTCCACGTTGCTGTAGACCGCAGGCGTCCCGAGCTTGCGCTGACTGCTGGTTGCCGCATCCACCGTGAGCAGTTGCGCGGTGGCGTAATAGGTAAACAACGCCTCGTCCTCTGGACTGGACAGCGTGTCGCGGGCTTCATAGGTGCTGCTTTCGCCCTTGCCCTGGATGGTTTCCTTGACCTCCGGGCCTGGCGGTACCGCCGCCTTGCGCGGTGCGGGCCCCCAGATCCTGCGGTACCGTCTTCAGCAGCAGGGTGTCGCTTCCGCCAAGCCATTGGATCTCGCCGCCAAGCACAGGATTGAGCTGCACATCGTCGATCTTGCGCACCCGTCCGCTGGCGACCTCTCCCACCCAAAGTTCGACACGGTCGGCGGCGGTATTGTTGAAGGCGAACCGGCGGCCATCCGGCGACCACACCGGCGACGCTGGACAGGCGCCGGCCGGCAAGCTCACGGCCGTCTGTTTACCGGTGGCAATGTCGACCAGGCTGAAACCCTGCAGGCAGGAACGAATGCCGTACCCGTTGGACATGTCGTGGCGACTATGCATGCGCGGCTCCACGCGCACACCGGCCAGCTTGAGATAGGGCTCGGCCACCCGCGCGATCGGCGGGTACTGGGTGCGCTGCACCAGCAGCAGGGTCGTGCCGGTGGGATCCGGCCGCGGCGATGGATTGAGCGGCGCGCGCATCACGCTCAGCAGCGGCTCCGGTGGCTGCCGATAACCGCCCTCCGGCGTCCCCGCAAACGCAGGCAGCGGCATCAGGCTGACGAGCACAAACAACGCTGTCCATCGGTGCAAGGCGACCATCGGCATATCTCGGCGGGGATCACAGCAAGCTAGCACGCCGGATTGCCTTGCAATCTGCGCCTGTACGCATCCCTGTCGCCACTTCCGCATTGCGGACACGCACTGACTGCATCATCCCGCCGGCCTGAGCGTGCGCGAGAGAAAATCACCGATGTAGTGCGCAATCTCCACCGCATGCGTCTCCAGTGCAAAGTGCCCGGTGTCCAGCAGGTGCACTTCGGCCTTTGGCAGATCCTTGCGGTAGGCCTGCGCGCCGGCCGGGATAAAGGCTGGGTCGTGCCTGCCCCACTCGGCCAGAAATGGCGGCTGATGGGTACGAAAATACGTGTGAAATGCCGGGTACGCCGCCACATTGCTGCGGTAATCGAGAATCAGGTCAAGCTGGATCTCCTCGGCGCCCGGGCGCGCCATGTAGCCGATATCCAGCGTGTAGCCATCCGGCGACAGTGAGTCGGGTGCCACACCGGTACCGTACTGCCACTCACGAATGGTCTGCGGCGAAAACGATGCGCGGCAGGCCTCGCGATTGGCGGCGCTCGGCTCCCCCCAATAGGCTTGCCAGGCGTCCCATTGGTCGCTGAAGCCCTCCAGGTAGGCATTGCCGTTCTGGCTGATGATGGCACTCACCCGTTCCGGATGCGCGGCCGCAAGGCGGAAGCCGACCGGTGCACCGTAGTCGAACAGGTACAGGCTATAACGCGTCAGTCCTAAGGCGACGGTGAAGGCTTCGATTACCTTGTAGAGCGCCTCGAAGGTGTAATCGAACTGCCCACGCGGCGGCGCCTTGGTCATGCCGAAGCCGGGGAGATCCCGGGCGATCAGACGGTATTGGCTTGCCAGCAGCGGCATCAGGTCGCGAAACATGTGGCTGGCGCTGGGAAAGCCATGCAACAGCAACAGGACCGGCGCGTCCTTGCGCCTCGCTTCGCGGTAGAACACCTCGACATCGCCAACCTGCTGGGTGCGATACCTGATGCGCTGGGTGGAGTCGTGGGACATGCTGCCTCCGTCAAATGGTGAGGTGTGGGCGCCGGAAGTGCCGGCCGCATGCAATCTGCCGGCCCCCAGGGCCAGTGCGGTGCCAATCCACCACAGGCGCAGGAGGGTGCGGCGCTGGTGTAACGCCGGCGCATGTTGCGGGTGGGCGTTGATGCGTGGGTCGGCGCGCATGCTGGCCCGACAAAGCGTGTGCAATGGCGGCCATGCTAGGTGCGCCTGCGTGGCACGAGAACCACCCTGGCGTTCAATTGAGCATTGCATCGCACGCAATGCCGCGGCCACTGTTGCGTCCGCATGCGCTGCATGGCGCATGCGGCATCCAGGGGTTGCTCACATCGGGCTGCTAGGGTGCGTGCCCGGTCGAAGGTGATTGTCGAAGACGAGTCGCAGGTGGACCGCATCCAGGAAATGACGCTGTTCGCCGCGCTGGCCGAGCACACCAGCTTTGCGGGTGTCGCGCGCCATCTCGGCATTTCCACCGGCACGGTCACGCGCACCATCGCGCAACTGGAATCGCGGCTGGGCGTGCTGCTGGTGGTACGCAGCACACGCACCATGCGGTTCACCGCGGCAGGGTAGCAGTATGTCAAGCGACTGCCGGCGCCTATTGGCCGAGCTGGAGGATGTCGAAAGCCGCGCCGCTGGCCTGCATACGCTTCCCAGCGGCTTGCTCACCGTGACTGCGCCGCAGATGTTGGTGCACTGCATGTCACGCCTGTCGTGGCGCATTTGCTCAGCCGCTACCCGGCCATGCGTGCCCGCGCACTGCTGGTGGACCGCGTCGTGCCGCTGCTGGAAGAAGGCATCGATGTGGCGATCCGGATCGGCACGTTGCCCGTTTCGTCGTTGACTGCCATCCCGGTCGGCAGCGTCCGTCGCATGGTCTGTGCCTCGCCCGGCTATCTTGCAGAACACGGCATACCGCAGCACCCGGACATGCTGCCGCAGCACGCAACGATTTCCACCGCTGCGGCCGAACGCGCGCCCAGGTGGGCGTTCCGTCTGGATGGCCGTGCGCATGAGGTGGACGTTGCCTCGCGCCTGAGCGTCAGCGCATTCAACGCTGCCATCGTTGCCGCGCTGCATGGGTGGGGCCTCACACAGTGCCGTCCTGCCAGGTGCGCGAACATCTGCAAGACGGAACGCTGGTCAGCGTGCTGGATGCCTTCGAGATCGCGCCCGAACCGGTGCACGTGGTCTATGTCGAATGCCGCCGCGGCTCGTCGAAGGTGCGCACGTTCGTTGACGAATGCGTGGCGGCGTTACGGCACGACCTGGAATTTGCGGACGGCGGTTGAGCGGCGCCAGACAGCTTCGCCATGCCGTTGGCTGCCGCGCGCGCGTGAACGTGCGCCTGAGCGAAGCAGCGCCATGCAGTCGATCAGCTGATGCAGTTGCAGCGCGATCATCCCGAACTGTATGAAAAGCCGTCACGCGCCCCGTGAGCACTTTTCCCTTACGTTTTTGCTTCGCGCGGCGCGTTGCGCATGGGATGCGCGTGACGCAGGTACCAACGGTGTTGCAGTGCATCCGTTGCACTGCCGCCGACCGATGCGGGCAAGACCGTGACTTAGGGAAGGTCTGAACAACGAGACCTGACAGGGCGGAAGGTGACATCGTTACGGAGAGTCGCGTTTGGATCCTCGGATTTTTCGCCATTTATGGCGTTTTCCTTGGAAATTTCCCGGGTTACAGGCGCACGCTCCCCATCGCAGGCAGTAATTGCTTTCGCTTCATCTACAGGTTTGACAATGCAAACAAGGTCAGCACTTGTGCCGTGTTCTTGGCCAGACCGCGATAGCGGACCTTGGTGTCGCCAAACTGGCGCTTGATCACCCGGAACGGATGCTCCACCTTCGCGCGCACGCTGGCCTTGAGGTGTTCCCAACGCTGTTCCCGAGCACGCTCGCGTGTGTTGCCGATGCCTTGCATCGTCGAGGGCCTGGCGGCGATGAAAAATGCAGCCTCGCAGTCCCGCAGTTCTTGGCGTTTGTCCGCGCCGGTATAGCCACTGTCGCCGAACACGCTGTCTTCTTTGCCGTGCAGTAATGCGTGCGTCACCGTGACATCGGCGACATTGACTGCGGTGCACTGCACGTGGTGTACCAGCCCGGAAAATTCATCCACACCGATGTGCGCCTTCATCCCGAAATACCACTGATTCCCCTTCTTGGTCTGATGCATCTCAGGGTCGCGCGCGTGATCGGCGTTCTTGGTCGAGCTGGGCGCAGCGCTCAGCGTCGCATCGACGATCGTGCCCGAGCGCAGGCTCTGACCCTTGCGCGCCAGATGCGCGTTGACCGCTTCCAGCATCCGTGCGGCAAGCCCATGGGTCTCCAGCAAGCGCCGAAAGTTGAGAATCGTGGTCTCGTCCGGAACATTGTCCAAGCCACCGAGCTGGGCAAACCGCCGCAGGGTTGGGATCTCGTGCAG
>NZ_JFAQ01000020.1 GCF_001304695.1 Xanthomonas axonopodis
CCGGGACTGAACACCTAGCGCATCGCGCGATGCCTTTCGCGCGGCGCGCATGGCAAGACGGAAACGATTCGAACATCTGCGCAAAGCGCCGCGCCAGCGCCTTGATCGCCGGAAGGTGGATGCAGGGCGATACGGCGTCGAAGGCTGCATCGCGCCCAAAAACCGCTCCATTTGCCGTACATGGAACGTGCGTCCACGTTTGCAATCGATGGCAGCCATCTCGTCGGCGCGTGGCCCCGTTACATGCATCCCCAAAAAGGCTGGCCTTATCGGCTGGTTGCATCGTCCCCACGGATGCGCGTTGCGGCCTTTGCTCGCGCAAACGATCTGCTGCTGTGCGTCAGACATGCAGCGAACGCGCGCATGGCACGGGCAAGCCGATGCGTTTTGTGCGCTTTTTTCTGCCCCTGGTGAACGAATCCCCGTCGAAAGATGCTTTTTTCGTGCTGTTTCATCGTTTGCCTATTGGCGGCGCGCAGCAGTTGCCCTACATTTCGCGTTGCCGACTGGGTCGGCAGACCCAACACCACCAACGAATACGGAACACATCACTCATGGCAAAAACCGCCGCTAAGAAGGCTGCCCCCAAGAAGGCAGTGAAAAAGGTCGCCGCGACCAAGACCGCAAAGCCGGCCAAGGCCGCTGCGCTCAAGCCGATCAAGGAAGCACTGAGCAAGACCGGCCTGGTCGCGCACATCGCTGAAAGCACCCAGTTGGCTCCGAAGGACGTCCGCGCCGTGCTGGCGTCGCTGGAAGCCACCGCACACGCCTCGCTGAGCAAGAAGGGCGTCGGCACCTTCACCATCCCGGGCATGCTCAAGCTGACCACCGTGCACGTGCCGGCCAAGCCGAAGCGCAAGGGCATCAACCCGTTCACCAAGGAAGAGCAGATCTTCGCCGCCAAGCCGGCGACCACCAAGCTCAAGTCCCGCATGATGAAGAGGTTGAAGGACGCGGCGCTCTAATCGAGCACGCCTCCGGTCTCACGAAGACGGCCTGCGGGCCGTCTTTTTTTTGCAATCGCCCACAAAGTGCAGCACATACCGCTCATCGATGCTGCCCTACCCTGCATGCTGATTCGCCATCTGCAGGTATCTGTGACCTATCCGCCGAACACCCCGCCATCGTCACCACGCCGAGTGTCCACCCGTAGCCCTGCACGTCGGCTGCGCAGCATCGTCGTGTCGATTGCGCTGCTGTGCGCTCTGGCGGTGGCTGCGCGCTGGGCCTGGCAGCTGCCGGTCGCCCATCGGCTCCGTACCAGCTGGGAGCTGTCGCAAATGCCCCCGCCTGCGCAGTTGCATCTGCCGGTGGAAGGCGTGCGTGCGCGACAGATTGCCGACACCTTTGGCGCACCCCGTGGCCGCGACCGCACGCATGCGGGCGTGGATATCTTCGCGCCACGCGGTACACCGGTGGTGGCCGCGACGCGCGGCGTGGTCAGCGCCATCCGCGACCAGGGACTGGGCGGAAAGCAGGTCTGGCTGCTGGGTCCGGCGATGGAACGACATTACTACGCGCACCTGGACGATTGGGCTGCCGGCCTCGCAGTAGGCGATGTGGTCGAGCCCGGCACCCTGCTCGGCAAGGTCGGCGCCACCGGCAATGCGCGCGGCACGCCGCCGCACCTGCACTATGGTGTCTATGGACGCAACGGTGCGTACGATCCGCTGCCGCTCCTGCGCAAACCTGCCGCTCGGCCAGCAAACTGAGCACGTTGGAACACTGCGTCATGGGCCACCCTATCGAGACGGTCGCGTCCTACGCCTATGGTGAGCACAGCCCAGAACGACGCGCCCCCTATGTCCCGCAAACGCTATCGCATCACGGTCACGCCTATCGAAAACGACGGCCGCCCTTGTGAGAACCGCTGCACCATCGAATTCGAACAACGTTCGCGCGCCGACTGGATGCGACTGCTCGAGGAACTGCACCTGCGCCGCGACCTGAGCAGCGACGAATGCGCAGCACTGACCGTGGGTTCGCAATTGCTGGAAGACCTGGCGGCCCGCCCACGCGCGCAGCCCAGCGATGCACTGGACGCGTTGCGTCCCAAACTACAGCTGCTGCTAGAGCGCCTGCAGCGCGTGCAGCCCGCCACCGGCGCCTGAAGACGCATCGCCGCAGGCACCGGCTACACTGCCTATCCTCGGGGTTGGGGACACATCATGCGCTGGATGGGGATGCTCGTTGTCGCAGCCGCACTTTCTGGTTGCAGCTGTCATCGGACTACGGATCGGCAGGCAAACGACGCGCAGGAGACGCACGCCAGCGCATCGCGCCCGCCCATTGACGGCACTGCCAGCACCACGACCGCATCACCCGCTCCAGCGGCTGACCCCACCGTTGCCATCGCGCTGGCCAATTACGCCCAAGCAAGCGCCACCGTTCAACGCTACCTCGGCGCGTTACCGGGAGCGGCGCGCGCGCAGGCCGATGCCTTATGGACCGGCGGCCACCCTCCCCCGGTGCCGGACGACACTGCCTTGCGTGCCATCACCAATATCCAGTCGATGCGCATCGATAACGACCCGCCCATTGCACTGGATCAGGCGCAGCCGCCACAGCGTATCGAAGTTCCGGTGCAATTGACCGTACGCACCACCACCGGCACGCAACGTCTGGTCGGCGCATACCGGCTGCAACCCCGCACCGGCAGCGATGGCTGGGAAATCTATTCGGCCACGCTGCAGCCGGTGTTGCGCTAACCCGTGGTTCACCGGCGCCGACTAAGGTGATGTCACCTGTTGCCGGAGTCACCCGATGAAACTGCGTTCGCTTGCCGGATCCATGCTCGCCCTCGCCTTGGCAATGCCCATCACCAGCGCCTGGGCCGCGCCGCAGATCCAGGGAAAACAGATCAGCGTGCAGGCCAGCGACCTGCA
The DNA here is from genome assembly GCF_001304695.1 of Xanthomonas axonopodis. Taxonomy (GTDB): domain Bacteria; phylum Pseudomonadota; class Gammaproteobacteria; order Xanthomonadales; family Xanthomonadaceae; genus Xanthomonas; species Xanthomonas axonopodis. The sequence goes on from NZ_JFAQ01000020.1 coordinate 2,886, forward strand.
GCAGTATCTGGGTGGCCGCTTCCCACAGACACACGACACGCTGGGCGGGCTGATCGCCATGACGGTCAGCAACCCGGCGCTATCGTTGCCGCCAGGCGATCGGCTGAAGATGGCGTTCGATCTTGCCGTGGCGACCGCAGGCAGCGCTCCTGCATCGGTCGGTAATGTGACCTTGACCAGCGCACTGCGCTACGACGTGGCCAAGCAGGGCTTTTATCTCGACCAACCCAGCATCGACGACTTCCGCCCTGCCCACGCGGGCGCAAAGCTCGACCACAGCACGCGGCAGCTGCTCAATACCTGGCTGGCCGACTACGCGCGCAAGGAACCGATCTACCGAATCGACCCCGCCATTGCATCCGTGATGGGTGCGGTGCAGGTGGAATCGGTCGGCATCCAGAACGGGCGGGTTGCGGTCAGCTTCAACCAGAACATCGAGCAAATGGTGCCCGCGGCAGCGCTGTCCGGGAAGTAAGCCGGCTTGGTGTTGCCGTCGATGGCGACAAGCCACGCAACCCGACACGTCAGAAGGCCCGACGCACCCGCGCCGGGCCTTCTTGTTCCGCGCTGACACTGACCAAAAGCCGGCTGCCTATGCAGACAAGGCCTTGGCCACGGCTGCAGCGAATGCAGGAATGTCGTCCGGCTTGCGACTGGTAATCAGTTGGCCATCGACCACCACTTCGGCATCCTGCCAGCGCGCCCCGGCATTGATCAGGTCCGTCTTGACCGATGGCCACGAGGTAACCTGGCGATCGCGTACCAGGTCGCTTTCGAGCAACAACCACGGTCCGTGGCAGATCGCCGCTACCGGTTTCTGTGCGGTCGAAAACGCGCGGATGAATGCGATAGCCTGGGTATCGGTCCGCAGCGTATCGGGATTGAGCACACCGCCAGGCAACACCAGTGCGTCGTAAGGATCAGCTGTCGCCTCAGCAAGCGGACGATCGACTGCCACCGAATCGCCCCAATTGGTGTGATTCCATGCGCGGATCTTCGCGCCATCGCCAGGTGCGATCACCTCGACCTTGGCGCCCCAGGATTCCAGTAGGCGCTTGGGCTCGGTCAGTTCGGATTGCTCGAAGCCGTCGGTGGCCAGCACGGCAACAGTCCTGCCGGAGAGCGAGTAAGACATGTGGGGCTCTTCACAGAAAGAAGCCCAAACCTAGAAAGCGCGCCGTTGCGCAACCGTGCACCGATGTATGCGTGGCGTCAGTACGCGCCACGATCCTACATGCTCAGCGCTTGGGTTGCAGCATCGTTCCGGTGCAATTCTTCGAGCCGCAACGGCATTCCCAGATCTTCTTCAGGCGTGGCGTATGACGCTCGGCAAGGGTAATGCCGTAGTTATAGGTGAGCTCTTCGCCGGGTTTGATGTCGCGCTTGGCCTCGATGAAGATCTTGTCCTTGCGTCGGTCGTCGCCCTCGGCTTCTTCGATCACCGCTTCGCAATTGGGATCGCAGCTATGGTTGATCCAGCGCGCAACATTGCCTTCGTAGTTGGCATCCAGCACGTAGTCGTCGCTGAGCGTGAACAAGAAGGTATGCCCGCTCTCCACATCGCCCGTATCGTCGGCATCCACTTCGGCATGCGTGCGCAGGCGACCCTTGTATTGAATGATGCGCTCGCCCTTGCGGAGCGGGGCGAGGGCGAACATGCCATTGCCGTGGATACGTGACTTGCGGGCGGCAACTTTGCGCGACATGTAAGGGTCCAGTGATGGGGCCGCTCATTGTGACCGCAGCGCGCCAATGCGCCAAGCGCAAGCGCAGCGTGCGCCGCAACGGACCACGCTTGCCGGCGGCTGAATCGCGCCGTTGGCCCTGCCCTACTGGAAAGAGTACAATTTCGGTCCGCTTTCGGATTTCGCCTTTCCATGTTGCGCGTCACCAAACTCACAGATTACGCCACCGTGGTGCTGACCGTCCTGGCGGCACGCTGCGATCAGGTGCTCAGCGCAAGCGAGTTGGCCGAACAGGCCGGTCTGGAAGCGCCAACTGTCAGCAAGATTCTCAAGCCGTTGTCGCAGGCGGGCCTGGTTGAAGGCTTGCGCGGCGTGCACGGCGGCTACCGGCTTGCGCGCGCCGCCAGCGACATCACCCTGGTGGAGATCGTCGAAGCAATGGAAGGTCCGTTGGCGATCACCGAATGCAGCCAGGACCACAGCCAGTGCGGCATCGCGCAGCGCTGCGGCGTGCGTTCGAACTGGCGCCTGATCAACGACGTGGTGGGCGATGCCTTGCGTCGCGTCACGCTCGCGCAGATGTTGCAGCCCCTCTCTCTCTCCCTGGCGACACCCGTCGGCGTTCCATCGCCGCACGCGTCGCGACCACCTGACCTGTAGGCAGCCCAATGGCCACCGAACTTGCTCCTCCGCAGAACGCGCAGATCCTCGAACGGCTGGGTCGACGTTACGACGCCGGCTTCATCACCGAAATCGAATCGGACTCGCTCCCGCCCGGCCTGGACGAAGACGTCATCCGTGCGTTGTCGGCCAAGAAAGACGAGCCGCAATGGATGACCGACTGGCGCCTTGAGGCCTATCGCCATTGGCTGAAGATGCCGATGCCGGAGTGGGCGAAACTGCAGATCTCGCCGATCGACTTCCAGGCGCTGAGCTATTACTCCGCGCCCAAGGGCCCGAAATACGCCTCGCTGGACGAGGTACCCAAGGAATTGCTGGACACCTACGACAAGCTGGGCGTGCCGCTGCACGAGCGCGCCAAGCTGGCCGGCGTCGCCGTCGATGCGGTGTTCGACTCGGTCTCGGTCGGCACCACCTTCCGCAAGGAGCTGGCCGAAAAAGGCGTGATCTTCTGTTCGATGTCCGAGGCCATCAAGGAGCACCCGGAGATCGTCAGGCAGTATCTGGGCAGCGTGGTGCCGGTGGGCGACAACTATTTCGCTGCGCTCAACTCGGCCGTGTTCTCCGACGGCAGTTTTGTGTTCATTCCCAAGGGCGTGCGTTGCCCGATGGAATTGAGCACTTACTTCCGCATCAACGCCGGCCATACCGGCCAGTTCGAGCGCACCTTGATCGTGTGCGAAGACAAGGCCTACGTCTCGTATCTGGAAGGCTGCACCGCGCCGATGCGCGACGAGAACCAGCTGCATGCGGCGGTCGTCGAGCTGGTGACGCTGGAAGATGCAGAGATCAAGTATTCCACTGTGCAGAACTGGTACCCGGGCGACGAAGAAGGCCGCGGCGGCATCTACAACTTCGTCACCAAGCGTGCCGAATGCCGTGGCGCGCGCAGCAAGGTGACCTGGACCCAGGTCGAAACCGGCTCTGCGATCACCTGGAAGTACCCGTCTTGCGTGCTGATTGGCGACGATTCGGTGGGCGAATTTCATTCGGTCGCGCTGACCCACCACCGTCAGCAGGCCGACACCGGTACCAAGATGGTCCACATCGGCAAGCGCACTAAGAGCAAGATCGTCAGCAAGGGCATCAGCGCCGGGCGGGGCCAAAATACCTATCGCGGCCAGGTCAAGGTGGACCGCAATGCCGATGGTGCACGCAACTACACGCAGTGCGATTCGCTGTTGATCGGCAAGCAGTGCGGCGCCCACACCTTCCCCTATATCGAGGTGAAGAACCCGGGCGCCACCGTCGAACACGAGGCCACCACCTCCAAGATCAGCGACGACCAACTCTTCTATTGCCGCGCGCGTGGCATCAGCCAGGAAGATGCGGTGTCGCTGATCGTCGACGGCTTCTGCAAGCAGGTGTTCCGCGAGCTACCGATGGAGTTCGCGGTGGAAGCCAAGAAGCTGCTGGAAGTCTCGTTGGAAGGCAGCGTCGGCTGACGCTGCCTTAGAGATTCGGCATTGGGGATTGGGGATTCGCACAACCCCGTTCCCATGCCGGCCGGTTGATCTGCTTTTACCAATCCCAAATTTCGAATCCCTAATCCCATGCTTACAATCTCCAACCTCCACGCCAGCATCGCCGGCAAAGACATCCTCAAAGGCCTGTCGCTGGACATCCAGCCCGGCCAGGTACACGCCATCATGGGTCCCAATGGCGCGGGTAAATCCACGCTGGGCAATGTGCTGGCCGGTCGCGATGGCTACGAGGTCGGCGCAGGCACCGTGGAGTTCGAAGGCAAGAACCTGCTCGACCTGCCGCCGGAAGAGCGCGCCGCCGCTGGCCTGTTCCTGGCCTTCCAGTACCCGGTGGAAATCCCCGGCGTCAACAACACCTATTTCCTGCGCGCCGCGCTCAATGCGCAGCGCAAGGCACGCGGCGAAGACGAGCTGGATTCGATGCAGTTCCTCAAGCTGGTGCGCCAAAAGCTGGCCGTGCTGCATCTGAAGGACGAGCTGCTGCATCGCAGCGTCAACGAAGGCTTCTCTGGCGGCGAAAAGAAGCGCAACGAGATTTTCCAGCTGGCGGTGCTCGAGCCCAAACTCGCCATCCTGGACGAGACCGATTCCGGCCTGGATATCGATGCGCTCAAGAGCGTGGCCGACGGCGTCAACGCGCTGCGTTCGCCCGAGCGTTCGTTCCTGGTCATCACCCACTATCAGCGCCTGCTCGACTACATCAAGCCGGACGTGGTGCATGTGCTGGCAGAGGGCCGCATCGTGCAGAGCGGCGGCCAGGAACTGGCGCTGGAGCTGGAAAAGCACGGCTATCACTTCCTGAAAGACCGCGTAGTGCCTGAGGTCGCCGCCTGATGAGTGCCCTGCTCGATTCCCTGGCGCGCGGGTTCAGCGGCAGTGATGCACGCCGCGCCGAGCTGGATGCCGCCCTGCAGACCGGCCTGCCCGGCCCGCGTGCCGAGGCCTGGAAATACACCTCGTTGCGGCAGTTGGAACGGCGCAGCTTTCAGCCCGCCCCGCAGGTGCCAACGCTGGTGGATGCTGCCGCGCTGGACGACATCCCGTCGCCGCGCATGGTCTTCGTCAATGGACGCCCGTCCGAAGCGCTCAGCGATCTGTCCACGTTGCCGGAAGGCGTGCAGTTGGACACCCTGTCTGCATCGTTGGCTGCGAGCGACGAGGCGCAGCAGTTGCTGGGCCGCCGCTTCGACGGCAGCGATGAGGTCTTTGCGCGCCTGAATGCCGCACTTGCCGATGAAGGCGTGCTGGTGCGCGTGCATGCCGGCGCGCAGGTCGAGCTGCCGCTGCATCTGGTATTCGTCGGCGTGGCCGGCGAGCAGGATCTGTCGTGGCATCACCGCCATCTGATCGAACTGCGTGCCGACGCTGCGCTGCAGGTCGTCGAGCATCACCTGCATGTCGGCGACGCCGCGCATCTGGACAACAGCGTGATGCACGTGCATCTGGCACAGGGCGCAGCGTTGTCGCACGCACGCGTGCAGGCCGCCAGCGCACATGCGACGTCGCTGCTACGCACTGACGCGGTGCTGGCGCGCGAGGCGCGCTACCAGCGTGTGGACCTGGAGCTGGGTGCCGGACTATCGCGGCACGAGCTCAACGTGCGCCTGGAAGGCAACAACGCGCAGCTCACCGCCAACGGCGTGCTGCTCGGCAACGGCCGCCGGCATGTGGACACGCGCCTGGGCATCGAGCACATCGCGCGCGACACCGCCTGCGAACTGGTATGGCGCGGCGTGGGCGCGGACCGCAGCCGCGTGGTGTTCCATGGTGGCATCCGCATCCGCGCAGGTGCCGACGGCACCGATGCACGGTTGTCCAACAAGAATCTGCTGCTGTCGTCCAACGCCGAAATCGACACCCAGCCGGTGCTGGTGATCGATGCCGACGAGGTACAGGCCGCGCATGGCGCCACGGTGGGGCAGCTCGACGGCAATGCCTTGTTCTACCTGCGCTCGCGCGGCTTGCCGCAGGAAGAAGCGCAGCGCCTGCTGAGTGCCGCGTTCTGTCATGAACCCTTGCGCGTGTTGCCGGCCGCCTTGAGTGCCGTGTTGGCGCTGCAATTGGACCGGGCATTGAATTCGGCGGGCGTGGCATGAACATGCCCGCCGTTCCGCCCAGCGCAGCGCCCGATTGGGATCGCGTGCGCCTGGATTTCCCGCTGCTGATGCGGCAGGTGCATGGCAAGCCGCTGATCTATTTCGACAACGCCAACACCGGCCAGAAGCCGCTGCAGGTGATTGCCGCCACCGACGAGTTCTACCGGCGCCAGAACGCCAACGTGAGCCGTGCCGTGCATGCGCTCGGCAGCGAAGCGACCGACGCGTTCGAGGGCGCGCGCAGCAAGCTGGCGCGTTTTCTCAACGTCCGCGCCGATGAGCTGGTGCTGTGCAGCGGCACCACCTTCGCGATCAATCTGGTGGCGTATTCGTGGGCATTGCCGCGGCTGGGCGCCGGCGATGTGATCCTGATTTCGCGCATGGAGCATCATGCCAACATCGTGCCGTGGCAGTTGGTGGCCCAGCGTACCGGCGCCACCATCCGCGTGGCCGAGATCACGCCCGATGGCGCGCTGGATCTGGATGCCTTGCGCAAGGCGATGGCCCCGGACGTCAAACTGCTGGCGATCACCCACGTGTCCAACGTGCTGGGCACGGTCAACCCGGTACGCGAGATCTGCCGCGAAGCGCGCAAGCGCGGCATCGTCACCATGGTGGACGGCTCGCAGGCCGCTCCGCATCGGCGCATCGACGTGGCCAGCATCGGCTGCGATTTCTACGCCATTACCGGGCACAAGATGTGCGGCCCTACCGGCACCGGCGCACTGTGGGCACGTCGCGAACATCTGCAGGCGATGCCGCCGTTTCTGGGCGGCGGCGAGATGATCAAGGAAGTCAGCTTCGAGAACACCGTCTTCAACGATGCGCCGCACAAGTTCGAAGCCGGCACGCCCAACATCGCCGGTTTCGTCGGCCTGGGTGCGGCAGTGGATTACCTGGAATCGCTCGGGCTGGCACACGTGGAAGCACGCGAAGCCGAACTGCTCGCCCATTTCGCCGAAGAGCTGCAGCGCATCGATGGTCTGCGCATGTTCGGCACCACGCCCGACAAGGCCGCGGTGGTGTCGTTCCTGATCGAAGGTGCGCACGCGCATGACCTGGCCACCCTGCTCGACCTGGAAGGCGTCGCGGTGCGCTCTGGCCAACACTGCGCGCATCCGCTGCTGCAGTACTACGGCGTCGCCGCCACCTGCCGCGCGTCACTGGCGTTCTACAACACGCACGACGAAATCGAGCGCTTCGCCGCCGCGCTGGTGAAGGTCCGTCGACTCCTGGGCTGATGGGAATCGGGAATCGAAAGAGCTTGATTCGTGAGCCCAATCGCATCCTTAGCACTCCTTGAGTGGGCTGTTGCGATTCCCCATTCTCGATTCCCGATTAAACTGCCTCCATGCAGACCACCACTTTCCGCACCGCCACCGTCGCTGACATCGACGCTCTCGTCCTGCTGGTAACCTCTGCCTATCGCGGCGACAGCAGCCGCGTGGGCTGGACCACCGAGGCCGATATTCTTGAGGGTGCGCGTATCGATCCGGCTGTGCTGCGCGACGATATCCTGCGCGACCGCAGCCTGGTGCTGGTGGTCGAACAGAATGGGCAGCTGGTGGCCTGTGCGCATATCGCCGACGACCACGGTGCCGGGTATTTCGGGATGTTGGCGGTGGATCCTTCTTTGCAGAGCAGCGGGCTCGGCAAGACGCTGTTGGCCGAAGCCGAGCGCCGTGCACATAGCCAATGGCAGGTGCCGGTGATGCGCATGACTGTCATCGATGTGCGCAATGAACTCATCGCTTTTTACGAACGCCGCGGGTATCGCCGCACCGGCATCGTCAAACCCTTCCCGTATGGCGACGAGCGCTTCGGCATTCCGCTGCGCCAGGATCTGCGTTTTGAGGTGCTGGAAAAGCAGTTGAACGGGCCAACCCCATGAGCGACACCTGGACCTTCGTCTGTGCCAGCGATGCGCTGCTGCCCGGTGAAATGCAGACGGTCTGGGACGAAGTCACCGACACGCCGATCGTGGTGTTCAACCTCGATGGCGCCTTGTACGCGCTGGAAGACCGCTGCAGCCACGAAGACTACGAACTGTCGCCCGGCAGTTTCGATCCGGTAGCCGGCACCATCGAATGCCAATTGCATAGCGCGCGCTTCGATATCCGCGACGGCCGCCCCTTGTGCGCGCCTGCCTACACGGCCGTGCCCAAATTCCCGGTCAAGCGCGAACACGACGGTATCTGGACCCGCGACGATCGCTGAAGCAGGCGCGTTGCAGCAGCCGTTCCGCTCCAGGGCGCCACACGTGGCAGCGTCTGCCGCCGCTCAGCCAATATTGCAAAGAAGAATGATTTGCATTTAAAATCGCATCCTTAAGCCCATCTTAACAACTGGCCTGCCTGCGATCCCATGCACCCAGCCCTGCTCGACACCTGCCCCGCTCGTTCGCCTTGCCTGCGCGTCCTCGCGCAGTGCTTCGGCTTGCCTGGCCCGGGCGACTGTCGGCGCAGCGCTTCGGGTTAGCAGGCGCAGCGTCCCGGATTCCATCCCGCATTCCATCCGCCTCCGCCGAGCCATCGCCAGGTGGGAGCCTCGCCTCCTCTTTGAGATCTTCCATGACGCCTCGCATTTCCCCACTCGCTTCGGCCGTGTTGCTGACGCTGTCCGCCCCCGCTTTCGCCCAGCCCGACGACGTGTCGGCGCCTCCAGCGGCAGTGGATCTGGATGCGATCCGGGTGCAGCAGGAGCGTGCGCAGAAGCCGTCTTCGCCCAAGTACACAGAAGCGCTGCGCGACACGCCGCAGACTATCACCGTGGTCACCAAGCAGACCATGGACCAGCAAAATCTGCTGTCGCTACGCGATGTGCTCAGCACCCTGCCCGGCATCACCTTCGGTGCGGGCGAAGGCGGTGGCGACTATGGCGACAGCATCAACCTGCGCGGCTTCACCGCCAGCAGCGACATCACTACCGACGGCGTGCGCGACAGCACGCAGTACAGCCGCAGCGATACCTTCAACCTCGAATCCGTCGAGCTCATCAATGGTGCCAACTCGGCCATGTCCGGCGCAGGCTCGGTCGGCGGCAACATCAACCTGGTCACCAAGACTGCCGGCCAGGGCGACTTCACCAACGTGATGATCGGCGGCGGCAGCGACCGTTACGGCCGCCTCACTGCCGACAGCAATTACGATTTCGAAAATGGCATCGCCGTGCGCTTGAATGCGATGGGCCACACCCAGGACGTGCCGGGCCGCGACGAAGAATTCCGTCACCGTTGGGGCGTTGCGCCGTCGGTGGCGTTCGGCCTGGGTTCGGACACGCGCTTTACGCTGAGCTACCTGCACCAGCACGACAACAACCTGCCGCAGTACGGCGTGCCGTTCGCGCTCAGCCCGTTCAACGATGGCCCGTTGCCGGGCGTGGACCGCGAAACCTATTACGGCTATCGCAATGTGTCGCGTCAGGACATCGACGTGGACATGCTCACCGGCGTGCTGGAAATGGACTTCGACGACAACGTCAAACTGCGCAGCCTGGCGCGCTTGCAGCGTGTGGATCAGAGCACCACCGCCACTGCACCTGAGGGCACCTGGTGCCTGCCCGACAACACCAACGCCTACACCGGCCGCGCGTGCGTGAGCCAGCCGCCGTCCACTTGGAACCCCAACAGCGGGCCGCGCGGACTGGTGCGCGACACCGAAAACTTCATCGCGCACAGCCAGACCGACCTGACCGCAACATTGCACACCGGCGCCATCGAACATCGCCTCGTCGCCGGTGTCGCCGTCAGCAAGGAAGATTTCGAACTGGATAGCGGCAGCATCTTCCGCAATGCCGACGGCTCCACCACCGGCATCACCTACCCGCTGCAGTCGTTCGATCACCCGTACAACATCTGGACCGGCCCGCAGAACTATTTCCGCACCGGCCGCAGCAAGGGCAGCCTGACCAACCAGGCGGTGTACCTGTTCGACACCTTGCAGTTCAACGAGCAATGGATGCTCAACCTGGGCGGCCGCTACGAGCACAACGAAGGCGACACCACCACCTACACCGTGAATGCGACCGGTGGCATCACCGGCGTGGCCGCAGGCTTCCCGGCCGGCAGCAAGGACGATCTGTTTTCGTATCGCGCCGGACTGGTGTTCAAGCCGGTCGACAACGCCAGCCTGTATCTGTCCTATGCAAATGCGAAGACGCCCTCCAAGGCCTCGGTCAACGGCTCGTGCACGCCGATTGCCACCTACACCGTGGGTGCCAACTGCAATGTCGAACCGGAAACCGCGGTCAATATCGAACTGGGCGGCAAGTGGGACGCGTTGGACGAGCGCCTGGCGCTGACCGCCGCGGTGTTCCGCAACGAACGCGAGAACTACAAGGTCAACAGCGGCGACCCGCTGGTCCCCGAGCAGGTGCTGGACGGCAAGGCGCGCGTGGACGGCCTGGCGCTGGGCGCGGCCGGCTACCTGACCGAACGCTGGTCCATCTTCGCCAACTACACCTTCCTGGACAGCGAAGTGCTGCAAAGCGTGTCCAATCGCACTGCCAGCCTCACCGGCGACCCCATCGCCGGGCGCGAACTGGTGCAGACCCCGCGTAACGCCGGCAATCTCTGGACCACCTACCAGCTCAACCAGTGGACCTTCGGGTACGGCGTCAACTATCAGGGCAGCTTCTACCCGAACAACACCTCGACCGCGGTGTATCGCAAGACCGACGCGTATTGGGTGCACCGCGCCATGGTCGGCCTGCGCGTCAACGAGTGGCTCAGCCTGCAATTGAACGTCAACAACCTGTTCGACAAGGTCTACTACACCAGCATCCGCAACAACCTCACTGTCAACGCCGCCGGAACCGTCATGGCGGGCAGCGGTTGGGCGTTGCCGGGTGACGGCCGCTCGGCAGTATTGAACGCCACCTTCAGTTTCTAACCCTCAGGCACGCCCGTCCGCGCAGCGCAGGCGACGTGGAGACCACCACAATGTTGTTGCCCATCCCCGATGTGCTCAGCCCCGCGCAGCTCAGCCAGCTGCGTGCGCAACTGGACGTGGCCGACTGGGCAGACGGCCGCATCACCGCCGGCCACCAATCGGCACAGGCCAAGGACAACGCACAGTTGCCCGAAGACAGCGCCGTTGCACGCGAGGCCGGCGCGTTGGTGCTGGAGGCGCTGGCGCGCAGCAGCACGTTCTTTTTAGCAGTGCTGCCGCGCAGGATCTACCCGCCGCTGTTCAATCGCTACAGCGGCGGGCAGTCGTTCGGCTATCACGTCGATAACGCAGTGCGTTACGACCGCAGTCGTGGCGGCGCCGAGGCGGTGCGTACCGATGTCTCCGCCACGCTGTTTCTCAGCGACCCGGACAGCTACGACGGTGGCGAGCTGGTCATCGAAGACACCTACGGCACGCAGTCGGTCAAGCTGCCGGCAGGGCATCTGGTGATCTATCCGGGCACGAGTCTGCACAGGGTCATGCCGGTGACACGTGGCGCGCGCGTGGCGTGTTTCTTCTGGACACAGAGCATGCTGCGCGACGCTGCGCAGCGCCGCCTGTTGTTCGAACTGGATGTCTCGATCCGCCGCCTCACCCAGGACACGCCGGGGCATCCCTCATTGATCCAGCTCACCGGCGTGTATCACAACCTGTTGCGGCAGTGGGCCGATGTCTGAGCCGGCGCTGGACATCGCGCAGCTAAGCGCGTTGCTGCGCACGCAGCCGGAACAGGCACGTGCGCTTTTGCACAAAGCCGCCGCGAACCACGACGTAGGCGCACAATTGCTGCTCGCACAGATGTACGCCGAAGGACGCGGCATTGCCGCAGATCCGGCTGCAGCGATGCTGTGGTACGAAGTGGCCGCCAACGCAGGGTGTACGGAGGCGATGAACCAGCTGGGCCGCTGCCATGAGCTGGGGTTCGGCACGGCCATCAACGCGGTGCTGGCCGTGTTGTGGTATCGCCGCGCCGCCGAACATGGTCTGGTGTGGGCCATGTACAACCTGGCGCACATGTACGCCTCCGGGCGCGGCGTTGCGCAGGACCACGCGCAGGCATTGGCGCTGTACCGCCGCGGGGCCGAAGCCGGGCATGCCAAGTCGATGAACTTCCTGGCGCGCTATCTCGACCAGGGCCTGGCCTGCGCCGCAGACCCCCTGGCCGCATGCGTATGGTATCGCCGCTCTGCCGAGGCTGGCGATTTCCGTGGCCAGGCCGGCTACGCCACCCTGCTTGCCGACAGCGGCGAGCCGGATCGGGCCGAGGCATGGATGCGCCGCGCCATCGCAGGTGGCCACGCCGGCTTTCTGCAACAGCTCGCGCCACTGCTGGCCGGCGCGCGCCATCCGCGCCTGCGCGCCTTGCTGCACGAGGTGGCGGGACGGCAGCGGCAACTGCAGCCCTACGTTCCCGAAGATGTGGCCTGAGCGCAGCATGTCGACCTTAGACCACGCTCACCTCGCCAACGCGCAGCAACGCCGCGGTTTCTGGCTGCGCATGCTGCATCAGCGGCACTGGATCAGCTCGGCGCTGTGCCTGATCGGCATGCTGCTGTTTACAGTCACCGGACTGACCCTGAATCACGCCGCGCGCATCAAAGCCAGCCCATCGACCGAACAACGCACGCTGCCGCCTGCACTGCTGCAGACCCAGGGCAACCGGCAGGACGGCAATGCACCGCTACCGCCGCGTGTGGCGCAATGGTTGGGACGCGCGCTCGACATTAGCATCGGCGCGCGCAATGGCGAATGGTCGACTGACGAGGTGTATGTCGCACTGCCCCGCCCAGGCGGCGACGCGTGGTTGAGCCTGGACCGTACGACGGGTGCAATCGAATACGAGCGCACATCGCGTGGCTGGGTCGCCTATCTCAACGATCTGCATAAAGGCCGCAACGCCGGGCCGGTCTGGGGCTGGTTTATCGATGTGTTCGCCGTCGCCTGCCTGGTGTTCTGCATCACCGGCCTGTTCCTTCTCCAACTGCATGCACGGCAGCGGCGTATGACCTGGCCGCTTGTCGGCCTGGGCCTGCTGATTCCGCTGTTGCTTGCCCTGCTGTTGGTGCACTGAATCTTTCTATCGGAGACGATCATGCGCGTCCCATTGACCATCGCCTTGAGCGGCCTGCTCGTCATGCCCGCATATGCGGCCACACCCGACATCAACGTCGACATCCCCAAGCTCAACGTCGCCGAATACCACCGCCCGTATGTCGCGGTCTGGCTGGAAGGTGCGGACCAGAAGGTCGCCGCCAATCTGGCGGTCTGGTATCAATCCAGGGACACCGCCGAAGGCCACGGCACCCAATGGCTGCCGGATCTGCGCCAGTGGTGGCGCAAGAGCGGCCGCACTCTGAGCGTGCCGGTCGATGGCGTCACCGGCCCCACCCGGCCGGCAGGCGCCCATGCGCTGTCGTTCTCCGACACCAAGGGCGCATTGAAGTCCCTGCCGACGGGGCAATACACGCTGGTGGTGGAAGCCGCTCGCGAAGTTGGCGGCCGCGAGCTGGTCAAGCTGCCTTTCACCTGGCCGGCGACCTCCACGCAGACCGCCAAAGCCAGTGGCAGCAGCGAGCTCGGTGCGGTCAGCCTGGTTGCAAAGCCCTGAAGCTGCGTTGGCGTTCGCAGCGCTCTCCAGCGCGCGGATTTTTTACGCAATGCACACCTCGCGCATGGCGGCAACGCATGTTGCTTGGCACCTGGCGCTTTCCACGCATCCGGACAGCGTTGCAGTCTCGCGCTGATCCCACGTGCGTCCCATCGTTGTTGCGCAATCTGGTCGCCCTCCCTCATCGCGACTACTCACTCGCCTCAATCCCCGAGGAAGGTCATATCGAACTGCTGATACGCGAAGGCCGCCGCAGCGACGGCCGCCTGGGCCTGGGTAGCGGCTGGCTGTGCGTGCACGCACCGATCGGCGCAACGATTTGCATTGCGCCTGCGCAGCAACCCCGGCTTCCACCCGCCGGCCCCCGATCGGCCCATGCTGCTGATCGGCAACGGCACGGGCATCGCCGGCCTGCGCGCGCACCTGCGCGCACGTATCGCGGCCGGAGCGCGGCGAAACTGGTTGGTGTTCGGCGAACGTAGCTCTGCGCACGATGCGCTCTACGCCGATGAACTGCAGCAATGGCAACAGGCAGGCTGGCTCGAACGCCTGGACCGCGTGTACTCGCGCGATCAGGATCAACCCGCACGCTATGTGCAACACGCTCTGGCTGCGGCCGCCGCCGACGTGCGCTTATGGATCGAACAAGGTGCCTGCCTCTATGTGTGCGGCAGCCTTCGCGGCATGGCGCCGGAGGTAGACCACGCGCTAGACAATATCCTGGGCGCATCCGCCAGACGGCAACTGCAACACGACGGCCGCTACCGACGCGATGTGTACTGATCGGCGGCATACTCGCGGCCAAACCTTTCACACCCATCATCGGCCAAACACGCGTCGGCGCCATGGTCCGCACTTCGTCCAGCACGCCTTCGACATAGGACACCGGCCCGCTCGCCTGCCCAAAAGCATGGGCTACAAACCGCGTGCAGACGTACATCCAAGATGTCCAGACCGCACACAAGCCTCAGGATTTGTGGCCGCTGACCGATCCGCCGCAGGCAAGACTGGGTAAAGGTGTCCGTCAGGTTCAATGTTCCGGCAACGGGCTCACCCGGATCGCCAACAATTCGCCACCGCCATCAAGCACGTAACGGGTGCGCGCCGCTGCGCTTAGCCATGCGGTATCGCCAGCCGCTAACGGCGGCAAACCGCTGTCCCGCCCGAAACTTGCCTGGCCGGCAAGCAGATGAATCGCCCAGACGTTACCCGGATCGGCAAAGAACAACATGGTGCCGACCAGCGGACGATGCAGCAGCTCGGTCTGCAGCAGATCCCGCCGCCACATCAGGTTGAAATCCTGGGTAGGACCGTCCAGCAGCTCTACCTCGACTGCATCTTCGCCGGCAAATCGCACGCGCTGATAGGGCGGTACCAAGTCCACACATCGCCTGCTGCGGGATGCGCGTGCAACAAGGCGCTCACTAGTGCTCAACGATCCATCGACAGCAGCATGCTCGCCAACACTCTCTGCGCCACCAGCGTCCGGACCAGCACCCTTCCAGGCATCCGCAGCGGTTTCGGTTTCAGCAGTTTCGGCGCTGCCATTCGCGCTAGCAACGGTATCAGTACCGGTGTCGCCACTGCCAAATGTCAAACGCATGCCATTACCCCGAAGCAGCACCAACTCACGATCGATGCCTGGGAATGCCGAGAACACAGCATCCTGCTCGATTTCGGCAATCGATAGCCGCAATGCCCACTGCGCTGTATCGCCCAAACGCAGGATCTCGCGAGTCCAACCCAACTGATTGCGCCACCGCTCACGGCGGTACTCACTGGCCGGAATCACCCGGCTGCTCAGGTCTGTCAGCTGCATCGGCGCATTGTGCCTCAAGCTCGCGGCCCGAGATCAGGCTGTATGTTGCCGAGTCGTCTGCCTTTACCGGCAAGACGCATTAGCAGTGACCTGGATATCCAGGTTCGGGCTGACGACACGCCCCACCGCAAGGCGGGCTCGGCCGGTGCTCGTTATGCATGAGTCACTCGAACACTTCGAGGCTTTGGAGCGGAGACCATCCCAGCCTGAAGACTGCCCCCTAAGTCTTGCTGCCCACTTCATAGCACCCGACGTCCCCCCGTCCTG
>NZ_JFAQ01000200.1 GCF_001304695.1 Xanthomonas axonopodis
AAAATCGGGGGGACGTCGCATCCACGCTAGGTCATCGCCTGCATGCCGGCGCCCGCTCGCGCAACCGTAATCGCTTCCACCAGCAGATCGGCAGTGACCGGTTTGCGCAGGAATCCGTCGAAGCCTGCGGCCTGTGCCTGCGTTTGCGCCGCGCTGTCGGCGCGTGCCGTGACTGCCAGCAGCGGGAAGCCATGGCCAAGCTGGCGCAGCTGCGATGCCAGGGCAAAGACGTCCAGCCCGGGGAGATCCAGATCCAGCAGCGCGATGTCGAACCCGCCATCCACCGTTTCCGACAACGCAGCCAGCCCATGCGCGGCATGCACCACGCGGTGGCCTCGATTGGTCAACAAGCCACTGATCACCTCGGCCACGGTAGGGTCGTCCTCCACCAGCAGGATGCGCAGCGGCTCGCCTGCAAGCAGTTGGGACTGGCCGGCAGCGATGCGCGTGCCAGAGCGGTCGATCGGCAAGGGCAGATCCACGGTGAACTGGGTGCCGACGCCAAGCCGGCTGCGCACGCGGATTCGGCCCTTTATTGCCACGGTGAGTTCCTGGCAGATCGCCAGCCCGAGCCCGCTGCCGCCGAAGCGCGAACTGGTGCGCGCTCCCTGGCCTTGTTCGAAGCGCTGGAACAATCGCTTCTGCTGTTCCGGCCCGATGCCAGGACCCGTATCGCGCACCTTGAAGCGCAAGGTGTCGCAGTGGTGGCTGACGGTAAGCGACACCTCGCCGCGTTCGGCAAACTTGATCGCATTGCCCAACAGGTTGATCAGGATCTGACGCACCCGCGTCGCATCGCCCACGACCACCACATGCGTGGGGAGCTGATTGCGGTACTTAGAGCGGCTAACAAAACCCAGGAAGCATGCGTAAGCAGATGATGGAGCATGCAAGCGAGAGCAACGCCAAGTGGATATCGATGCGGCGTTCGAAGCGGATACGCAGCTTGCCCATGCCGGCAAACCAAGCGTGCGTGCGCTCGACGACCCAGCGGTGCTGGCCCAGTCGGTCGTTGCGTTCGATGCCCTTGCGTGCAATCCGCGCAGTGATGCCGCGCTGCTTCAGGGCGTTGCGGC
>NZ_JFAQ01000201.1 GCF_001304695.1 Xanthomonas axonopodis
AGGGATGGGGCTAATCAGGTACCGGTTTGCACGCGCAGTTTCCCTTGCGCCCGGTGGCGCTGTCGCCGGAACGCACCGATTCCTCGGTGCCGGCGTTCGCGCGGCACAACGGCGCCCCGGAGCCGCAAAGCTGGCAGCAGCAGATGCAGCAATTGCAGCAAGCGCGCGCGCACAGCCATGCGCCGGAGCAGTGGCAGGTGCCGATGAAGGCGGATGCACCGCAGCCACGGGCAGCGGCGGACAAGCCGCCCTCCCTGCATGACGACCCGCACGCCTTCCTGGACCGCATGCTTCTGGCCGCACAAAGCGGCGACCGCGATCAATTCCGTCAGATGACGCAGACCCTGGCCGATGAACCACCCGGCCGCGCGTTGCGCGCCGAGGCCATCGACACGGTGAATCAGCAGGAACAGCTGGCCGCCCAGCAGGCGATGTAGGCGCAGCAACAGCAGCAGCAGCAGCAGCAGCAGCAGCAGGAAACGATGCGCATCGGTGGGCGCAGCATGTAACAACGGGCAGCAACAAGGGCAGGATGCACAATGGATACAAGAGACCCACTGACGTTGGTCAGCAAGACCGCCGCGCTCATGGAGCAGTTCGAGCGCCGCTGCAGTGACATCGAGCAACAGCAACGCCGCCTTGCACAGCAGCTGGAACAGGTGACGCAGTCGTTGCCGGGAGTGATGACTCGGTCGGCAGAGCAGACCTTGCAGCGCGTTCCCGACACGTTGGTGAGAAATGTAAGGCAGGGGATGGACCAGTCGGTTGCCGATTTCGAGAAGCGGTTGCAACTCGCCGGTAGCATGATCGGGGGAGGTGCGCAGTCCCTGTCAGATCAACTCAAGCGCATCGAGCGGGCGCAGCGCCTGTTGCTGTGGAAAGGCGCGGCGGTCGTGGTCGGAAGTTTGCTGGTGTTGCTGGGCGGCGGCGGATGGTTGCTGGCCCATTATCGCCAGCAAATCGAAGACAATCAGTTGCGTGCGGAGCTATTGCGCGCCTACAACGCCGCCGACGTGACGCTGTGCAACGGCCAGCTATGCGCCAACGTGGAGACCAAGGGCCGGACCTACGGCGATCGCCGTCAATATCGGCAGGTCAAACCGCGCTGATTCCGGCGGCAGGCAACAGATGCCCCTGACGCCTCAAAGCAGCGGCGCTGCATTGTGCGCTATCGCACGGCTGTCGGCGACAGCCTGCGTTGGATCGTCTTGCGGCGGGTCTTGATCGGGCCGAGGATGCTGCGGCCCAAAGCTCAAACATGTGAGTCCGTTGCCGTCGTCACCGTGAAATGGTTTTTCAAGGCCGGTCAGAGCGACGACTCCGGTGCCCTCACACCGGGGTACAAACGCCGTGCAGTGGTGCGCAACGCCTGCAAAATGCGCTCGGCACCGGGCGGCAGAATGTAATCGCGTCGACGGATGATGCCGAACGATTCCATCCGCACGCCCAGTTTGATCGGCAGCACGGTGAGCAACTTGGCCTGGATCAACGGCGCCACCGATTCCACCGGCAAGGCGGTCAGCATGTCGGTGCCGCGCAGCAGAGTGTAGGTGACCGGCAGCGACGAGGTCTCGATGGCATTGGTCGGCGTCTGCACGCCGTGCTCCATGAACATCGAATCCAGGCGCGCGCGCAATATGCTGTCGGCGGGCGGCAAGATCCAGCCATGCCGTACCAGATCGGCATGCTGCAGGCCGGCGCGGCTGGCCAGCGGGTGCCCGGCACGCGCGATCACCGAGTGCGGCTCGTCGGCCAGGGGTTCGAACTCCAGCTCGCCCACCCCTTCCGGGCCGAGGATGTGCCCGATCACGATGTCGAGCTGCCCGTCCAGCAACTTGGCCACCAGCGGACGGCTGTAGTCCATTTCCACCCGCACCAGGATGTCCGGAAACTCGCGCTTGACCTCGGCGATGGCCTGCGGCACCAGGTTGGTACCCGGATTGACCACCGTGCCGATCGAAGCCTGGCCCATGCGCCCGGCGCGCAGCGCGGCGATTTCTTCCTGCGCCCGCCCGATCTCCGACATCGCCGCGCGCGCGCGCCGGG
>NZ_JFAQ01000202.1 GCF_001304695.1 Xanthomonas axonopodis
ATATCTTGGCGAAACCCTGCTCGATGACTATCCGGGGCAGAAGTGCGTCTTGCGCCCGCGTGCGGTGTTCGGGCCCAGCGACACGGTGCTGTTTCCGCGCGTGATCGCCGCCGCGCGCAAGGGTGCGTTGCCACGTTTCGTCGGCCAGACCCAGCCGGTGATCGGCGACCTGATCTATATCGATACGCTGTGCGATTACCTGTACCGCGCGGCGGCGATCACGCGCGGAAACAGCACCGTGTCGCTGGGCCCGAACACCGCACGCGGGCGCAAGACGCACTTCTGCCCCGGATAGTCATCGAGCAGGGTTTCGCCAAGATATTTGGTTTGTGCGTATGTATCGACGAACGCCGGGCCGATCGGGCTGTCTTCATCCAGGTCGTACTGATGCGCTTCGCGATAGAACACCGAACTGGAGGAGACATACAGCAGGCGTGGGCAGTCGTTGCGCTTGCAGAAGTCGATGACGTTGGCGGTCGCCTTCACGTTGTGCAGCTGGAACTGCGCACGCGTGCCCCACGGCGAGGCCAACGCAGCTGCATGAATCACCACATCCGGTTGCCAGTCCAGCGAAAACGCCTGGCTCAGATCAATGCGATGGTAGTTGGGCAGATCGCTGGCGCGACGACCGATGCCGCGAAGTTCGACACCCGGCTGCTCCTGAAAGCGCCGCAGGAACGTACCACAGACGAAACCGGACGCGCCGGTCACGAGAATACGCAGGCTCATCGCCACTCCGGTTGATAACGGTCAAGACTGGGCTGGCAATGCGAGGGCAGGATCGCTAGCTCCGGATGGGCGTGCGACAAGGCGTGCAAGCGATGCACGGTACGCTGGAATGCGCGCCAATCGTGCATCAGCAGGCGCGTGGGCCACGCCGGCCATTGCAGCGAGGCCCAGGTGGCCGAGGACCACACCGCGTCCGCACACAGCAACACCTCGCGGTCGTGCTGGTCGCGTACCCAGAGCCCCATCTGGCCGGGCACGTGCCCGG
>NZ_JFAQ01000203.1 GCF_001304695.1 Xanthomonas axonopodis
CCGGGACTGAACACCTAGCGGGAAGCTGAGCCAGGCGCCGTTGGGTTTGAGTTCGCCGCCCATGCTGTGACGCGCGCCGGGCACACCGCCCTCTTCGCCCCAGACGCCATGCGCGGTGAACGGGCGATCGAATTCCAGCCGGAACCAGGTGGTGTATTCGTGGCCGCCGCAGAAGCTTTGCGTGGTCAGTTTGCCCTCGACCACGCGGTCGCCGACGATCTGCACCTGGCTGCCGATCACCACATGGCGGTCGTTGGCCTGCGCCACATTGACCAGCACATGGCCGGTGTCGGGACCCGGTGCGAAGGTGTAGCGCTCGGTCGCGGCGCGAGTCAGCGCGCTGGCCTTGGCGTCGATGCCGCCGTAATCGGTGAGCCGCACCTTGTAATAGCCGGCCTGGCCGACTTCGCCATCATGCGTGTAACGGGCGGCATAGCGTTTCTGGTCGAAGGCCTTGGCGTCTTTGGTGTCGAAGTCGCCGCCGGGGCCAATGCTGCCGGTGACCGGAAGAATCGACACCTGGCCGCCCTGCTCCCAGCAGCCGGCCCCGGACAGGAACGAGTGACCGAAACCGCGAATGCTGGGGTCGTCATAGCGCCAGCCGGCGTAGTGCGCGCCGATCGGGCTGACCTGGATCAGGCCGAATGGCGCCGAGGCGCCCGGATAGGTGTTGCCGTCGTCCTTGCTGCCGATGAAGGTGTTGACCTGCGCGGGATCTTGCGCGGCCAGCGGGCCGGACATGGCCACGCCAAGCAGGCACAGACCGACCGCGGCGCGGCGCCACAACGGCGTTGATGAAAAACGCGACGAAGCGCGATGAAAGGCGGCAACAGGGAGCATGCAGGACACCTCGGGGGAGCGGGCGACCGAGGCCGCAGGTGGAATGACGCATGTCGGCCGCTGCCAGGGGCGGCGACCGGCACGACAAGCGTGCGCGAACAAGGACCAACCCCACAACCTCCCTGACCGTCAGATGGCGACGAGGAATGCTTCAAATCGGTAGGCACGTGCGTGTACGTTGATTGCGGGCGCACCGCGCGCAGCCATCGCTGCGATGCGCCGCAGCGTGGGGTGGGTCGTTTCGAGCAGCCAACCAAGCGATTGCGCGCCCTGCAGGTACCCGGCACGGCAGCTACCGCGCGGACGGTGCGGCTTGCGCCATCGGTACCGGCCCGACCATCGCACACCAGGTTTGATTGGCCGCGCTCTAAAAATCGAACACGGACTCGCGCCCAATCGGGCTTGAACTGGCGGTTGTTGTAGAGCTCGTAATCGAGGCCGGCTGCCGCACCGGGCTGACCATCAACCATGCACACCGCACTGCCACAAAAAAGCCCGGTCACAGGACCGGGCTTGGCGGCAGGCATCGGTGGAGGGTCCGCGCCTGGGCGCCGTGACTTACCAGCGCATGCCTTCGAACGGATTGAAACCGGTGCTGCCCTTCACCTTGTCCAGGTAGTAGGCGTAGTTGGTGCTCATGCCGGCCAGCAGGGCCAACGGAATGCTCAGCGCGTTACCGATCGATGCAGGCAGGAACGAGGCCACGATGCCGACCACCAGGCCGACGCCGATCAGGCCCAGCGCCTTGCGCCACAGGCCCAGGATGAAGAAATAGATGAAGCAGAAGAACAAGGCGTAGAAGTTCATGCCCACCTTGAGCTTCTCGCCGAGCGGCAAGGTCTTGAGCGCCTCTTTGTACGCAGGATCCTTGGGTGCGCCATGACGGTCGAAGAAGGCGAAGCGGAACTGCCACTTGGGGCTGAGTTGGGTGCGATCGCAGGACTGCGCCAGGGTGCGGTCGAGCGTGAGCATGGGCGGGGGTCTGTTGCCGCGATCAGGGACGGTCACGGCGGCATGTTCGCTTCGCGCGTGTTCGGCGCGCGTGTGACGGCGGGAGAAGTTGCGGCCGATGCCCGGGGTCGGTACGAAGACTGCCGGCAGCCTTCGCGCGGTTGGGTTGGGCATGTGGTGGGCGCGCACCCTGTCCAGGAGGCCGCCTCGAACGCGAACGTATGCGCCCCGCCCGTCAGCCCCGCTCTCCCCCCGATCCGACCTGTGCCAATGCCCGGCCCAGCTGCAGCGTTGCCGCCACGTTGCGCGCGGCGATGCGCACGTTGCTGGCAGCATCGGCCAGTGCCTGGTCCACCGTGCAGGCGCGATGCACCACCGCGAACATGGCCTCGATGCCGTGGCCGTGCAGCAGCGCGGCACCGTTGCCCAGGCAACCGGCAATGGCGATCACCGGTTTGGCATGCCGTTGCGCCAGACCGGCGTCTTGCCATGCAGGCTCTGGCTGTCGAGACGGCCTTCGCCGGTGATGACCAGATCGGCCTGGGCGACCAGCGCGTCCAGCCCGAGCGCCTGGGCGACGATCTCCACCCCGGGCCGCAGCTGCGCGCCCAAATACGCTACCAAGGCCGCGCCCAGCCCGCCCGCCGCCCCGCCGCCGGGCAGCGCGTGCAACCGCACGCCCAGGTCGCGCTGCAGCAGGTCGGCGTAGTGCTGCAGATTGCGATCGAGCTGGCGCACCATGCTAGGGG
>NZ_JFAQ01000204.1 GCF_001304695.1 Xanthomonas axonopodis
CCAATGATTTGTTCCTCGGTAAAACGCTTCTTCACGTCCAATCTCCTTCAGGTAGGGAATTGGACTCCAAACTGGCGTGCTACTCAAAATCGGGGGGACGTCGGAAGTCGAACAGATTCGCTTGGGTGTGCCATCACCCTGGTCACGCGCAAGACGCGTAGCGCATGCAAGACCAATCCGTCATTCCGACGACGCAAACGAAAACGCTTGCCGCCTATCCGATACCGGTAGGCAGCAAGCGCCGCTCGTCATTGCGTTGTGCTTGGACGCTTTACTGGTCGCTCTTGCACTCGAAGACCGACACGCTGCGCGGCGGGGCCAGGAATTCGCTGGCGCCGGCCGGCATCATGTCCACTTCCAGTGCTTCGTCAGTAGAGAGCACCAGCTTCCAGTGCACCGGCTCATCGGAGGAGGGCAGGGTAAAGGTCACGCCCTCGTGATAGGCGTTGATGACGATGAGCAAGGTGTCGTCGTTGGCCAGTTCCTTGACCCCCGAGGTCTGCGCCTTGCCTTCCAGCAACAAGCCCACCGAGCGCGCGGCGGGGTCGGTCCAGTGCGCATCGTCCATTTCAATGCCGCCCGGATTGAGCCAGGTGAGATCGCGCAGGCCGGCTTCTTCGTTGTACTGGCCGTTGAGGAAGCGGCCCCGCGACAGGATCGGGTAGCGCTTGCGCAGACGGGTCAGTGCCTTCACGAACTCGGTCAGGCGGCCATCTGTGGGATCGTTTTCCCAATCCGGCCAGGTGATTTCGTTGTCCTGGCAATAGGTATTGTTATTGCCTCCCTGGGTCTGCGCGCGCTCGTCGCCGCTCAGCATCATCGGCGTGCCTTGCGATAGCAGCAGGGTGGCAAGCAGGTTCTTCATCTGCCGCTCGCGGATCTGCAGCACCTCGGCGTTCTCGGTGTCGCCTTCCTCGCCGTAGTTGCAGGAGCCATCGTTCGACGAACCGTCGCGGTTGTCCTCGCCGTTATCGATGTTGTGCTTTTCGTTGTAGCTGACCAGGTCGCGCAAAGTGAAGCCATCGTGCGCGGTGATGAAGTTCACCGATGCCCATGGGCGCCGGCCGCGGCGATCGAATAGATCGGCCGAACCGGTGAAACGGGTCGCGAACTCCGCCAGCTTGCCGTCTTCACCTTTCCAGAATTCGCGCGCATTGTCGCGGAACTTGTCGTTCCACTCCGACCAACCCGGCGGGAAGTGACCTACTTGATAACCACCTGGGCCGCAGTCCCACGGTTCGGCGATCAGCTTGACCTCTGACAGCAGCGGGTCCTGGTTGCAGGCATCCAGGAAGCCGCCACGCTGATCGAAGCCGCTCGGCTCCCGGCCAAGAATGGTGGCCAGATCGAAGCGGAAGCCATCCACATGCATTTCGCCGGCCCAGTAGCGCAGCGAATCGTTGACGAACTGGATCACCCGCGAATTGCTCAGATTCAGCGTGTTTCCGGTGCCGGTATCGTTGATGTAGTAGCGCTTGTCGTCGGCCAGGCGGTAATAGCTGGCGTTGTCGATGCCCTTGAACGACAAGGTCGGCCCCAGCTCGCTGCCTTCGGCAGTGTGGTTGTAGACCACGTCCAGAATCACTTCCAGACCCTGCTTGTGCATGGCCTTGACCATGTCGCGGAACTCGTCGCGATGACCGCTGGCGAGGTAGCGCGACTTCAGCGCGAAAAAGCCGATGGTGTTGTAGCCCCAGTAATTGCGCAGCCCCTTGTCGAGCAGATGCTGGTCGTCCAGGTAGGCGTGTACCGGCAACAGCTCCACCGTGGTGATGCCCAGGTCTTTGATGTATTGGAGGACCTGCGGGTGGGCCAGGCCGGCGAACGTGCCACGCACCGCCTCGGGCACCTGCGGATTGCGCATCGTGTAGCCGCGCACATGGGTTTCGTAGATGACCGTTTCATTCCACGGCTTGAGCAGGCGTGTGTCGTCTCCCCAATCGTAGGTGTCCTCGACCACCACGCACTTGGGCATGAAGGGCGCGCTGTCGCGCTCGTCGAAGCTCAGGTCGCCATCGGGGTGGCCAACGGTGTAGCCGTAGAGCTCGTCGGACCAGATCAGGTCGCCTTCCAGTTCGCGCGCATACGGATCCAGCAACAGCTTGTTGTGATTGAAGCGATGACCTTCGGTTGGCGCATAGGGGCCATGTACGCGATAGCCATAGCGCTGGCCCGGCTTGGCATCGGGCAGATACCCGTGCCAGATTTCGTTGGTGTACTCCGGCAGGTCGACGCGGGTTTCGTTGCCCTGTTCGTCGAACAGGCACAGCTCGACACGCGTGGCATGCGCGGAAAACAGCGCGAAATTGGTGCCCTTGCCATCGAAGACGGCGCCGCGTGGGAACGGGCGTCCCTGACGGATGCGGGAGGGATTGGCATAGGCCGCGCTTGTTGGACGTCGCATGGAGAGTCTCGGATGCGCCGGCACGCCGGCATTGAGGGGCCTCAAGCATTGCGTCTACAGCTGTGCAAAACGCGTTACGGCAACACGGGTGTGGCGTGAGGGCGGTCGTCGGGATCGTTTACTTGGCGCCCCGACGCAAACGCGCGCCGGCCAGCACGCGCGCCACATCGCGGTCATGCGCGGGGGGCATGGGCGAGCAATGGGGCTAGGCCCCCCACTGGTTGTGATCGGTACGAGCGTACGCGCGAAATGCTTTGCGCAATTACGCGCATGCGTTGCTTGAGCGACGCGCCAGCGCCCTGCTAGCATCGATCCGGCTGAGGCCGTGCAGCCACAGCGTTGTTCGGATTTGTCGCGGTACCTTCGCTCTTTCATTCTCGGGACCGTCGCAGTCGGCCTGATCGCAGCGTATAGCGCGGGCCTGCACTGCACGGACTTGGGTCACTTCGTTACCAGATTCTGCCCATGTCCAAGCCGCGCCGTGTGCCTGCCGCGATGAAAATCGCCATCCTTTCCCGCAACAGCAAGCTGTACTCGACACGGCGGCTGATCGAAGCCGGACGCAAGCGTGGTCACACCGTGCGCATCCTCGACCCCTTGCGTTGCTACATGCGCATCGTCGCCGACGGCTTCAGCCTGCACTACAAGGGCAAGCCGATCACCGGCTTCGATGCGGTGATCCCGCGCATCGGCGCCTCGATCACCCGCTATGCCACCGCAGTGCTGCGCCAGCTCGAGTTCATGGGCACCTACACGCCCAATCCGTCGGACGCCATCCTGCGCTCGCGCGACAAACTGCGCGCGCATCAGTTGTTGGCGGCGCAGGGCATCGACATGCCGGTCACCGTGTTCGGCGACAACCCCGACGACACCCAGGACCTGCTCTCCATGCTCGGCCCGCCGCCGCACGTGGTGAAGTTGAACGAGGGTGCGCAAGGCGCCGGGGTGATCCTGACCGAAAAGGCCAGCGCTTCGCGCGGCGTAGTCGAAGCGCTGCGCGGGCTGTACGCCAATTTCATCGTGCAGGAATTCATCGGTGAGGCCGAAGGCGCCGACCTGCGCTGTTTCGTGGTCGGCGACAAGGTCGTGGCGGCGATGCGCCGCCAGGCGGCCGAAGGCGATTTCCGGTCCAATCTGCACCTGGGCGGCACTGCCGCCGTGGCCGAGGCAACCGAGCAAGAGCAGGAGGTCGCAGTACGCTCGGCGCGCGCCCTGGGCCTGGCAGTGGCAGGGGTGGACCTGATCCGGTCCAAACGCGGCCCGTTGGTGTTGGAGGTCAATTCAACGCCCGGCCTGGAAGGGGTAGAAGGCGTGTGTGGCGTGGATGTGGCCGGGGCGATTGTCCAGCACCTGGAGCAGTCCGTCCGCCGCTCGGCCGGCTAACGAATTTACCAAAAAATTAACGCAAATCTAATTGCCGCCTCGCTAGCCTCTTCCGACCGTAGCTCCGCTCTCGGCAGTGACGGTGATCGGGATGAACTTTTGGCCCAAGTGCGGTGTCGCACTTGGGCCTTTTTATGGACGGCTTGCCGCTGTTTGGGTTCGCGTCTACATTCGCAAATGTTAAATCAGCTGGCACAAGGAGGCGTCGCATGGCAAAACGTTGGAGTGTTGCGGGACTGCTGCTCGCCACTGGCCTGATGAGTGGTCATGCCTTGGCCGTCGTGCTCGATCTGGACAAGCCGTTCCAGCCTCAGGCAGCGCAGGTCCGTACCGATCTTGCCGACGGCGAGAAGTACTCCGAGATCAGTCAGGATGAGCGCGCTAAGGTGGGCGCTGCGCTTGATCGGATCGACGCAGTATTCCAGACGCAGCCGGATCTCCAGGCACTGCAGCCAGAGCAATTGGCGGCCGTTCGCAACGATCAGGAGCTCGTCACCCGAATTTTGACCAGGGCACGCGAAGATAGCCGGCTGATTTGTCGGCGCGAGCGCGCGACTGGGTCGCAGATGAGTACGAAACAGTGTATGACGGCTGCCCAGCGGCGCCGTCAGACCACGGAGAGTCAAGACGAAATTTCTCGGCGCCAGCGCTAAAAACAGCTTAACGAACGAGGTTCCAGTGCGAATTCTAGTAATTGAAGATAACAGCGATATTGCCGCAAACCTTGGCGATTACCTCGAAGACCGGGGCCACACGGTGGACTTTGCCGCCGATGGCGTGACCGGCCTCCACCTTGCCGTGGTGCACGAGTTCGATGCCATCGTGCTCGACCTCAACCTGCCTGGCATGGATGGCATCGAGGTCTGCCGCAAGCTGCGCAACGAGGCGCGCAAGCAGACCCCGGTGTTGATGCTGACCGCGCGCGACTCGCTGGACAACAAGCTGGCCGGCTTCGACTCCGGCGCCGACGACTATCTGATCAAGCCGTTCGCGCTGCAGGAAGTGGAAGTGCGCCTCAACGCGCTGTCGCGTCGTGGCAAGGGCGTGCACACCCGCGTGCTGGAAACCGGTGATCTGGAATACAACCTGGATACGCTGGAAGTGCGTCGCCGCGGCAAGCTGCTGCAACTCAACCCGACTGCGCTGAAGATCCTGCAGGCGCTGATGGAAGCCTCGCCGGCGGTGGTCACCCGCCAGGAACTGGAAACCCGCGTGTGGGGCGAAGAGCTGCCGGATTCGGATTCGTTGCGCGTGCATATCCACGGCCTGCGCGCCGTGGTCGACAAGCCGTTCGATGTGCCGATGATCCAGACCCGCCACGGCATCGGCTACCGCATCGCCTCGCCCGATGCCTGAAAGTACGAGCGAGACGCGGCCGGCGCGTAGGCGCGGCCGCTATCGGCGGCGTCTGCGCAGCCGCATCATCCTGTCGTTCGTGTTGTTGGGCTTCTGCCTGACAACGCTGTTCGCTTTCGCCACCAACTGGGCGCGCTCGCGCGTGGAAAACCAGTTGGTGGAAGATGTGATGAACCGCAACATCGATGCCTTCGCGCAGCGCTACTATTCCGACCCGCTGCGCAATCCCGATCTGCCGGTGCAGCAGATGCGTGGGCGCGTGGTCAAAAGCGACAAGTTCGAAGCGCTGCGCCGCGAACAGCCGGATTGGTATCAGTTTCAGGATGGCATCCGGACAGTTTCGGGTGTGGACGAGAGCGGGAATCCCTACTCGTATAAATTGGCTGTACGTAAAACGCCGAGCGTTTGGTTTTTCCTGGCGTACGACATGACCCAGACGCTTAAGGGCGAGATCCAGCTCAAGCGCACCTTGATGCTATCGGTGTTGGTGTTCAGCGGCTTCTCGCTGTTGATCGGCTGGTGGTCCGCATCCAAGGTCATGCGCCCGGTGTCGGACCTGGCTGCGCGCTTGCGTGCGTATCGTGGCGGCACGAGCGAACCCAAGCCGCTGGCCGCGCATTTCCCGGACGACGAAGTCGGC
The DNA here is from genome assembly GCF_001304695.1 of Xanthomonas axonopodis. Taxonomy (GTDB): domain Bacteria; phylum Pseudomonadota; class Gammaproteobacteria; order Xanthomonadales; family Xanthomonadaceae; genus Xanthomonas; species Xanthomonas axonopodis. The sequence continues at coordinate 5,784 of NZ_JFAQ01000204.1, forward strand.
CAGCTCGCCGAAGCACTCGACGACTACTCGGCGCGTCTTACCGAAGTGGTGCAGCGCGACCGCGAGTTCAACGCCGACGTCAGCCATGAACTGCGCACCCCATTGGCAGTGATCCGCGGCGCGACCGAACTGCTGCTTACCAAACCCAACCTGGACGAAAAGGTGCTGCAGCGGCTGCAACGCATCCAGCGCGCCGAGCAGCAATGTAGCGATTTGATCGGCTCGTTGTTGCTGCTCTCGCGCAACGAACGCGGACAGGGCAGCAGCAACGTCGCCAAGGTGGCCGAGCAACTGATCGATTCGCATCGCGCACAACTCGGCGGAAAACCGCTGGAATTGCTGCTGGAAGGCGAACGCGATCTGGTCATCGACGCGCCCGAATCCGCCTTGTCGGTGGCGTTGGGCAACCTGATCGGCAATGCGGTCAAGTACACCCAGGACGGCCAGGTGCGCGTGCGTGTGCGTGGCGACTGTGTGGAAGTCATCGACTCCGGCCCCGGTCTGAGCGAAGAAGACGCGGCCAAACTGTTCCAGCGCGGCTACCGCGGCACCCACGCCGGCCACTCGCAAGGCGGTGGGATTGGTCTGTCGATCGTGAGCCGTCTTTGCGACCTGTACGGCTGGCGCGTGAGCGTGCGGCCGGGGCAGGAGCGGGGTGTTATCGCGACGTTGGCGTTTCATCGATAACAACAAGGACTACGGCACTTGAAATCGACGTTTGCACGACGAAGTTATAAACTCCTCTGAGTTCTAGCTTCGCTGCGGTCAAATGTGGTGAATCAGTAAAGCCTGGCGTGAGACGCCAGGCTTTTCGCAGTTTCCTTGGCGGTTAAATCATGGCTGCGTGAGTTGAGTTTGGTTTGTCATCTGACCGAAGCTACTGCCCAAAGGGGTTATGCCCTTTGGAGTTGGGGATGGTGGTGCCAGTGGGTAAAGGATTTTGGGAAGATGGTAGTGTCGGGAAAGGGCTGGGCGAGTGTGTGACTACCGAGTCGCCCCCGGAAACTTTCTTGATTTCTTGATCGCTCAACTCTTTCATATTAATCCTTTTATTTATAAAAAATGCGGGTTGGATATGTGCAAAATTTGCACGGGACCGAATTTACTCTTTTTATTTGGAGGATTGCAACGTGCGGGGGTATTTCTGTTTATTAGTGATTTTATAAAAATGTATATTTTTAATAATTAAAGTCGCGAAACGCTTGCGCCAGTTCCTTGAGAAGTCTGAACCGATCCGGCTTTCTTGAGTTGCTTATACTTTGCAGCCAGTGCCAATTTCTGCATTGGCGTGATGCCGCCAAGCGCCATGTTGGGGCGCTCGTGGTTGTAGGACCAATAGCCAGCGCGTGGCTGTGTTCTGCACCTGTTCGATGTTGTCGAACAGGGTGCGTGCCAGCCAGGCGTATCGGACGGTGCGGTTGTAGCGCTCGACGTAGGCGTTTTGCTGGGGCTTGCCAGGCTGTATATGCTCGATCTGGATGCCTTGCCGCTGCGCGCCCAGTTCAGCAGCGCACCGCTGATGTATTCGGGGCCGTTATCGCAGCGAATGGCGCCAAGCTTGCCACGCCACTCGATGATCTGCTCCAGTGAACGGATCACGCGTGCCGACGGCAGCGACAGGTCGACCTCGATCCCCAGCCCCTGGCGGTTGAAGTCGTCTAGTACATTGAACAGCCGGAAGCTGCGGCCGTCGCTGAGTTGGTCGTGCATGAAGTCCATCGACCAGACCTGGTTGATCGTCTCTGGCACCGAGAGTGGCTCGGGCTTCTCCCGCACCAGCCGCTTCTTCGGCTTGATCCGCAGGTTCAATTCCAGCTCGCGGTAGATGCGATACACGCGCTTGTGGTTCCAGCCGAAGCCTTTCACGTTGCGCAGGTGCAGGAAACATAGCCCGAAGCCCCAGTTGCGGTAAGCCGTGGTCAGTCGGATCAGCCAGTCGGCGATCCGGGCATTGTCTTCGTTCACCTTGGCTTGGTAGCGAAAGCAGGTCTCGCTCGCTTCGAAGGTCCTGCACGCATGCCGGATCGCGGCTCGCCCGCCTTCCACCGCCCATCGGGTCATCTCCCGGCGTTGAGATGGCCTCACCATTTTTTTGCCATCGCCTCCTTAAGCAGGTCGGCACTGAGCTGGGCCTCGGCGTACATCTTTTTCAACCGCCGATTCTCATCCTGCAGCTCCTTGAGCTGGGCCATCAACGAGGCGTCCATGCCACCGAACTTGCTGCGCCATTTGTAGAACGTTGCCGAGCTGATGCCGTGCTCGCGGCATAACGCTGGCACGGGTGTGCCTGCCTGGGCCTGCTTGAGCGCGGCGATGATCTGGCTGTCGGTAAAGCGGGACTTCTTCATGGAACCTCCTCCGGTCAGAGTACGAGAAAATTCGACTTCTGACGTCTGCTACTCGGCGGGGGGATTACCTCATACATGCGACGACAGCTGACACATCATTACTTAACCTGATTAGCCCCATCGTTCAGCCGGTAGTTGCAGGATCTGCGACGCTGCGGTTGGACAATGGCCCCACCTGAAGGCAACGGAGGTGGGAGATGGGGATCAACATCGTGCAGTTTCAGCCGGGATTGTCGCTGACCGAGTGCGTGGATCGCTACGGAACCGAAGCCACGTGTTACCGGGCGTTGTATCGGTGGCGCTGGCCGAATGGATTTCGCTGCCCGCAGTGCGACGGCCGCGCGCGCTCGCGCTTTCGA
>NZ_JFAQ01000205.1 GCF_001304695.1 Xanthomonas axonopodis
GCCATGCACGAACCGCTTGAATGGACGTGTGCACCCACTCGTACAGGAAGCAAAACGTCAGTAGCGCAGCAGCGCCGAGCCCCAGGCAAACCCGCCGCCGAAGGCTTCCAGCAACAGCAACTGGCCGCGCTGCACGCGACCGGAGCGCACTGCTTCATCCAGCGCCAGCGGCACCGACGCAGACGACGTATTGCCATGGCGATCCACGGTGACGACCACCTGCTCCATCGGCAACTCCAGCCGCTTGGCAGTGGCTTCGATGATGCGCAGGTTGGCCTGATGCGGAATCAGCCAATCCAGGTCGTGCTTGTCGTAGCCGTTGGCCGCCAGGGTCTCATCGACCACCGAGTCCAACGCCTTGACCGCATACTTGAAGACGTCGTTGCCCTTCATCAGCAACGCGCCGCCGCCGTTCTTGCCTTCGCCGAATCCCACCGAGACCCCCACCGGATCCCACAGCAGCTCTTTCTTGCTGCCATCGGCACGCAAATGGGTGCTGAGGATGCCGGTTTCTTCGTCGGCCTTGAGGATCACCGCGCCGGCGCCATCGCCAAACAGCACACAGGTGGTGCGGTCGGTCCAGTCGACGATGCGGGTCAGGGTTTCTGCGCCAACCACCAGCACGGTCTTGGCGTCGCCACTGCGCACAAACTTGTCGGCCACGCTGAGCGCGTAGACAAAACCCGAGCAGGCAGCGTTGACGTCCATCGCACCGCAACCGACATTGCCCAGCCGGGCCTGCAACAAGCAGGCAGTCGACGGAAAGATCAGGTCCGGGGTGGTGGTGCCGATGACGATCAGATCGATCTCCTCGGCGGTCACACCGGCCGCTTCCATCGCCTTCAGCGAGGCGAAATACGCCAGATCGCTGGTGGTCTGGTCGTCGGCAACGATGTGACGTTCACGGATGCCAGTGCGCGAGAAGATCCATTCATCGCTGGTGTCGACGATCTTCGACATGTCGTCGTTGGTCAACACCTTTTTGGGCAAATAACTACCCGTGCCCGCGATTCTGGAATAGATCCGCTTGCTCATACTGTTCCCTGTTGCAAGAGCCACGGTGACCGACGGCTCTTGAAGAAGCGAGAGTCACCCGGCCGCGTCGAACGCGGCGGGCGCCACGGATCAATCTTCTTGGACGGCCGACGACTTGGTCGCGATCACCTTCTTGCCGCGGTAGTAACCGTCAGCGGTGATGTGGTGGCGCAGATGGATCTCGCCGCTGGTCGGGTCAGTCGACAGCTGCTTGGCGGTCAGGGCATCGTGCGAACGACGCTGGCCGCGACGGGACGGGGTGACACGGGATTTCTGCACAGCCATGGGATTGCTCCAACTTTAGTTCGATAACTTGTTCTGTTGAGTCGAATAGCACGCTCTACGCCCGCGTCGACCTGTCTTACCGCCCTTAACAGCGGCGGTTACTGTTTCTTCAACGCTGCCAGCGCCGCGAACGGACTGGCCTTGTCTTGCTCTTCCTGGGTCGGAACCCACTCGGCGTCGATCGCTTCGCTACCCGGCGCCACCGGCACCACCGGCACTGACAGCACCAGTTCGTCCTCGATCATGTCGACGGCCCGCAGCATGCCATCTTCCGGCACCAGCAACGCTTCGTACTCGGCCGGCAATGCAGCTTCGTCGGCCTCGTCGCGGATCAAACCAAGACGCTGTCTGATTTGCACCGGATACAGAAAGCGTTGCAGGCTGCGCTGGCAGGCCAGCGGAAGCTCCACATCGATACTGAGTTCGACATAGGCGACCTTGAGCAGAGGGTCTTGATCGAATTGAAGCGAATAGACACATTCGCCGTCGGTATCGACAAGGCTTCCCTGCAGACGGGTCATCGCAGATAGCGGGATGCGGCCATCGAAGCGCCTGCGCGCTGCGACCATCCGCCAAGCATCCAGCATTTCGGGCACGTTCGCGGACATAAGCCGCAGAATGTTAAAGACCCGCGGCAGCCCTGTCAAATGACTCCATTCATGCGATTGCCGCATGGTCCGCAGGACCGCAGACTCCCCTGCTTCCTCCTCACAGCGCGCCATGATGCCACGCCTGATACTCGCTTCCACGTCTGTCTATCGGCGCGAGCTGCTCGGCCGCCTGCAGCTCGACTTCGACACTGTCGGGCCGGAGGTCGATGAGCAGGCGCAACCGGGCGAATCCCCGAGCGCACTGGCCAGCCGCCTGGCCGCCGAAAAAGCCGCCGCGGTGGCAGCCCGCTTCCCTGCTGCCTGGGTGATCGGCTCGGATCAGGTCGCCGACCTGGACGGCCAGGCGCTGGGCAAACCCGGCACGCGCGAGCGGGCCCGGATGCAGCTGACCGCCATGTCTGGCCGAACCGTGCGCTTCCATACCGCTGTCAGCCTGGTTGGCCCAGAGCGCCAGCTGCACGCGCTGGACCTGACCGAGGTTCAGCTCCGCGCGCTGACGGCCGCCGAGATGGAACGTTACCTGGACGCCGAACCGGCCCTGGATTGCGCCGGCAGCTTCAAATGCGAGGGCCTTGGCATCAGCCTGTTCGACGCGATCCGCTCGCAAGATCACACCGCCTTGGTGGGCCTGCCGCTGATCGCGCTGGCGCGGTTGTTACGGGAAGCGGGGTTTCAGATCCCCTGAGATGCGCCGCGACTCGCCGCGCACCCTAGCCAGCCAAACCGTATCCTGATTAGCTCCATCGCTCAGCCGTAGTTGCAGGATCTGCGACGCTGCGATTGGACAATGGCTCCAGCTGAAGGCAACGGAGGTGGGAGATGGGGATCAACATCGTGCAGTTTCAGCCGGGATTGTCGCTGACCGAGTGCGTGGATCGCTACGGAACCGAAGCCAAGTGTTACCGGGCGTTGTATCGGTGGCGCTGGCCGAAGGGATTTCGCTGCCCGCAGTGCGACGG
>NZ_JFAQ01000206.1 GCF_001304695.1 Xanthomonas axonopodis
TTGATCAGCGTTGCCTTAATCAAACTCGACGCCCGCGGCAACGCGCGCGTGCAACTGTCGGTGCCGGATTTCAACGGCACCTTGCGGGTGTCGGCGCTGGTGTATTCGGACACGCGTTACGGCAACCGCGACATGGAAACCGTCGTGCGCGCGCCGATTCTGGCCGAAGCCAGCATGCCGCGCGTGATGGCCCCGGGCGACCGCAGCACGGTGACGCTGGACGTGCAGAATTTCACTGGCAAGCCGGGCGAGTTCAACGTGCGTGTGGAGGGCATTGGCCCGCTCGCCATCGGCGAAGCGTCGCGCAGCGTCAAGCTCGGCGTGGACGCCAAACAGACGCTGAGCTTCCCGTTGAGCGCTACCGAAGGCTATAGCGTGGCCAAGGTGCGCGTGCGCGTGGACGGCAACGGGTTCAAGGCCGACCGCAGCTACGAGCTGCCGGTGCGCGCCGGCTGGCCGCAGGTGCTGCGTGCGCAGACGCGCGTGCTCGATCCGCTGGCGCCGGTCACCCTGGACAGCGGGTTTGCCGATGGCCTGATGGCCGGCTCGGTGACCGCGCGCATGGTGGTCAGCGCGTTGCCGCCGATTCCGTTCGCCAGCGCATTGCAGGGCGCGTTGGAGTACCCGTACGGCTGCGCCGAGCTGACCAACAGCAAGGGCTACGCGGCGCTGCTGCTCGACGATGCCACCGCCAGGGCGCTCGGCATCAAGGGGCTGGAGGCGGCCAAGCGCCGTGAGCGCATGGAAGGCGCGTTCGGCCGGCTGGCGTCGATGCAGATCGCCAGCGGGCATTTTTCGATGTGGGGCGACGATGGCTACATCAACCCGGGCCTGACGCCCTACATCGCCGAATTCCTGCTCGATGCCAAGGACGCCGGTTTTGCGGTGCCCGACAACGTGTTGCAAAAGGCGCTCAATCGCCTGAGCAAAGACCTGTTGTCCGGTGGCAACGAGTTCTACGGGCAGGATCGCCGGGATAATCTGAAATTCGCCAATCAGGCCTGGTCCGGCTACGTCCTGGCGCGCGTCAACCGCGCCCCGCTGGGCACGCTGCGCGCGCTGTACGACAACCAGCGCGACAAGGCATTGACGGGTCTGTCGTTGGTCCATCTGGGCATCGCCTTGTCGCTGCAGGGCGATACCAAGCGTGGCGATGCGGCGATTAAGGCCGGGTTTGCCAAGGACAGCAGCGAGCGTCCGCCGTACTTCGGCGATTACGGCAGCGCGATCCGCGACGACGCCTTGATGATGGCGTTACTGCACGAACGCGGTTTGTCCAAGCCAGAGTACGACACCCGCGCGGTGGCCTTGGGCCGCGCGCTGGATGCACGCCGCGCGACCGGTTGGCTGCGGCTGAGCACGCAGGATCAGGTGGCGTTGGCGCGGTTGGGCAAGGCCTTGATGGTCGGGCAGGCAAGCAGGTGTCCGGCAGCTTGACGGTGGGCGACCAGGTGCAGCAGGTCGCACCGGCACGCGTGTTCGGGCGCAGTTTCGACAGTGCCGCCCTGGCGCGCGGCGTGCAGTTCGCACCACAAGGCGAGGCGCCGATGTACGCCAGCCTGGAAGTGGCCGGCATTCCGCGTAGCGCACCGGAACCGGACACGCGCAATCTAAGTGTGGAGCGCAGCTGGTACACCACCGACGGCAAGTCGTGGACGCCGCACCCATTGCAGGAAGGCGAAGCGTTGATCGTGCGTGTCAGCATCACTGCCAACAGCAGCATGCCCGATGCCTTGCTCACCGACCTGCTGCCGGCCGGTTTGGAAATCGAGAATTTCAATCTCGGCGATGCCAAGCAGTGGGCGGACGTGGTGGTGGACGGCATCGGCATCAGCGAGCGGTCCAGCGCCGCCGACGTCAAGCACGAAGAGTTCCGCGACGACCGCTATGTGGCCGCGCTGGCGCTGTCGTCGGGCAGCAAGGCGCAGGTGTACTACCTGGTGCGTGCAGTCACTCCGGGCACCTACACAGTGCCGCCGTCGCTGGTGGAAGACATGTACCGGCCAGAGCTGCGTGGTGTGGGCCGCAGCACGCCAGCCACGATGACGGTAGTGCAGCCGTAAGACGGGCTTGGCCCTTCTTCCATTGGGAGAAGGGGCTCCGCAGGCGCGGATGAGGGTTCGAGCGAAGCTGGTGGAGTTGGAACGGGACGAATGGCTTCGCCTCGTACCCTCACCCCAACCCCT
>NZ_JFAQ01000207.1 GCF_001304695.1 Xanthomonas axonopodis
CCGGTGCCGAAATCGTCCAGCCATACCTTCACGCCAGTGCGATGCAGTTGGTCGAGCAGGCTGGCAGCCATCATCTCGTCGCCGATGACCGCGGTCTCGGTCAGCTCCAGATGCAGGCGCGCAGCCGGCAGCCCCGACTCGGCCAGGCACGCGGCCACGGTGTCGATCAGCGCACCGCTGCGCAGTTGCCGCGGCGAAACGTTGACCGACACGAACAGGCCCTCGCCCACCACTGGCCACTGCGCTGCCTCCAGGCAGGCTGCGCGCAGCACCTTGGGGCCGATCACTTCGATCAGGCCGCTCTGCTCGGCAATATCGATAAAGGTGGACGGCACAATCGTTCCAAGCGCCGGATGCTGCCAGCGCAGCAGCACTTCCACGCCCACCAGCACACGGTCGCTGGTGCGGTAGATGGGCTGATACACCAGGCGCAGCTCATCGCGTTCCCAGGCCCCGCGCAACTCGTGCTCCATGTGCACCCGGCGTTCCACCGCGTGGTCGGCGGCGCGGCTGTAGAAGCGATGGCAGTTCTTGCCGGCCACCTTGGCCTGGTACATGGCGATGTCGCCATTCTTCAGCAGTGCGGTGGCATCGCGCGCGTCATCGGGGAACAGCGTGATGCCGATCGAGGTCCCCAGGAACACCTCGCGGCCCTGTACGTTCAATGGCCGGCTCAGTTCGTGCACCAGCCGGTCGGCCAGTTGCGCCGCCAGCAGGCTGACATCGCCGCTCTGCAGCAGGATCACGAACTCATCGCCGCCGAAGCGCGCCAGAATCGCATCGTCGCCGCCCAGCGCGGACACTGCGCGGCCGATACGGCTGGCGAACTGCAGCAAGGCTTCGTCGCCGGCCTCGTGGCCAAGCGTGTCGTTGACGCGTTTGAAGTCGTCGATATCGGCAAACACAGCAAGGCCAGCTTGCTGCCGGTGCTGCGCGCGGTGTGGAGCAGATGATCCAGACCCTCGCGGAAGCCCAGCCGGTTGGTCAGCCCGGTCAAGGCGTCGGTGTAGGCCATGTGCCGCACTTCGCGGTCGTGCCGGGCGATGCTTTCGCTCATGCGCCCGAACGCGGAAATCAGCTCGCCGATCTCGTCGTTGCGCGGGTGCGGCGGCAACTGCACCGCGTAGTCGCCCCGTTCGATCTGCTTTGCTGCTGCCGCCAGCAACCGAATCGGCGCCACCAGCGTGCGCTGTACATAGATGGCCAGCAACACGCCCAACCCGCCTAGCGCAGCCAGCAATACCAGCAACCAGCCCAGATCGCGCTTGCCGATGGCGTTGAGGTTCTGCACCAGGGTGAGATTGGCGCCGGTTTCGATCTTGCGCACCCGCTCGCGCGACATGCCCACGCGCACCCCACCGATGCGCTGGTCGCCGATCTTGATCGGCACGGTCACCTCCAGCACCTCCGGCGAGGACTGCAACACCATCGCCTGCGCCGCCAGCGCCTTGGCGGCGAGCGGATCGGTCATGGCCTGCCCGTAACGCTGCAAGGTCGGCGTGCCGTCATGCACCAGCCGGCCATGGCGGTCGAACACCAGCACATAGCTCACCACCTGCTGGCGCGAGGCATTGCGCACCAGCGCGCCCACCGCGCCCAAATCGGAGTAATACAAGGGGTTGGCCAATCCGGAAGCCAGCTCGGTCGCCAGCGTTTCGCCGCGCGTGCGCAGGCTGCGATCGAACAGCTCGTGCAGGATCTGCGCACTCAGCCCGCGCACCTCGCGCTGCATCGCGCTTTGTCGCTGCAGCAGCGAAGCCAGAATCGCACCGACCAGCAGCAGGGTCAGCGCCATCACCAACAGAAAGCGTGCCTGCAAGCCGAAGCGCACCTGAGTCATTCCACGTGATCCCTGACGCGTTGCACGCCCGCGCTCAACTCTTGCAGACGTCGGCGGCTAACGGGATCCAGCGGACGGAACCCGGTGGTATCGAAAAAGCGTTTTAGCGCCGGGCCGGCCTTGGGGTCGGAGGCGGCCTGCAGCAACACCACCCGCAGACGCTGCTCCACTGCCGGATCCATTCCTGCGCGCACCATTTCCACCGCGCGCGGCACCGGCGCAGTGCGGTGCACGATGCGGAAGTCGCGCTTGAACACCGGCGGCATACGGCGTTCGTCGTCCCAATCGACGTTACTGAGCGCGCCCACGTCGATCAGGTGCTTGTGCACGAACGCAGCAACGTTCAATTTCGACCCCACCATCAGATAGCCGACCGATCCGCGCGCCGGGGTGTCATCCGCCGACAGCAGCACGTCGCACGCGATGCCGTTGCGCAGCAGTTCGAGCATGGGTAGCAGGTAGCCGCTGGTGGACGAGGCGTTCTGCAAGGCCAGGGTGTGGCCGCGCAACTGCGACAGCGACTGGATCGGGCTGTCGCGGCGCACGAAGAACAGCGTGTGGAAGTCGCGCAGCCCGCCACGCTCGGTCATGAGCAAGGGGTGCGCGCTGCCGCGCTGTTCCAGCAGCATCGCCGCACCGGTCGTTTCGCTGACCCAATCGACCCGGCCGCGCCGCAGATAGCTGGACATCTGGCGCGCATCGGGCGCCATCAGGATTTCGCCGCGGCGGATCCCGACCTCGCGCATGCGCGGCACCACGTAATCCAGCAGGGGCTTGAGCTGCTCGTAATGGCTGGCGGGATCATCGCTGATCCGTCCAAGCACCAGGACCGAGGAAGGCGCTGCCGCAGCCGTCACGGCCAAGCCTGCCCCGGCGATCAACCAGCAGGCAATCAGACACCATCGTAGACCGCGCAAAACGGACACTCCCCTAGAGCCGCGGACAGCCTAGCCGAATCCTTGAAGATGTGACAGACGTCAATTTCCGGCCTGCTTGGCGAGCATGGCCATGCGCTGGGCATCGGACAGGATGCCGCGAATCAGCCGCACCTCCTGCTCGGTCATCTCTGCACGCAACAACAACCGGCGCAACTTGCGCATCGCCGACTCCGGCGCACGGCCCTTGTGGAAATCGATCTCGTCCAGCGTGTCGCCCAGCTGGCCGAACATCCCTTCCAGCTGTGCGTGGCTGGCCGGCCCGTCGCGCAAACCGGGAGCCGCTGCCGGAGCGGGTTCGGCCTCGCCTGCCGCCAGCTGCGCCAGTCGCACTTCATACGCCAGCACCTGCACGGCTGCGGCCAGGTTGAGCGAACTGAACTGCGGATCGGAGGGAATATGGACCGCGGCGTGGCACAGCTGCAGTTCGTCGTTGGTCAGACCGGTGCGCTCGCGGCCGAACACGAAGGCCACCTCGGCCGGCTCGCCCGCCTTGGCCAGCGCACGCTGCGCGCCCTCGTCCGGCAGCAGCTCTTCCAACGCTACCCGCCGCGCGCGCGCAGTGCAGCCGATGACCAGCGTGCAGTCGGCCACCGCGTCGCCCAACGTAGCGAAGATCGGCGCTTGGCTCAGCACGTCTTCGGCGCCGGCCGAGCGCCGGTAGGCGTCTTCGTCGAGTGCGCGCTCCGGTGCCACCAGCACCAGGCGCGAGACCCCCATGGTCTTCATCGCACGCGCCGCGGCGCCGATGTTGCCTGGATGCTGGGTACCCACAAGAACAAATCGGATGCGCTGGCTGACGGACATGAACGGAGATTGGGAAGCTGTTCGACCGTAGATGGTAAACTGCGCGGCCGGCTTTTGCGCCGGACCGCTCTTTTACCTTCGCCATTGTCCGATTCTGCCTTCACGGGAGCTTTAACCATGCAGAAACCCGCCGTCACCGTCATGGTCAAAGCCGCCCGCCTCGCCGGCAATGTGCTGTTGCGCGGCATCAACAAGCTCGATGCGCTCAATGTGGTGCAGAAAGGCAGCATGGACTACGCCAGCGAAGTCGATGCCGATGCCGAGAAGGTCATCATCAAGGAACTCAAGCGCGGCTACCCCGAGTACGCCGTGTTCGGCGAAGAAGGCGGCGTGCAGGGCGGCAAGAGTGGTCGCTACACCTGGGTCATCGATCCACTGGACGGCACCAGCAATTATCTGCGCGGCTTCCCGCATTACTGCGTATCCATCGCACTGGTGGAAAACGGCGAACCTACCGATGCGGTGATCTTCGACCCGTTGCGCAATGAGCTGTTCACTGCCAGCCGCGGCGCCGGCGCAGTACTCAACGACCGCCGTATCCGTATTGCAGAGCGCAAGGATCTGGAAGGCGCCATGGTCCACACCGGATTCCCGCCGCGCGAACGCGCGCGCGCCAGTGCACAGCTCAAGTGCGTGGATGCGCTGCTGGTACAGGCCGAAGACGTGCGCCGCACCGGCTCGGCGGCGCTGGACCTGGCCTATGTCGCCTGCGGCCGCGCCGATGCCTATTTCGAAGCGGGGGTCAAAGCCTGGGACATCGCCGCTGGCGTGCTGCTGGTGCGCGAGGCCGGTGGCCGCGTCTGCGACTACAAGGGCGCCACCCCGCCGCGCATGGACAACATGGGCCCGGAAACGCGGCAGATCGTCGCCGGCAACATCAAGATCAGCGACGCGTTGCAAAAGGTCATCGTCAACACCGGCTATGCCCGCGAGTTCGACGCCAAGTTCTGATCGACCCGTTCGCAATACAGTGGCCCGGGAGATACAGGAGCGTGCCCTGGCGCGAAGGCTTTGCCGGCAAAGCCCTCGCGGCTAGAGTCGCCCCTACAAACAGCTCACAGTAAACGCACAAGGCCGGGTTCGCTCCCGGCCTTGTGTTGGGTGCCGCTGTGACAGCGCTAGGCAGTACCTAGCGCCGATGCAGAACCTCAGGCGATCGCGGCGTGGTAGCGGCGCTCGACTTCTTCCCAATTGACGGCCTTGTAGAACGCGCCGATGTATTCCGGGCGACGGTTCTGGTACTTCAGGTAGTACGCGTGTTCCCACACGTCCAGGCCCAGGATCGGGGTGTTGCCCTCGAACAACGGGCTGTCCTGGTTGGCAGTGCTTTCCACCACCAGCTTCTTGTCCGGGGTCACGCTCAACCAAGCCCAACCCGAGCCGAAACGGCTCACAGCGGCCTTGGTAAAGGCTTCCTTGAACTTCTCGAAGCCACCGATGTCCTTGTCGATCGCCTTGGCGACCTCGCCCTTGGGCTCGCCGCCACCGTTGGGCGACAGCACGGTCCAGAACAGCGAGTGGTTGGCGTGGCCGCCACCGTTGTTGCGCACCGGGCCCTGCAGGTTTTCCGGCAGGCTCTTCAGCTTGGAGACCAGCTCTTCGATCGGCAGATCGGCGTACTCAGTCCCTTCCAGCGCCGCATTGACGTTGTTGATGTAGGTCTGGTGATGCTTGGTGTGATGGATTTCCATCGTCTGCGCATCGATGTTCGGTTCCAGCGCGTCGTAGGCGTAGGGCAACTGTGGAAGGGTGTAAGCCATGCGTATCTCCTGGACTTGCCGCCCGGCGAAAACCGGGCGTTGCGGGGTAGATGGTAAGGACGGCGGCAGCGCTTACCAAGGGTGCTGGCAGGGAAACTTCATCCCATCGCATGCCGCGCCTGTTCGCTCCACACCTTGCACCAGGTCCCGGTTACTTGGGCGTGAACCGTCCCGGTGCCCGGACACGTTCAAAGTCGACACAGTCGCGCATCGGCATACTTGACCTGCCGTACCCATTTTCGGAACGTCTTCATGCGCAAGCCCGCTTTGCTCATTGTCGCCATCGCGCTGCTCGTCGCCGGCCTGTGGGGCATGCGCGCGATGCAGACGCCCAAGCCGCAGTTCGCGCCGCAACTCAATGCACCGATCGCAGCGGCCGAACCGACGCGCGAGGTGCCGCGTCTGCCCGCCTTTCTGCCGACCGAGGCGATGGCCACGATCGTGCTGATCCAGCGCGGCGGCCCGTTTCCGCATCCGCAGGATGGCGGTGTGTTCGGCAACCGCGAGCATCGCCTGCCCGAGCGTCCGCGCGGCTACTACCGCGAATACACTGTCGATACGCCCGGCAGCCCGGATCGCGGCGCACGCCGCATCGTCACCGGCGGCACCCCGCCCGAGGCGTGGTACTACAGCGACGATCATTACCAGAGCTTCAAATCCTTCGTTGGCCCGACCCCGGACCAGGAACCATGAGCGCTGGCGACTTCGCGCTGGATCTGTCCGATCCGCAGCAATCGGGGGTGTATCAGGCCGAGACCGACGATCTGGACACCATGGCGGCGCTTGCGCGCGATGCCGGCTTACGCATCTTGCGCGTGGATCTGGCCACCTGCAGCGACAAACGCATGCTGCTGATGCGCCTGGCCACGCAACTGGATTTCCCGGCCAGCTTCGGCCGCAACTGGGACGCGCTTAGCGATGCCCTGCGCGACCTGGCGTGGCTGCCTTCGCCACATGGCTATGCCCTGCTCATCGATGGCGCCCAGGCGCTGGCCGGCACGGCACCCAACGACCGCGACACCTTGCTGGACATCCTCGACGAAGTCGCTAACGCCTGGGCAGCACGCGGGCTGACCTTTGCCGCGTTCGTTGCGCCAGCAAGCGCCTGCGACTGAGAGCAGCCAACAGAACTCTTGCGCAACCGGCCGAGCGGACACCCCTGGTACCGGCACCACATGCCCCGTGCAGAAGCGATGGCTGCATGCATGCCGCCTGCACCGACCTGATGAGCGCTCGCGATGTTTCGTAGGCACCGCGCGGCGCTGTCGATCAGCGCTGGTATTTCTGGCGAACACAGATCGCTACGCACCGCACCCGCCTGCATCCAGGCGCGATCGCACACCGACATCGCCCTTCGTCGCGCCAGAACGCGCGGCCGGCACGCATTACGCGTGCCACAGCCGACGATCAACTATCCAGCTCGCTCCAGCGCGCGTAAGCCGCATCCAGTTGCTTTTGCGCATCGCCCAACGCTGCAGTGTGGGCCGCCATCGCCGCACTGTCGCGCTGGTAAAAGGCCGGCTCGTTCATCGCCTCGGTGAGCGCGACGACTTGCTGCTCCAGCGTTTCGATCAGGGCCGGCAACTGTTCCAGCTCGCGCGCATCCTTGTAGCTGAGCTTGCGCTTGGGCGCGCTGTCCGCCGGCACTGCAGCCACGGGCGCGGTCGCCACCGCAGTGGCCGATGCCTTGGCCACCGCCATCGCATTGCCGACCGGCGTACGTCGCTGGCGCAGCGAATCGCTGTAACCGCCGATGTAATCGCCGATCAGGCCGTCGCCCTCCATCACCAGCGTGGAGGTCACCACGTTGTCGAGGAAGTCGCGGTCATGGCTGACCAGTAGCAAGGTTCCGCTGTATTCCCCAAGCAATTCTTCCAGCAGCTCCAGCGTTTCCACGTCCAGGTCGTTGGTCGGTTCGTCCATCACCAGCAGGTTGGACGGCTGCGCGAACAGACGTGCCAGCAACAGGCGATTGCGCTCGCCGCCGGACAGGCGCGTGATCGGTGCTCGGGCGCGCTCGGGCGTGAACAGGAAATCCTGCAGATAGGCATGCACATGCTTGCGCTTGCCGTTGATTTCCAGGAAATCGCGGCCTTCGGCCACGTTTTCGATCGCACTCCAGTCTTCGCGCAGGGCGCAACGGTATTGGTCGAAATACGCAATCTGCAGATTGGTACCGATGCGGATTTCGCCCTGCTGCGGTTGCAGATCGCCCAGCAACAGCTTGAGCAAGGTGGTCTTGCCGCTGCCGTTGGGACCGATCAGGCCGATGTGGTCGCCACGCTGGATGATGGTGGAAAACTCCTTGACCATCGTGCGCGCACCGAACGCGAAGCCAACCTCCTTGGCCTCGATCACCTTCTTGCCGGACGACTCGCCTTGCGAGACTTCCATGCGCACGTTGCAGGTGAGCTCGCGCCGCTGCACGCGCTTGTTGCGCATCGATTCCAGACGCCGCACGCGGCCCTCGTCGCGAGTGCGCCGGGCCTTGATGCCCTGACGGATCCAGATCTCTTCCTGCGCCAGCAACTTGTCGAAGCGCGCATTTTCCTGCGCCTGCGCATTGAGCCGTTCTTCGCGACGACGCGCGTAGTTGGCCCAGTCGCCTGGCCAGCTGGTGACCTGGCCGCGATCGATCTCGACGATGCGGGTGGCCAACGCACGCAGGAAGCGCCGGTCGTGGGTGACGAACAGCACGCTGCCGTTCCAGCCCTTCAGGAAGGTTTCCAGCCAGTCGATGGCTTCGATATCCAGATGGTTGGTCGGTTCGTCCAGCAGCAGTACATCCGGCGAGGACACCAGCGAGCGCGCCAACAACACGCGGCGCTTCATGCCACCGGACAGCCGCGCGAACTGCGCATCGCCGTCCAGTTCCAGCTTGGTCAGCGTCTCGGTGACGCGTTGATCCAGCGCCCACCCGTCGGCCGCATCGATCTTGGCCTGCACCTTGCCAAACGCATCGGCGTCGAACACCTCGGCATGGCTGAGCTGATGGAATTCGGCCAGCCAATGGCCCAACTCGCCCAGACCGTCGGCCACCACGTCGAACACGCTGCCGCCGGTGCCCAGCGGCACCTCCTGCTCCAGCCGGGCGATACGCACACCCTGTTGCACGCGCACTTCACCATCGTCGGGCTTGAGCTCGCCGGCGATCAATTTCATCAAGGTCGATTTGCCGGCGCCATTGCGGCCGATCAAGGCGATACGCTCGCCCGGCTCGATTGCGAGGTCGGTTTTTTCCAGCAACAAGGGGCCGCCGACGCTGTAGTCGACGCTTTGCAGAGTGATTAAAGGCATGCCGCAATTGTACGGGATTGGCGATTCGGGATTCGGGATTGGCAGAGCGCAGGCTGTTGCGGCGACGAATCCCGAATTCCCTATTCCGAATCCCGGGCTAAAATGCGCCATGAACGAATTCTCCGCGCTTCCGCTGTCGACGGTACTGGCACCCGGCATCGACGCCCTTGGCTACACCGTCCTGACTCCCATCCAGGCGCAAAGCCTGCCGCCGATCCTGCAGGAGCTCGATGTCATCGCCCAGGCGCCGACCGGCAGCGGCAAGACCGCTGCCTTCGGGCTGGGCCTGCTGCAAAAGCTCGACCCGGCACTGACCCGGGCGCAGGCGCTGGTGCTGTGCCCCACCCGCGAGCTTGCCGACCAGGTCGGCAAGCAGCTGCGCAAGCTCGCCACCGGCATCCCCAACATGAAGCTGGTGGTGCTCACCGGCGGCATGCCGCTGGGCCCGCAGCTGGCCTCGCTGGAGGCGCACGACCCACAAGTGGTGGTCGGCACGCCCGGTCGCATCCAGGAACTGGCCCGCAAACGCACCCTGCACCTGGGCGGCGTGCGTACGCTGGTGCTGGACGAGGCCGACCGCATGCTCGACATGGGCTTCGAAGAACCCATCCGCGAGATCGCCAGCCGCTGCGACAAACATCGCCAGAGCCTGCTGTTTTCGGCCACGTTCCCGGACAGTATCCGCACGCTCGCACGCGAGTTGTTGAAAGAGCCGGTTGAGATCACCGTGGAAGGCGCCGATAGCGCACCGGAGATCGATCAGCAGTTCTTCGAGGTCGACCCGAACTATCGGCAAAAGGCCGTCGCCGGCCTGCTGCTGCGCTTCAATCCCGAATCCAGCGTGGTGTTCTGCAATACCCGCAAGAAAGTGGACGAGGTGGCTGGCTCGCTGCAGGAATTCGGTTTTTCTGCGCTTGCCTTGCATGGCGACATGGAACAGCGCGACCGTGACGAAGTGCTGGTGCGCTTCGTCAACCGTAGCTGCAATGTGCTGGTGGCCAGCGACGTGGCCGCACGCGGGCTGGACGTGGAAGAGCTCTCGGCCGTGGTCAATTACGAACTGCCCACCGATACCGAAACCTATCGCCATCGCATCGGCCGTACCGCGCGTGCAGGCAAGCACGGGTTGGCACTGAGCCTGGTTGCCCCGCGCGAAGCTGCCCGCGCGCAGGCATTGGAAGCCGAACAAGGCCAGCCGTTGAAATGGTCGCGTGCACCGCTGGCCACTGCGCGGCCGGCGCAACTGCCGCAGGCGGCAATGACCACCTTGCGCATCGATGGCGGCAAGACCGACAAGCTGCGTGCCGGCGACATCCTGGGCGCGCTGACTGGCGAAGCCGGGCTTTCGGGCGCGGTAATCGGCAAGATCGCCATCTACCCTACCCGCTCCTACGTGGCCATTACCCGCGCGCAGGTCGCCAAGGCGCTGGCACACTTGCACGCAGGCAAGATCAAGGGACGCCGGTTTCGGGTCAGCAAGCTCTGAACGCAGCGCGGCCGGCGTGGTGCAGGCCGCCTACGTTTCAGCGGTAGCAATCCTGGATGCGGGCACGTCCACGCATCCAGGGTGGCCTCAAGAGCTTGGACTCAGTAGGAAAGCGTCGCCAACAGCGGTACATCGTTCGCCCATTTCTGGCGACCCTGCAATCCCTGCAACTCCACCAGCACGGCTGCGCCAACGACTTCAAGTTCGAGTTGGGCGGCAAGTCCCAAGGCCGCACGCAGCGTGCCGCCGGTGGCCAGCACGTCGTCGACAATCAGTACGCGCGCCCCGCGCGGCAGCCCATCCTCATGCATTTCGATGCGATCGGTGCCGTATTCCAGCGCATATTCCTGGATCAGCGTTCGCCCGGGCAGCTTGCCCGGCTTGCGCACCGGCACAAAGCCCGTCCGCAGTTCGCGCGCCAGCGCCGCTCCCAGAATGAAACCGCGTGCCTCGATACCCAGCACTGCGTCCAGCGGCGTGGTCCGCCACGGCTGCGCCATTTCGTCCAGCGCAGAAGCGAAATCCGGGCCATCCGACAGCAACGGGGTAATATCCTTGAAGACGATGCCCGGCTTGGGGAAATCGACGACGTCGCGAATCCGCTCCGACCAGTGGTTGGGTCCGGAAGTATTGGTGCCGGCGCAGCGGCTGCAGTCAGTCATGAGGGTGGTGGCGTGGTGGCCGGTGGGGTTGCGCCTATTCTAGGCTGCGCACGCCATCGGCGCCGGATTTACGGCATACCTGCCTGGCGTGTGACCGGCGCGATACCGCCGCCAAACTGGGGTTGGCTGAATGTCGCGACGAGGATCTGCAGCTGATCGACGCGCTGCGCGCATTGATGCGCGAATCCGAGATGGACATGACGCTGACCTTCCGTGGCCTGATCGACCTGTCGCCCGAACATCCGGACCCCGCGCAACTGCGCGACGCCTTTTACGACGAAGACAAACGCTTGGCGGATGCGCCGCAGCTGCACCAATGGCTGCAGCGCTACGCCGCGCGCCTGCAGCAGGATCCACTGTTGCCGGACGAGCGAGGCGCGCGCATGCGCCTGGCCAACCCGCGCTATGTGTTGCGCAATTATCTGGCGCAGCAGGCGATCGACCGTGCCGAACAGGGTGACCCGTCCGGGGTGCAGGAGTTGCTGGAGGTCATGCGCCGTCCCTACGAGGATCAGCCCGGGCGCGATGCATTTGCAGCGCGGCGGCCGGAATGGGCACGCGATCGCGCCGGGTGTTCGATGCTGTCGTGCAGTTCCTGACGCGCTCAGATGCAGGTATCGCGAAACCGGTCCAGCCCGTGTTGCAGCGAAACCTGATCGGCAACCAGCGGCGCCAGCGCCTGGGCAAGCCGGCCCAGGTTCCAGTAGGCCACTTGCGGCTGGGTGCCGAAGCGATAACGACGCCCCTGCGCGTCGGTGGTGTTGGGCGTCCAGTCCGGGTCATAGTCGTCGACCCAGCCATACGGGCCGTAGTCGATGGTCAAACCAAGGATCGACATATTGTCGGTATTCATCACCCCATGCACGAACCCGACCCGCATCCAGTGCGCCACCATCACCGCGGTACGCTCGCAGACCTGCGCGAACCAGTCGGCGTACAGCGCCACACCGGTACCGGCCAACTCAGGGAAATCACGTGCGATGGTGAAATCCACCCATTGCCTCAGCAATGGGATATCGCCGCGTGCGCTGGGCAATTCGAAGTTACCGAAGCGGATGAACGAGGGCGCCACCCGGCACACGATCGCGCCCGGCTCGCGCTGCGGGTGGCCGTCGTAGAACATGTCGCGCACCACCGCATCGCCGGTCCCGACCAGGCTCAACGCACGCGTGGTCGGCACGCCCAGATGATGCATGGCCTCGCTGCACAAAAATTCGCGGATCGAAGAGCGCAATACGGCGCGCCCATCGGCGCCGCGCGAATACGGCGTCGCGCCGGCGCCCTTGAGCTGCAATTCATAGCGCCGGCCATCGGTTCCGATCGCCTCGCCCAGCGAAATCGCCCGCCCGTCGCCAAGCTGCCCCGCCCAATGCCCGAATTGGTGCCCACCATAGTTGACCGCCCAGGGCTGCATGCCCGGGTACAGCGCATTGCCGCCGAACACCCGGGCAAACTGCGCACTGACGATCTCAGCCGCATCCAGGCCCAGCACCTGCGCCATCTCCGCCGAATGCGCGATCAGGTACGGAGCAGCGACCGGCGTCGGCAGGACTGCCGACCAAGCAGCGTCCACCTCGCGCCGGCGCGCCCCCTCTTCCGGGTCGCCAGGCAGCTGTTGACGCAGACGATTGTCGAAGTGCAGGTGTGTCATGCCGGCAAGCCTAGGCCACCGGCGGTGAACCAGGCATGGGCGATGCTGCATCCGGTGCTGCCCGCGCACCGTATTTTCACTTGTTCGGTTTGTGTCGAGCGGGCTCGTCCTGCACATGCTTGCGGCGTGCGATAGCCGCTAATAGCCGCCGGCTATGGATCAGATGCGACACAGATGCAGACGAACGTTGCCGGGTCGCCACCTCTCGTCCGCATTTTCCGGTCTGCTGCGTTCGTACCTGGTCCCGCCCCTCCTCCCGCCCCGCTACCGATATTGCCCATGCCCTCGCGCGCTTCCCGATGGTTCCGTCCTGCCATCCTGTTGCTCGGTTCGTTGACCATGACGG
>NZ_JFAQ01000208.1 GCF_001304695.1 Xanthomonas axonopodis
AGCATGGGATCAAACACCTAGTGACTGAAATACATGGATGGCCGATCGATGGAAGTAAAAAAGAAGAGTTGATCGCTGCGGTGAAAACGTGGAAAGGCGCAAACGTTCACTCGGAATCCGCGCGGAAATAATAGGCCTGATACAGGCTGGGACGCGTATTTCAAACGTTCGAATAAGAGCGGCCAAAAAGGACTGCGTAGCCGTGACCCGCCACCGCAAGGGGGGCAGTCTGTGTAGTCGAACGTTGCGCGGCCATTCCCTCAGTTCAGAATCGCGGGCAAATCCAGCCCTTTCTCCTTCGCGCAATCGGTTGCAATGGCGTAACCGGCATCGGCGTGGCGCATCACGCCGGTGGCCGGGTCGTTCCATAGCACGCGTTCGATGCGCTTGTCGGCGGCCTGGCTGCCGTCGCAGACGATGACCATGCCGGCGTGCTGCGAAAAGCCCATGCCGACGCCGCCGCCGTGATGCAGCGACACCCAGGTGGCGCCGCTGGCGGTGTTGAGCAGGGCATTGAGCAGCGGCCAGTCGGAGACCGCGTCCGAGCCGTCGGCCATCGCTTCGGTTTCGCGATTGGGCGAGGCCACGCTGCCCGAATCCAGATGGTCGCGGCCGATCACCACCGGCGCCTTCAGCTCGCCGCTGCGCACCATGGCGTTGAAGGCCAGGCCCAGCCGGTGGCGATCGCCCAGGCCCACCCAGCAGATGCGCGCTGGCAGGCCCTGGAAGGCGATCTTTTCGGCTGCCATGTCGAGCCAGCGATGCAGGTGCGCATCGTCGGGTATGAGTTCCTTGACCTTGGCGTCGGTCTTGGCGATGTCGTCCGGGTCGCCGCTGAGCGCGATCCAGCGGAACGGGCCGATGCCGCGACAGAACAGCGGGCGGATGTAGGCGGGCACAAAACCGGGGAAATCGAACGCGTTGTCGATGCCGGCCTCCAGTGCCATCTGGCGCAGGTTGTTACCGTAATCCACGGTGGGCACGCCCAGCGCGTGGAAGTTGAGCATGGCGCGGATGTGGTTGGCCATCGACTCGTGCGCCGCCGCTTCCACTTCCTTGGGCGCACTTACGCGCTTTGCATCCCAGTCTTCCACGCTCCAGCCCTGCGGCAGGTAGCCGTTGACCGGGTCGTGTGCAGAGGTCTGGTCGGTCAACAGATCCGGCTTGATCCTGCGCAGCAGCAATTCGTCCAGCACGTCGGCAACATTGCCGAGCAGGCCGACCGACAGCGGCTTCTTCGCGGTGCACGACTCCTCGATCAGGCGCAGCGCCTCGTCCAGTGAGTCGGTCCACGTATCCAGATACCCGGTGCGCAGGCGCATGTCGATGCTGGAGCGGCGGCATTCCACCGCCAGGCACGAGGCGCCGGCCATTACCGCCGCCAACGGTTGCGCGCCGCCCATGCCGCCGAGGCCGCCGGTGAACAGCCACTTGCCGGCCAGGTTGCCGGCGTAATGCTGGCGGCCCATTTCCACGAAGGTTTCGTACGTGCCCTGCACGATGCCTTGCGCGCCGATGTAGATCCAGCTGCCGGCGGTCATCTGGCCGTACATGGCCAGGCCCTTTTGATCGAGTTCGTTGAAGTGGTCCCAGTTGGCCCAGCGCGGCACCAGGTTAGAATTGGCGATCAACACGCGCGGCGCATCGGCATGGGTGCGGAACACGCCCACCGGCTTGCCGGATTGCACCAGCAAGGTCTGGTCCTCGTCCAGGCGCGTGAGTGCAGCAACGATTGCGTCGAAGGATTCCCAGTCGCGCGCGGCGCGGCCGATACCGCCGTAGACCACCAGTTCCTGCGGGCGCTCGGCCACGTCCGGGTCCAGGTTGTTCATCAACATGCGCAGCGGCGCTTCGGTGAGCCAGCTCTTGGCGGTGAGCGTGGTGCCGGTGGCGGCGCGAATGACGCGGGTTGCATCGTGACGGGTCATGCCGGGTTCCTTGCAATCAGCGGTTGGCCGCAGGCGGCGCGGGGTCGGAAGAGGGCGCACTGGCGAAGTGCAGGCAGGCCTGCAGCACGTGGCGCAGTACTGCGCGCAGCACCACGGCGTGTACCGGCTGCCACGGCGTTGGCCAGTTTTCGGGAGTGAGGCTGTCCGGCTCGCGCATATAGCCGCGGCAGGCCAGTTCCATCTGCAAGGTGTGCACGCCGCGCTCGGGCTGCGCGTAGTGGCGGGTGATCCAGCCGCCCTTGAAGCGCCCGTTGCGCACCGTGCTGGAGCCGCTGCTGCGGCACAGGCTCTCCACCGCATCCGCCAGGTGCCGGTCGCAGCTGCGGTCGTCGTTGCTGCCGATGTTGAACTGCGGCAATTCGCCATCGAACAGATGTGGGATAAACGAGCGGATCGAATGCGCGTCGTAGACCACGATCTTGGCGTGCTGCGCGCGCAGGCGCGCAATTTCCTCGGCAAGCGCGGCGTGGTACGGGTCGAACCAGCGCGTGCGACGCAACGCGATCTGCGCCTGATCCGGTGCCGCGCCGTCGGCATACAGCGGCTGATTGTCGAAGGTGGTGAGCGGGCACAGACCGGTGGTGCGCTGGCCCGGATACAGCGAGGCCCCGCTCGGGTCGCGGTTGACGTCGATGACCGAGCGCGAGATCGCAGTCCGCAGCGTGGTGGCGCCTAGGGCCTGTGCGAAGTCGTAAAGCTGGTGCACCCACCAATCGGTATCGCGGCGCGCCAGCCACGGCAAGACGAACTGGTCGGCGACCTCGTCGGGCAACTCGGTCCCTGTATGCGGAAAGCTGATGATCAACGGCGCATCGCCGCGGTGCAGTTCCAGCCAGTCGGGCAGGGCGTTCATCGCTGCGCTCCGTGTGTGCGTGCTGCGAGCGTGCGGCATGCGTTGCGCAGCTGGGCGTTGCGGATGTGTCGCGTGCGCGCTGCCGCGTCACCGTCGGTGCGTGTGCTTGGAGAGATCGCCAAAGACTGCAGCTGCGACCGCGACGATGCAGCGATTGATTCGCTGCAGAAGCGCTGCCGACTCATACGCCCTGCTCCACAACCGGCAACGGGATCGCCACTGCCTGCGCCAACGCGCCCGAGCGCACCAATGCGCTGGCAGCCAGCATATCCGGATGAAAATAGCGGTCGTTCTGCAGTGTCGGCACCTGCGCGCGCAACAGGGCACGCGCCGCTTCCAGCGCAGTGCTGGAGCGCAGTGGCGCATGGAAGTCGCAGCCCTGCACGGCGGCCAGCAGCTCGATGCCGATGACGTGCGCGGCGTTCTCAGCCATCGCCAGCAACCGGCGCGCACCGTGTGCAGCCATCGACACGTGATCTTCCTGATTGGCCGACGTCGGAATCGAATCCACACTGGCCGGATACGCGCGCTGCTTGTTTTCCGATACCAGCGCGGCAGCGGTCACCTGCGGAATCATGAAGCCGGAGTTCAAGCCCGGGCGCGGTGTGAGAAACGCCGGAAGGCCGGACAGTGCGGGGTCGACCAGCATCGCGGTGCGGCGTTCGCTGATCGAGCCGATTTCGCATACCGCCAGCGCCAGCATGTCTGCAGCAAAGGCGACCGGCTCGGCGTGGAAATTGCCACCAGACAGCGCTTCGCCGGTATCGCTGAAGACCAGCGGGTTATCGGACACGCCATTGGCTTCGATCTCCAGGGTGCGCGCGGCCTGACGCATCACATCCAGCGCCGCGCCCATCACCTGCGGCTGGCAGCGCAGGCAGTACGGGTCCTGCACGCGCACATCGCCAAGCCGATGCGATTCGCGAATGGCCGAATCGGCCATCAAGGCGCGCAATGCCGCCGCAGTGGCGATCTGTCCGGGCTGCCCGCGCAGCGCGTGGATGCGCGCATCGAACGGCGTATCCGAGCCCTTGGCCCCTTCCACCGACAACGCACCGGTGACCAGCGCGGCCTGCAGGACGGTTTCGATCTCGAACAGACCGGCCAGGGCGCAGGCGGTGGAAAACTGCGTGCCGTTGAGCAGTGCCAACCCTTCCTTTGCGCCCAGCACGCGCGGCTGCAGCTGCGCGTGTGCAAGCGCGTCGGCAGCAGGCAGGCGTTGCGCGCCGACGAAGGCTTCGCCAACCCCGATCATCACCGCGGCCAGATGCGACAGCGGTGCCAGATCGCCGGACGCGCCCACCGAGCCCTGGCACGGCACACCGGCGTGATGCCGGCGCGCAGCATCGCTTCCAGCAACGCCAGCGTGTCCGGTTGCACGCCGGAAGCACCCTGGGCCAGGCTGGTGAGCTTGAGTGTCATCATCAGCCGCACTACCGGTACCGGCGTGGGCTCGCCGACGCCAGCGGCGTGCGAGAGCACGATATTGCGCTGCAGGGTCTGCAGATCCTCGCGCTCGATACGCACGCTGGCCAGCTTGCCGAAGCCGGTGTTGACGCCATACACCGGCTCGCCACGCGCGACGATGGCCTCCACCGTTTGCGCGCTGCGTAGCACCGCGGCAGCGCATGCATCGTCCAACGCGACTTCGGCACCGCGATACAGCGCACGCCATTGCGCCAGCGTGACCTGGCCGGGTTGCAAGACAACAGAAACACTCATGACAACTCCGGATTCAGCACAGATGCCCGCGCCAGACGCGGGCATGAAGAGGATTGAAGCCCATGCGGTAGACCAGATCGGCCGGCGCATCGATGTTCCAGATCGCCAGGTCGCAGTCCATGCCGGCGCGCAACTGGCCCAGGCGCTCACTGCGCCCGAGCGCACGCGCAGCCTGGCGGGTGAACCCGGCGATGCATTCGTCCACGGTCATGCGGAACAACGTCGCCGCCATGTTCATCCCCAGCAGCGGGCTGGTCAGCGGCGAGGTGCCCGGGTTGCAGTCGGTGGCCAGCGCCAGCGGCACGCCTGCCGTGCGCAGTGCGGCAATCGGGGGCAGCTGGGTATCGCGGATGAAGTAGAACGCGCCGGGCAACAGCACTGCCACCGTGCCGGCAGCGGCCATCGCCGCAACGCCGGCCTGGTCCAGGTACTCGATGTGATCGGCCGACAACGCGCCGTAGCGTGCGGCCAGTTCGGCGCCGTGCTGGTTGCTCAATTGTTCGGCGTGGATCTTGATGCGCAAACCATGCGCTTGCGCCGCAATGAAGACGTGTTCGGCCTGCGCCTGCGAGAACGCCAGATACTCGCAGAACACATCCACGGCCTCGGCAAGCCCTTGCGCGGCGACCGCCGGAATCATCTGCGTGCAGACCTGGTCGATGTAGTGCTGCGCCTGGCCGCCAGGCGGCACGGCATGCGCGCCCAGGAAGGTCGGCATCACTCTTCCACCTTGCGCAGCGCGGCAAGCTGGCGCGCCACGCGCAGCTGCTTGATTTCATCGTCCAGCGTGAGCCCGTAGCCGGATTTGATTTCCAGCGTGGTCACGCCTTCGGCGAGCATCGCATCCAGGCGCGGCAGGCTGGCGGCCAGCAGCGCGGCATCGTCGGCGGCGCGGGTGGCGCGCACGGTTGCCACGATGCCGCCACCGGCTGCGGCGATGTCGGCATAGCTGGCGCCGCGCAAGCGTTGCTCGAATTCGTTGGCGCGATTGCCGGCGTACACCAGATGGGTGTGGCAATCGATCAGGCCGGGGCTGATCCAGCGGCGCTGGCAGTCGTGCGCACTGTCGGGCCGCAGCGCTGGCGCCTGTGCGGCCGGGCCGGCGTAGACGATATGGCCGTGCCGGCAGGCGACGATGCCATCGTCCACGATGCCCAGGCCGCCATCGGCCGCATCCAGGGTCATCAGTTGCGCGTTGTGCCACAGAATGTCGCAATGCATGGCGCAGGCTCGTAGTGTCTGATATGTATATACAATAGGTTCGGCGATCGAGGGTGTCCAGTGGCAAACCAACAGATGCAGGTGTTCTGGGCAGCGCGGGCCCTGTTGCCCGACGGCTGGGCGAGCGGCGTGCGGGTTACGCTGTCACAGGGCCGCATCGGCGCGGTGCAATTCGATGCGCCTGCTGCCCCCGCCGACACGCGCTGCGAGGTATTGCTGCCTGGCCTGGGCAACCTGCATAGCCATGCCTTTCAGCGCGGCATGGCGGGGTTGACCGAAGTCGGCGGACGCAGCGGCGACAGCTTCTGGAGCTGGCGCGAGCTGATGTACCGCTTCGTCGACCGGCTCGACCCGGACAGCCTGCAGGCGATCGCCGAACAGGCCTATGTGGAAATGCTCGAAAGCGGCTTCACCCGCGTGGGCGAATTCCATTACCTGCACCACGCGGCGAGCGGTGCGCCGTATGCGCAGGCTAGCGAAATGTCCGAGCGCATTGCCGCCGCTGCCGCCAACACCGGCATCGGCCTCAGCTTGTTGCCGGTGTTCTATGCGCACTCGGATTTCGGTGGCGCCGCCCCCAGCCCGGCCCAACGCCGTCTGATTCACGACATTGACGGCTTCGCGCGCTTGCTGGACGACTGCAGATACAGCCTGAAAGCGCTGCCGGACGCGGTGCTCGGGCTGGCGCCGCACAGCCTGCGCGCGGTTACTCCGCAGCAACTGGCAGCGCTGGTGCCGCTTACCGATGGCCCCATCCATCTGCATATTGCCGAGCAACAGCGCGAAGTGGACGCCTGCCTGGCCTGGTCCAAGCAGCGCCCGGTGCAGTGGCTGCTGGCCAACGCGCCGGTGGATGCGCGCTGGTGCCTGGTGCACGCCACGCATGTGGATGCCTACGAACTGCAGGCGATTGCCGCCAGCGGTGCGGTGGTTGGTCTGTGCCCGATCACCGAGGCGAATCTGGGCGACGGCATCTTCCCGATGCAGGCATTGGCGAATCTGGGCGACGGCATCTTCCCGATGCAGGCATTTGCGGCTGCGGGCGGACGCTTCGGCGTGGGCTCGGATTCGAATGTGCTGATCGATGCGGCTGAAGAACTGCGGCTGCTCGAGTACGGCCAGCGCCTGAGGCTGCAGGCGCGCAATGTCCTGGCGCAGGGGCCAGTCTCCAGCGGGCGCTGGCTCTACGATCAGGCTGGCATGGGTGCCGCGCAGGCGCTGGGTCTCGCGCAGACCGGCATTCGTGCCGGCGCAGCGGCCGATCTGATCGAGTTGGACACCGCGCATCCGGCCCTGCTGGCGCGCAGCGACGACGCCTTGCTGGACAGCTGGCTGTTTGCCGCGCGTGGCACTGCGGTGCGCAACGTCTGGCGCGGCGGGCGCTGGGTGGTGCGCAACGGGCAGCATGTCGACCGCGCCCGTCTCGCAACACGGTTTGCCGCGGTGTTGCGCAGCCTGCTGGACGAATGACATTGACCATCACACGGTGGCGGGAATGGTCAGACGGATGCCCAACGGCGCCCAGGAGTCGTGGTGTACGCTTTGCACCCACCGGTGACGGGCCCCGGCCGCAACAGATAGTGGCTGCGCCTGAACCGCTCCAAGCGGATGCGTGCGCAGCGCTGCTCCCGGAACTGGAGCCGCCGCAGACGCAGCCGCGTCGGCGGCAGGTGCACGCAGTGCCCTTGTCCATGCGCCGTGCATGCTGCATGCGGCGACGTGCTGCTGGCGCACGCTGCCAACCAGGTTGCATGCCGATCGAATAGCCGCGCTTTCCGGAGACCCGAGCTTTGACTGCCACCACCACCATCGTGCCTGGCACCTTGCATCAGCGCATCCGCCAGGATCTGGAACAACGCATCCACAGCGGCGATTGGCCGCCCGGGCACCGCGTGCCGCCCGAGCACGAGTTGATGGCGCAGTACAGCTGCTCGCGTATGACCGTGAACAAGGTGCTCGGCTTGCTGGCCGATGCCGGCATGATCGAACGCCGCCGCCGTACTGGTTCGTTCGTGGCACGGCAGCACCCGCATCTGGAACAGGTGGCGCTCTCGATCCCGGACATCGAGGTGGAAATGACCACGCGCGGCCATGCGTACCGGTTCTCTTTAGTGTCGCGGCAGCTGCGCAACGTGCGGCAGCGCGTGCCGCAGGAACGTGCGCTGGGCAGCACCGGCAAGGTGTTGGAATTGCAGAGCGTGCACCTGGCCGACGGCCGCCCGTTTGCGCTGGAGCACCGCGTGATCGATATCAGCACCGTGCCCGACGCAGTGGACCATCCGTTCACGGAGGTGGCGCCGGGCAGCTGGTTATTGCGCAACGTGCCCTGGACGCGCGCCGAGCACCGCATTAGCGCTACCAGTGCCGACGCCGCCCAGGCCCAGCAGCTCCAGGCGGACGATGGCGCGGCCTGCCTGGTGATCGACCGCCATACCTGGCGCGGCGACCTGCCGGTCACCTACGTGCGCCAGATGTTTCTGGGCGGTTCGTACGATCTGGTGGCGCGGTTCGCGCCAGGACTGCGGTGAACTGATGTCGGCAGGTGATGGGCGCGGTACCGCGGCGCTCAGGTCCCTGCGGGTTGTTCGCTGAACTGTCATCGGCGTGTTGCAGTCGCTGCACGCCGGGATGGCGCCGACTGCACTTTCGCGGTCATGTGCCCGGTCGAGCAAGCCCAGCGACGCTTGACGAAGACAGCAGCCAATGCCCCAGGATCAAATCGTGCTGCACTGACGCCAGCGCACCGGCTCGGCGGTTCCCGGGCGCGGGTTGAGCTGCACGCGCACCGTGCGCAGGTACGGGTAGCGTTGCAACTCGCGGCAAATCAGCGGCCATGCCGCGCTGTCTTCCACCGTCCGATCCACCACCAGGGTTGCCTGGGTCAGCCAGATGCCGCGCACCAGCCCCGGCGTCTGCGCCAACGCCTTGGAGACCTCGCGTTGATAGTCCTGGATGGTGGCCGCATCCGGTTCTGCGCCGGCTGCCGGCGCTGCCGGGGCCGCCGCAGTGGGTAAGGGCGTCGGCTGGGCGGTAATGGCGGAGGGCGTAGGCGCCACCACCACGCGGGCCGGTGCCGGAACAGGGGAAGACGCCGCAGTACGCGGTATAGCCGGCGTCGGCGGGCGCAGCGTCAGCACCGCCATGACTGCCAGCGTCGCTAGGGCGGCACCGGCGATGACGCTGTGGCGGATCGCGCGGCGGCGTGCCGCACCGACCACACCGGCCTCCACGTCGCCAGGCAGATAGGGTTTGAGCAGCGGCCACAGACGCACACCGTCCAGCACTTCGATCGATTGTTTCTCCGCGGCAGCGATACCTTCGCGCTCCATGCGGCCTTCGGTGACCATCACGCCGCCGTTGGCGCCGGCCAGCCGCGCCATCGCGCCCAGCTCGTTCACTGCCGCCACGCCAATGCGATAACCGCGCCCGTGCTTGCAGGCCACCAGCCGGGTGCCCTGCTCGGTCTGCATCATGAAATCGGCGGTGGGCAGGCCATCCTGCGGCAACTGCGTGGGCTGCCATCCGCGTTGATCCTGCAGAACGCGCAGCACCACGGCGGAAAAATCGCGCCAGTGCATGATGGCCAGCGCACGTATGCCTTCATGCACTTCATTGGCACGTCGTCGCACCAGCCAAAGATAGGCAGACACCGCCAGCCAGAGCAGCAGTGCAGCCAGGGGCGCCAGAATCCAGGAAGGCATGAGCATTAAGCAATGGCGCGTATAACGAATCGTGCGTGTAGAAGAATCCTTCGCGAAAGATTCGTCAATGGATCAGGCGCGGTGATATCGCGAGCCGTGATCCAGATAGCGAAAGACCCGCCAGTCCGAAGCCGTAAGGGGAGGGAGCAAACGGACTTCGTAACGCAGGACTGGCGGGTCGTTCCGATTGTCCGAAAAATCATGTTGCTTTGCAACATCGGGCGGCAGAACTGGTTTTGCGCGCTAACGCTATGATTCCAAAAGACATGCGGATCTAATGCGCACCTTAGCAACGCCGCACCTGCATGCCGATCTAACGCCAATGCCCAGCTGCGGCTTAACGAAGACGCAGCTCGATGCGAGGATTGCGCGCGTCGGCACGGGTGGCGCGGCCGATGACACCGCATTGAGGAATCGGAAGCTACATGTTGGCCAGCACGTAGAGGTGCAGCCCTCGCACCTGCGCCTGCCGCGCCTGCGTGAGCGATGACTGTCTCATCGCCTCGGGCAACAACCGCGCCCTCCCATGACAGCGCGGTTGCTTTTACCGTTGCCCTTATTCCGTGTCGAACGCACCGGGGTTGCTGGACGACGATGCCGCCCCGGCACCTGCGCCGCCTCCCCCCGTCGTCTCGCTGGCCGCCTGCGCTGCCTGGTTGGCGGTACGGTTGGCGCGCTTGGCGGCTGCGGTATTTGCGCGGACCTGGGCCTTCAGCGATTCGACCTCGCGCCGCAGGTTTTCCAATTCTTCCTGCTCGGGAATGTTGAGCGTGCGCAGGACACCCTTCACGCGTTCGTCGAAGGCCTTGCCCAGCTTGTCCCAGCCGCGCACTACGGTGTCGCGCGCCTGCTCGAACTGGGTTTCCACCTCTTCGCGCAACTCATCCACGCTCTCGGCCGCCTTGCGCTGGCCGGTACGCTCATACGCGGCGCCTTCGCGCACCAGCGAGTCGAACAGCTTGCTGCCTTCGTTCTGCACGCGCCCGAGCGCGCCCAGGCCGGCAAGCCATACGGTCTGGGCCGATTCGCCAAGCCGGCGCGAGATCTGTTCCGCCTGCGCCTGGAAGCCCTGGGCCGCGTTGCCGCGGTTGCCGTTCTGATCGTATCCGGTCGTCATGCGATGCTCCTGTAGGTTGCCAACGTGATATTGCATTCACCCTAGTGCCGACCCTGCATCGGGCAGGTGAAACGTTGCCCGATCAGGCGTACTGGAAGCATCTACCCGCAAGCGCCTGGTCAGGTGACTTGACGCTGAAGCGGCGCAGCGCCAGTCGCTCCATCAGGCCAGTTTTTCGGCCAGCAAGCGACGGATTTCCGATTCCACCATCGGCTGCACCGCCGACAGCAAAAAGCCGAGCTCGGCGGTGACGTGCACTTGCTGCGGCAGCAGCGCGATCGCCCCGTCGACGCCGGCACGTGCGATGCGCAAGGTGTCGCCTTCCCAATGCGAGGCGATGCCGTAGCGATCGGTCAGCTTGCGCGCCGCCTCGTCGATGGCCGCGCGGGCCTGGGCCGGCGTCAAGGAGTGGTCGTGGCGAATATCGATGCTGGACATGGGTGCGATGGGTCATGCGAAAGTGAGGGCGCATTGTGCGCATGCCCAGCCCCGGCTCCAAGTGCGGCGGTACGCGTCGGGTTGCCGATGTCAGAAATGCAGCGCTGCGAGCTGTGCTGCCGCGGTGCCTGCTCAGACGACCGCATCGCGATCCTGGCGCGCGCGCGCCAGCGATCCAGCACGCTCCGATCACCCCGGATGGCCGCGTATGGGGGCAAACCTGCTAGGCTGCGGCCGGTGCGCGACCTGCAAGTTCACTTCACCCACCGGCAGCAGCCGGATCATTCCCTCAAGCCCGGTGTCCACCGGATCGTCCGTCATGCCTCCGGCAGCGTGCGGGTGGTCGGCGATGCGCAGGGCGCGTTGCTGTTGGCGCAGTTCTGCCTGGACCAACGCGGCCTGTGGCTACAGGTAGCCAACGGAATCCGCGGCATCCACGTCAATGGGCGCCAGGTACGTCGCATGGCGTTGCTGCGTGCGGGCGATGCGATCTATGCCGATGGCGTGGAAATGCTGTTGCGCAGTGCCCCGTCCAGTGCGCCGGTCAACGATGGTCACGACGACACGGCCAGCCTCGGCGAGGTCTGCCTGTTGTTGCGCGGCATAGGCGGGTGCCATCACGGGCGCAGTTTTACCCTGGATCGCGCGCGTCTGGTCGGCAGCGATGCCGCCGCCGATATCGTCATCGACGACCCGGCATTCGCGCCGCAGCACGCGCGTCTGGAGCGGCATGGCGACCGTGTGCTGATCCGCGATCTGGGTTCGGAAGAGGGGAGCTGGATCAACGGCGTCCAGGTGCGCGACGGCTGGCTGCAGGCTGGCGATCAGGTCGTCTTCGATGCGCGCCACCGTTTCGTGGTGGAGGTGCCGCGGACGCACCACAGCACCACCTGGGATCTGCCCGATACCGAACCCCTGCCGCCGCCGCGCGCCGTTGCAGAGCCGACGCGCGCACCGGTGAAGGTGGCCCGCTGGCCCTGGTTGCTGCTCAGCGCGGTGTTGCTGGCGGCGGCGTTGAGCGCCTTGCTGTGGTTCGGCGCGCGCTGAGTTTTTTCCAGACGCGCCAGCCCAGCAATACCGCAAGAATCCCCGCGTACAGGGCCGGCTCGCGGATATCGGATTTCACCAGCCACCAGAAATGCAGCACTGCCAGCAGGCCGATCGGGTAGATCAGCGTGTGCAGGCGGCCCCAGTTGCGCTTGAGCCGACGCATCCACCCCTGGGTGGAGGTGATCGCCAGCGGCATCAGCAGCAGCCACGCCGCAAACCCCACCGTGATGTAGGGGCGTTTGAGGATCTCCTCGAAAATCTGCGTCCAGAAGCCGCGCAGATCCAGCGTCAGGTAAGCCGCCAGGTGCACGCTGGCGTAAAAGAACGCGTACAGGCCCAGCATGCGGCGGAACCGGATCAACACGGCCTGCCCGGTGAGTTGGCGCAACGGCGTGATTGCCAGCGTGATCAGCAAAAAGCGCAGCGCCCACAGCCCGGTGCGGTGTTCGATCTCGGCCACCGGGTCGGCGCCCAGCGCGTCGCTGCCGGTTTGCCACACGTGCCAGAATTGCCAGCCGAACAGGGCGATCGGCGCCAGCGCGGCGGCATGCACCAGCGTCTTGGCAGCGATCACGGAAGTGGATGTCTTGGCCATGCGATCTCGAGGAAGGAAGCGACGCGCGAGCGTGAAACGTAGGTGCGCAGCTGAGCGCGACAGGCGTTACCGGCAATGCCTGTCGCGCCCGGATGCGTCCCTACGACAAGTCGATACCGCAGTGGTCGTGGCCTAGAACCACTTCTTCAGATCCATGCCCGCATACAGCGAAGCGACCTGATCGGCATACCCGTTGAAGGGCTTGGTGGCGATGCGCTCGGCAAACAGTTTGCTGGCGGTGCCGGCGATGCGGCGTTCGGTCTTCTGGCTCCAGCGCGGGTGGTCCACCGCCGGATTGACGTTGGAAAAGAAGCCGTACTCGGAAGGTTGCAGATCGTGCCAGGCGGTCTCGGGCATTTTTTCGACGAAACGGATTTCCACGATCGACTTGATGCTCTTGAAGCCGTACTTCCACGGCACCACCAGGCGCAACGGTGCACCGTTTTGTTGCGGCAGCGGCTTGCCGTACAAACCGGTGGCCAGCAGGGTCAGCGGATGCATCGCTTCGTCGATGCGCAAGCCTTCCCGATAAGGCCAGTTGATCGACCTGTAGCGCACGCCCGGCATCTGTTGCGGGTCGGCCAGGGTGGTGAATGCTACGTACTTGGCCTTGGAGGTCGGCGCGAAGCGCTTGAGTACCTCGCCCAGCGGCACGCCCGTCCACGGGATCACCATCGACCAGCCTTCCACGCAGCGCAACCGGTAGATGCGTTCTTCCGGCGCGATGCCCTTGAGCAGTTCATCCAGCGACAGGCTGCCGCGCTTCTCGCATTCGCCGCCCACCTTGACCGTCCAGGGCGACAGCTTCAGGGTCTTGGCCGCCTTGGACGGATCGGTCTTGTCGGTACCGAACTCGTAGAAGTTGTTGTAGCTGGTGACGTCTTCCAGCCGGGTCAGTTCCTCGGCCGTGCGAAACCCGCTGCGCGCCTGCGCCGGCGTCACCACGGTCTTGGGCGGCGGGGGCGGGTCGGCCTCGGCGCACCCGGCCACACCCAGCGCGGGGGTCAACGCAAATAACTGCAGCAGCCGGCGACGGTCGCGGTAAACGGACTCATCGGTGATCTCGCTGGACGGCAAGTTGAAGGCATCGCGAAACGACATGGCAGGCTCCGGCAGTGGCTGCAACGTGAGAGTAACGAACCGGGACAAAAGTTCGCCTTGGCACATCGCTACATTACGTCAGGCTCAGTCAAAAGGATGCAGCTGCAACTTTTTTGTCCGCTGCCAAGCCCGATGCGCTGCGGCATACTAGAAGGCTAGCTCGACAAGGTGTGCCATGACACGCGCGTTCAATTTCAGTGCCGGCCCTGCGACATTGCCGGAATCGGTCCTGCGGCAGGCGCAGGCAGAGATGGTCGAATGGAACGGCGTCGGCGCCTCGATCGTGGAAATCAGCCACCGCAGCGCCGATTTCATGGCTGTAGCGGCGGCTGCCGAAGCCGACCTGCGCAGTTTGTTGTCGATTCCCGACGACTATGCGGTGCTGTTCACCGCCGGTGGCGCCACCACCATCCAGGCGCTGCTGCCGCTGAATTTTGCCGCGCCCGGCCAGGCGGCCGACTACGTGATCACCGGGCATTGGGGCAAGACCGCGATCAAGCAGGCGGCCACGTCTGTGGATGCGCGCATCGCCGCCGACGCGCAGGCCGATGGCTTCATCGACATTCCCCCAGCGGCCAGTTGGACCTTGTCGCCGCATTCTGCCTACATGCACATCACCGCCAACGAAACCATCCATGGCGTCGAATTTCGCGACACGCCGGACGTGGGCACGTTGCCATTGTTTGCCGACTTCAGTTCCTCGATCGCCTCCGAGCCACTGGATATCTCGCGCTATGGGCTGATCTACGCTGGCGCACAGAAGAATCTCGGTCCGGTCGGCATTTCGGTGGTGATCGTGCGGCGCGATCTGCTGGAGCGCGCCGGGCAACCGCGTGCGGACATCTTCAATTACGCCTCGCACGCCGCGCGCGATTCGATGCTCAACACACCGCCGACCTGGAACTGGTACCTGCTCGGGCTGACCGTGAAGTGGATGCTGGAGCAGGGCGGAGTGCAGGAGTTCGCACGCCGAAATGCCGAAAAGGCCGCGCTTGTGTATGGTGCCATCGATGGCTCGGGCGGCTTCTATCGCAACCTGATCAAGCCGGCAGTGCGTTCGCGCATGAATATTCCGTTCTTTCTGCCGGACGAGCAGCTGGATGCGCTGTTCGTCAGCGAATCCAAGGCAGCCGGGCTGCTCGCGTTGAAGGGTCACAAGGCAGTCGGTGGCATTCGTGCGTCGCTGTACAACGCGATGCCGGTGGCGGGCGCGCAAGCGCTGGCCGCCTTCATGCACGACTTCCAGCAGCGTCACGGCTGAGTCTTTATCTACCTGCGGCGTCTGCCGCGCAGGCGCATGCGCTGACAGCGCGCATGCGTCGCCATTTTAGGAATGCCCAGCGATGGCCCCCAAGTCCAACAAGCCCACGGCCGCCACAGGCGGCAAAAAAAAGCCGACCAAGACATCGGTGCGCGCTTCAGACAGCAAGTCTGCAAACACGCCGGCTAAAAA
This sequence comes from Xanthomonas axonopodis, assembly GCF_001304695.1. Lineage (GTDB taxonomy): Bacteria > Pseudomonadota > Gammaproteobacteria > Xanthomonadales > Xanthomonadaceae > Xanthomonas > Xanthomonas axonopodis. Next base: position 15,201 of record NZ_JFAQ01000208.1, read on the forward strand.
GGCCGCGATCAAGACCGCTGCGCCGGTGCTGGCCGATGTGCGTGCCAAGATCGACGAGATCGATCGCAATATCCAGGCGCTGATTGCCGAGCGCGCCAACTTTGCGTATCAGGTCGGCAAGGCCAAGGGCAAGCTTGCGGCGGCGGTGGATTACTACCGCCCCGAGCGCGAGGCGCAGGTGCTGCGCATGGTGGTGGACCGCAACGAAGGCCCGCTCAGCGACGAAGTGCTGGTGCACGTCTACCGCGAAATCATGTCGGCGTGCCTGGCCCAGCAGGAGCCGCTTAAAATCGGTTATCTGGGTCCGGAAGGCACCTTCAGCCAGCAGGCGGTGCTCAAGCATTTCGGCCGCTCGGCAGTGGGCTTGCCGATGGCCACGATCGAAGAAGTGTTCCAGGAAGTGGAAGCTGGCAACGCCGATTTCGGCGTGGTGCCGGTGGAAAATTCCGGGCAGGGCACCATCCAGGTTACCCTGGACATGTTTCTGACCTCCAACCTGAAAATCTGCGGCGAAGTCGAGCTGCGCGTGCATCAATACCTGCTTTCGCGCAACGGCCGGCTGGAAGATATCGAACGCATCTACGCGCATTCGCAATCGTTCGCGCAGACTGCAGGTTGGTTGCGCTCGCATTTGCCCAAGGTGGAAAAGATCGCGGTATCCAGCAACGCCGAAGGCGCACGCCGCGCACGCAATGCTGAAGATGCCGCGGCCATCGGCGGCGAGAGCGCGGCGCACGTGTATTGCTTGAAGAAAGTCATCATGAAGTCGATCGAGGACGACGACGACAACACCACGCGTTTCTTGGTGATCGGGCGGCAGATCTTTCCTTCGTCCGGACACGACCGCACTTCGGTGCTGGTATTCATCCATGACAAGCCGGGTGCGTTGTTCGACGTGCTGAGCCCGTTCGCGCGCCACGGCATCAGCATGAACCGCATCGAGTCGCGGCCTTCGCATCAGGCCAAGTGGGAATACGGCTTCTTCATCGATCTGGTCGGCCATGTCGAAGACGATGCGATGAAGCGGGCACTGGCCGAACTGAAAGCGCACTCGGCACAGATCAAGGTGCTGGGTTCGTATCCGGTGGCCATTCCCTGAGCGTCGAAGCTCGCTACGACAGTCCATGTTGGCGCGCCGCGACCTCATAATTGACAGCAACGCCGCAACCTTCTTCAAAGCGCATCGTCGGCGTTGGCGATGTCGCAGCCATCGGATCACATGCATGAGCAGCAGCACGCACCACTGGATTGCCCGACGCGGCACCGCACTGCAGGGCAGCCTGGCCATTCCTGGCGATAAATCGGTTTCGCACCGCGCGGTGATGTTCGCCGCGCTCGCCGACGGCGTTTCGCAGATTGAAGGGTTTCTTGAAGGCGAAGACACGCGCTCCACCGCCGCCATTTTCGCCAAGCTGGGCGTGCGCATCGAAACACTGTCGGCGTCGCGGCGCATCGTGCACGGTGTGGGCGTGGATGGTCTGCAGCCGCCGACCGAGGCGCTGGATTGCGGCAATGCCGGCACCGGGATGCGTCTGCTGGCCGGCCTGTTGGCTGCGCAGCGCTTCGACAGCGTGCTGGTGGGAGACGAGTCGTTGTCCAAGCGGCCGATGCGGCGCGTCACCGGCCCGCTGGCGCAGATGGGCGCGCGGATCGAGACGCAGGACGACGGCACGCCGCCATTGCACGTGCACGGTGGGCAGGCGCTGCACGGTATCGATTTCGTCTCGCCGGTTGCCAGTGCGCAGGTCAAGTCTGCGGTGCTGCTGGCCGGTCTTTATGCGCAGGGCGAGACCTCGGTGACCGAGCCGCATCCCACCCGCGACTACACCGAGCGCATGTTGTCGGCGTTCGGCGTGGATATCGATTTTTCGCCCGGTAAGGCCCGTTTGCGCGGCGGGCAGCGCCTGCGCGCGACCGATATTGCAGTACCGGCAGATTTTTCCTCGGCTGCGTTCTTCATCGTCGCGGCCAGTGTTGTTCCTGGCTCGGAAGTGGTGCTGCGTGCAGTCGGGTTGAATCCACGCCGCACCGGGCTGTTGGCCGCGTTGCGCCTGATGGGTGCGGATATCAGCGAAGAGAATCATGCCGAGCACGGCGGTGAGCCGGTCGCCGATCTGCGCGTGCGTTACGCACCATTGCATGGCGCGCAGATTCCTGAGGCGCTGGTGCCGGACATGATCGACGAGTTCCCGGCGTTGTTCGTCGCTGCCGCTGCGGCGAGCGGGCAGACCGTGGTGACCGGCGCTGCCGAATTGCGGGTCAAGGAGTCCGATCGCTTGGCGGCCATGGCTACCGGCCTGCGCACGCTCGGCGTGCAAGTCGACGAAACGCCCGACGGCGCCACCATCTACGGCGGCAGCATCAGCATCGGCAGCGGCGTGATCGAAAGTCATGGCGATCATCGCATCGCCATGGCGTTCGCCATTGCCGGCCAGCTGTCCACGGGTCAGGTGCAGGTGAACGACGTGGCGAACGTGGCGACCTCGTTTCCGGGCTTCGACACCCTGGCACAGGGCGCCGGATTTGGGCTGGAAACCGCCGGGCACCGCTAACGCGTTGTCTGTCGCAGAATTGCTTGGATTTCACGGTCCGGACGGCTGGCGCGGGACCGTAGCAGTTCGCGGGGATGCGGATTCCCCGCGTGTTGTGGCGCTTCCACTGCGCGGGTGATGTGCTGCTCCTGCATCATCTATCAGCGGCGCGCTTGCTTGGAGGCGCGATGTGAGTCGAACCAAGATCGCCGGAGATTTGCAAAGGAGCGCGTGCCCATCAGCAAGGTGCGCAGAAAATTCTTCCGGCGAGTCAGAACCCAAACGACACGCCGCGACATCTCTACCGTTGCCGCCACGAAGCCGCAGCGCTGCGCAAATCCTTAACGCTGTGAGGTGAATTCCACCGGCACCTGCACGCTGCTCACTACTGCATGGCCATCGCGCGTGGCGGGCTCGAAGCGCCACCGACGCAAGCTCTCCATCACCGCTGCATCCAGGCGCGGATCGTCACTGCCACTGCGGTCGACGATGGTCACATCACTCACGCGGCCCTGCACATCCACTTGCAGGCGTGCGGTGCGGCTGCCCTGGATGCCGGCATGCGCCACGGGCGGCCGGGTAGCTCGGCATCGCGTTGCCCGGAAGCGGCTTGGCCTCAACGCTGCTGACCGCTGGGCGAGCAGGCTGGTGCGCCACCATGGTCATCGCGCGCGGGCCATCGGTCGTCGGCAGGATCTGCCGACTCGCTGCCGGTAGCGGTCGCGTATCGGTAGCGAATGACTCGTCGCTGTGGCGTGTCCACCACCAGCTGGGGACCACGATGAGCAGGGCGACCAGCGTTGCCCACATCCAGGGCGAAGCGCCGTCGCTCGCCACGTTCTGGTGCCGCTCCACGGAGCGCCGGCCGTGTTGCGGCAACGACGACGGGTGAGCGGATGAAGGATTCGAAGTGACGGACATTGCCGGCCTCCTGGCGCATCTGGGGATGACGGGGCCAGTCTGGTTGGCAGTACCTGAGGGGGAGCTAAGGCGGTCTGCGAATGAAGCGCTAGTGCATGCTGGATGTTCAGCTTAGTCAAGCTGACATTGCGGCGTCGTTAAAACAGCATGGTGTTTCTGGATGCGTGGCGTTAGCCAAGGCTTGCTGCGTCAGGCTCGGGCACTCGCGATCTGGCGACAAACAACACGCCGGAAGGGTTAGTTCCGCTTACTGCGCAGGCTTGAACTCGAATGGGATGTCCATGCTGCCAGCCACCGGCTGGCCATTGCGCTGCGCCGGGTGGAAGCGCCAATGCCGCACCGCTTCCATGGCGGCACGGTCCAGATCGCGCGAGCCGCTGCGCTGCACCAGGGTCACGCCACCGGGATTGCCGGCGGCATCCACGTCGACCCGTACCACCACATCACCGGCATCGCCGCGACGCAGTGCAGCCGACGGGTAGTGGGGCGGCGGCATCTGGCCCTGGATCGGTAACGGGCGATCGCCGCCAGCAACCGGTGCGTTGATTGGCGCGGCGCTGCCAGGCGCACCTGGCGCCGCATTTTCCGGCAGCGGCGTCGGAGCGGGTGGGGCCGGTGGCGCCGTATCCACCAGTGTGGGGGTGTCGGCTGGCGGCTTGGCCTGCGGCATGTCGCTGGCACCGTCCTGGGCGGGCAACGGCGCCGGCAGCGGCGCGATGGTGTCGTCGGTCTGCGCGCCTGCGGTCGGCTGCGCCGGGGAGGCTTTATAGAAGTCGTCCTTGCGGCCGGTGGCCCAGACCAGCAGGAACAACAGCAGGCCGGCAGCGAAGGCGATGCCGGCGATTTTCAGCGTGTGGCGGGGCAGACGCAGAACGATATGGCGATCGGACGCAGGACGGGGCGCGGGCATAGGGCTCACCTGAAGAATCGTCGCAATTCTGGCATAGCCGTAGTGAATCGATCGCAGCAGGTGGCGGAACAGGCGATAATCTCGCGCTATTCCACTGACGCACATATTCCGATGCTAGATCCGGCCCTGCTTCGCCAACACCCCGCCGACCTTGCCGAGCGCCTGCGCAGCACGCGCGGCTTCGAGTTGAAAATTGCGGAACTGGAGTCGCTGGAGAGCGAGCGCAAGCGCATCCAGGTGCGTACGCAGGAGCTGCAGAGTCAGCGCAATTCCAAGTCCAAGGCGATCGGGCAGGCCAAGGCCAGGGGCGAAGATGTGGCTGCGCTGATGGCCGAAGTGGCCGGGTTCGGCGATGAGCTCAAGGCGTCCGAAGACGCGCTGGATGCGATTCGCGCCAAGCTCGAGGGCATCGCGCTTGGCTTGCCCAATCTGCCCGCCGAGGATGTGCCGCTTGGCAAGGACGAAAGCGAGAACGTCGAGCAATCGCGCTGGGGCACGCCGCGTCAGTTCGATTTCGCCATCAAGGACCATGTGGAACTGGGTGCGCCGCACGGTTGGCTGGATGGCGAAACGGCAGCCAAATTGTCGGGCGCGCGGTTCACCGTGCTGCGTGGTCCGGTCGCGCGTCTGCACCGTGCGCTGGCGCAGTTCATGCTGGACCTGCATGTGGGCGAGCACGGTTACGAAGAAACCAACGTGCCGCTGCTGGTCAATGCCGATTCGATGCGTGGCACCGGTCAGCTGCCGAAATTCGAAGACGATTTGTTCCAGACCGAAGTGGGCGAGTCGCGCCGGTATCTCATCCCCACCTCCGAAGTGCCGCTGACCAACATCGTGCGCGAGGAGATCATCGACGCCGAGCGTCTGCCATTGCGGATGACGGCGCATTCGATGTGTTTCCGCGCCGAAGCCGGCAGTGGTGGCCGCGATACGCGCGGCATGATCCGCCAGCACCAGTTCGAAAAGGTGGAGCTGGTCACCGCCTGCGCGCCGGAAGACAGCGATGCCGAGCATCAGCGCATGACGCGCTGCGCCGAAGTGGTGCTGGAACAACTCGGCCTGCCGTATCGCAAGGTGTTGCTGTGCACCGGCGACATGGGTTTTTCCGCGATCAAGACATACGATCTGGAGGTCTGGTTGCCGTCGCAGAACACCTATCGCGAAATTTCGTCCTGCTCCAATTGCGGTGATTTCCAGGCGCGGCGCATGCAGGCGCGCTGGCGCAACCCGTTCAGCGGCAAGCTGGAGTTGCTGCACACACTCAATGGCTCGGGCACTGCCGTGGGCCGCGCGATGATCGCGGTCATGGAGAACTACCAGAACGCCGATGGCTCGATCGACGTGCCGCAGGTGCTGCGTCCATATATGGGCGGGATTGAGCGGATCGGCTGAGCGCGGCTACAGGAAGGCCGCGCTCATCACCAGGCGGCGCGGGCGGTGTTCGGTGTGCATGGAGCATTCGGGCACTGCGGCTGCCCGGCCAGATCCACGCCATCAGACGCGTGCTCGCTATGCTTTAGTCGCCCGCGAATGCGAGTGTCGAGCAGTGCTGTCTGCGATAGCTGGCACGCACATCCTTTGAGGGCGCTAGACCGCGCTTCTTTGCTACTGGCATTGACGAAAAACGGGACCAGCGATAGTCCCGTCTTCGTTGGCGGCATGTCGCCGTCATGACGACCTTTCAATACGCCAACGCCTCGCGCCGCAGGCTTACGCGCCAACAACAGCGTCTGCTTCCTCACCCAGCCTGGCCAGCGCAGCGGACAGTGCATCGTCGCGATGCTGCGGCGAATACGCCACGCCCTCTGCGCGCACGAAGCTGATGTCGTCGATGCCCAGGAAGCCCAATACCTGGCGCAGATACGGTTCCTGAAAATCGTTCGTCGGCTCGGCATAAACGCCACCACGCGCGCTGGCAATGATGACGCGCTTGCCGCCGGCCAGGCCTTCCGGACCATTGGCGGTGTACTGGAAGGTGCGCCCGGCGACTGCGATGCGATCGATCCAGGCCTTGAGCGTGGAGGCGATGCCGAAGTTGTACATCGGTGCGCCAATCACGATGACATCGGCCTGCAGAAACTGCTGCATCACCGCTTCGGCGTCCGCGGCCTCTGCCGGATCGGTGTGCGCCAGCGTCTGCGCGGTCAGATGCGGAATCGGGTCGCGGTCGAGGTCGCGATACGACACTTCCACCTCGGGATGGAGCCGGCGCTGCTGCTCCACGACGGCGGCGCTGAGCACGCGGCTGACGGAATTGGCGCCCAGTGCGCTGGAATCGAGGTGCAGCAGTTTCATGGCAGTGACCTGTGGCAAGCGGCAGCGCCGCGGAGGTGTGCAGCCTAGGTCGTTGCTCTGCTGGAATAAAGGTGGTTAAATATCACGTATCGTTCTATCCATCGATACATGCGCCATGCACGACCTGAATGACCTGTATTACTTCGCGATGGTGGTGGATCACGGCGGCTTTGCCGCTGCCGAGCGCGCGCTCGGCATTCCCAAGTCGCGCCTGAGCCGGCGCATCAGCCAGCTCGAGACCGACCTGGGTGTGCGCCTGTTGCAGCGCTCCACGCGCCGTTTTGCGGTGACCGACGTCGGCACCAGCGTGCATCGGCACGCGCAAACCATGCTCGCCGAGGCCCAGGCCGCGCGCGAGGTGGTGGATCGTCTCAGCGCCGAGCCGCGCGGTCTTGTACGTGTGAGCGTTCCTGTTTCGCTTGCGCAGATCCAGTTGCCCAAGTTGTTGCCTGAATTCCTGGCCAAATATCCCAAGGTGCGGCTGCAGCTCAATATCAGCAATCGCCGCGTTGATGTCATCAACGAGGGCTACGACATTGCACTACGTGTGCGCTCGCGCCTGGACGACGACGGCAGCCTGGTGATGCGCAGCTTCGGCCAGGTGCAGGAACTGCTGGTTGCCAGCCCCAAGTACCTGGATCGCGCCGGGCGTCCCAAGGACCCCAGCGAGCTGGCCAACCACACCACCATGAGCACCAGCGAAGACGAAGCCCATCAGCGCTGGGAGCTGCACGGCCCGAACGGCGAAATGCGCCGAGTCGACCTGCAGCCACGCCTGGCCGGCTTCGACTTCCCGCTGCTGCAGTCGATGGCGCGCGACGGCTTCGGCATCACCATGCTGCCCGAAACCGTGTGCGCCGAAGCGGTGCGCAGCGGCGAGCTGGAAGTGGTGTTGCCGCACTGGTCGCTGCCGCAAGGCATCTGCCACGCCGTGTTCGCCTCGCGCCGCGGCTTGCTGCCGGCGGTGCGGGTGTTCATCGACTTCCTGGCCGAACACCTGCCGCAGGAAATCGAACGCTCGCGCCTGGATTGCGGCGGCAATTGCGCCGAGTTAGCTGAAAAGCTCAAGCGTGCCGCCGGAACGACGCCGCGTCTGGTGGTGGCTGAGGCGGGCTGAGATTTTGTGGCGAAGCTGGCCACTGGATGTTGGCGGCCGAGGCTGGCTGGCATGGTGTCTGGCAGTCCGCTAGCTGTTGAGTAGTCAGGTCGCTTCAGATGTTCGGCAGGTCGCCTGTGCGCTTGGGTGCCCTCGGCCGGCCACGCTGTGTGGCGGCCGAGCACCATGAATGGCGCAGAATGCCGCGTCAGCCAACGGCGGCAGTATCACTGAGCAAAACGCGTCCGGGCATGCGAGAATACGCGCCCGGGAGCGATCCTGGGAAGAGTGAGCCGCACAGGATGTTCGTGCGGCCACAGCCAGGGCCACCCGCGCAAGGCGGGTCGCCAGCGTGACATCCGATCCCGTCGGCGGTCCCGCACAGCAGCATCGGAGAGATGGTCGAGCGGTTTAAGGCACCGGTCTTGAAAACCGGCGAAGGGTCAAACCTTCCGTGGGTTCGAATCCCACTCTCTCCGCCAGTCGCTTCCAAATCATTGATTTTGAATCGAAAAATCTGATTTGGTTGGATTGGAAGGCAGGAAGCATGCAGAGGAAACACTCGCATGCGCATCCCTCATCATTTAAGCCGTTCCCCGATCGGCCGCTGGTCGTTCGTCCAACGTGTGCCCCTCCATTTGCAAACCGTGATGGGCTGCCGGCTTATCAAACGCACCCTGCAAACGAAGGACTTGCCGCAGGCGCATGTGCGTGCGGTGGTGCTTGGGGCGGGCTATGCTCGGCTTTTCGCACAGTTGACGGATCAACGCGTGACCAAGCTCAGTAAGTCGGACGCTGACCTCCTGATCGCTCGCCTGACGAGCGCTGAGAACCTCCAGGAACTGACGCTCAACCGCACCCGCCAACCGGATGGGACGGTTATCGAGCGCTGGGAGATCGACAGCCCGAAAGACCTGAAGCTGTATCGGCAGCTGATGAAACGGAAGCAAGGGGCGGGGCACCCGCTCAACCATCGCGGCTCCCAGTTGCCGCGTTCAACACATTCGGAGCGTCGCACCAGACCACGCCGGCTCGGCAATCATCTGCGCCGGCCATCGAGACGATGACGCTGGGAAAGGCTCGGGACGCGTTCTTGGCGACCCTCAAGGGCTCGACGTTGCCCAAGACCTACACGATCAAAAAAACGGCCATCGAGGCGCTGGTGGCATTCTTGGGTCCGAAGGCAAAGGTCCATGCCATCACTCGCTCAGATCTGGCGCGGTGGTATGGTAATCCCGGTAATCCCCCCCGCTTTTAGCGTTCGCCAAAAGTGGAGCTACGCGGCCATCGCCAATTTCATTGCTGGGGTGATGCCGCCGAGCGCCATGTTGGGGCGTTCATGGTTGTACGTCCATAGCCAGCGCGTGGCTTTGTCCTGAACCTGCTCGATGGTGTCGAACAACGTTGTTGCCAGCCACGCGTAGCGGACGGTGCGGGTCTGGCG
>NZ_JFAQ01000209.1 GCF_001304695.1 Xanthomonas axonopodis
CCCGGGATTGCCCTGAATGGGCAAAGCGATCTACGCGCCCCATCGTCTATGTGCATCCAACCTCCCGCGAAACGCGGGAACGGGGCTTGATCAGCGTTGCCTTAAAACCCTTGGTGGACGCCGACCGCACCGCCTAGCCAGTGAAAATCTGACCGAGCGCGACTGCATTGCCCGATGCAATGGGGGCTCAGGAGGCGCATCATCGGCACGCGTTGCAACATCTTGCCTTGAGACATCGCGCCACGCGCACGTCATGCATGCTCTAGTGAGGCGGCATAACGCTCTAACTTGGGCGTAATACGTCGCATCGAGCTTGCCCTGAATTATTCACGGAGATAGGCTGCACCAGCCAGCTAGCGAGGAAAACAAGGATGACCATCAGAGTTTTTCTGATCGACGATCATGCACTCGTGCGTACAGGCATGAAGATGATTCTGTCCAAGGAAGTGGACGTCGATGTGGTGGGTGAAGCAGAGAGCGGCGAAGCCGCATTGCCGCAGATTCGTCAACTCAAACCGGACATCGTGCTGTGCGACCTGCATTTGCCCGGCGTCAGCGGCCTGGAAATAACCGAGCGCATCGTCAAGGGCGACTACGGCACGCGAGTCATCATCGTCTCCGTGCTCGAAGACGGCCCATTGCCCAAGCGTTTGCTCGAGGCGGGCGCCTCCGGCTATGTGGGCAAGGGCGGTGACGCGCACGAGTTGCTGCGCGCGGTGCGTGAAGTCGCCTTGGGACGGCGTTATGCTCGGCAACACGATCGCTCAGAACCTGGCTCTGTCCAATCTGGAAGGAGGCGGTTCACCGTTCGATGCGTTGTCGCCCCGCGAGCTGGAAGTGGCCTTGCTGCTGACCCAAGGGCTGCGCCAGGAAGACATCGCCAAGCGCCTGAACCTTAGCGCCAAGACCATCAACACGCACAAGGCACGCCTGTTTGAGAAGGTCGGCATCCAGGACAACATTGCGCTGGCGCGGCTAGCCAATCAATACGGTCTGACCGATCCCTCCAGGGTGCTGTGAACCGTTGCCTTGAGTGCCCCGCAGTGGCTGCGCTGCAGCGCAAGGTCAGGGCGAACCACAGCGCGTAGGGAAGGCTCGTCGCGTGCTGAGAAATGGCGTGTCTCGCGCTCAGCTGTGGTTGCCGGATTGCACCAACGCATGGACGCGCGAATTAGCCCGGCACGCTAAAGGCGCGCTATATCTCGGAACAAGGCGGGTGTTCCCTGATGCCCCTGCCCCTGCAGTGCGAATGAATCTACGTCGCGCGCAGGGAGCTTTCCGTGACGATGGTCGGCATGTGGCAGCAAGTTCTGGCGTTGTCGCAATTCCTGGTCGAAGGGTCTTTTGCAACCAGTGGAAGCGAGCGGCGAAAAACGTCGGCCGCCGTTTGGGAGACCGTGTCGGATAGAACCTCGCTTGGTCACAAACCGGCGAGTGCGGTTTCGTCGTGTTAGATGCATACAGCGCATAAAAAAAAAAGCGGCCCGAAGGCCGCTGTTTTTTTATGCCGACGGGGCCTGTTATCCAACAGGCCACCGAGCAAGTCGCCTGACGATCAGTGATCGCCACGCGGCTTGTTGCTGTCGTCATCCTGCGCCTGGTCGGCTTCGGTCGATGGAGCAATCGGCTTGACTGCTTCGGACACAACCACCGTCGGCTTCGGCTTGTCTGCCTGCGACTCCTGCGCTGCTGCGGGTGCTTCCGGAGGCTTGCTGGTCGTGGAGGCTGATGGCACAGCATCGTTCGGGCTCAGCGCATCGAGCATGGTGGTCTGCACCGGAGCATACGGCTTGCGCACGGGCGTGGTGTCTTCACTCTGGCTTGCCTGCACAACCGTCGAGGTAGCGGTCGTTGCCACCTCCGCCGATGGCGCCTGCGAAGCAGACTGCTCGGCGTGCGGCGACGTGACCGTGACCACTGCGGCCTGCGACGCCGGAGCAGGTGCCGCTAGGTCGTCAGCAGGCGTTGCCCTTGACGGCTGCACCGGCGCTGCTTGCATCGAAGGGGGCGTCACGTCCGCCGACGCGGCTCGCTGCTGTTGGTCGGGATTCGCTGCCGCAGCCTCGGCGGCAGCAGGTGCAGCCGCATGTGCCGGCGCCGAAGGTGCAGGCTGGTGCTGGCTGCCTGTCGACGCATCGTTGGTCACAGCAGATGCGACAGCCGGTGCCGGAGCCGCGGCAGCCGCCACCGGTGCCGTCGGCGCAGTCCCGGCGGCCGGAGCCACTGCAGGTGCCGGCGTGGATGCCACGGGTGCGGAAGCGGCAACCGGTGCCGGGGCAGCGGGTGCCTGCTGAGCGACCGGCGCGGGACGCTGTTCTGCAGCCTGCGATGCCGCCCCATTGGCGCTGACGGCAATCGACGCGGTCGCAGCCGGCGCAGGCTTGGCAGTTGCGTCCATAGCAACGGCGGGCGTAGCAGGGCGCTCCTGCGCAGCGTCAGCCTTGGCAACAGGTGCCACTTGCGATTGCGATGCCGGCACCGTATTGGAAACCGGCGCGGTGGTCGAGGCAGTATCGCTGCCGACCTGTGGCTCTGCACGCTCCTTGGAAACCGGACGCGGCTTGGCGGTTGCCTGGGCTGCTGGTTCCGGCTTGGCGCGCACGGCGGGTGCCGGTGCGTCGTCGTCGAAATCGAACTCCGGCTGGCCGGCGCGCGGTGCCCCCGAAACATGCGCGTGAGCACCGGCGTCGTCGCCTTCGCTGTCGCCATCGAGATCGTTGTCGGCATCGCTGTCCAAATCGTCCCCTTCCAGACCATCGACGCTGGCGCCGCCTTCTCCGTTGGCACCGGCTCCACGACGACGACGACGACCACCACGACGACCGCGGCGGCGGCGGCTTCCGCCTTCGCCATTGGCTGCATCGTCGCCTGCGGCATCCTGTGCAGTTGCAGTTGCGTCGGCGCCGCGATCAGCGGTGGATTCGCTTACCGTGACATCGACCGGATGCGCCTGCGCCGCTTCATTCGCGTTGGTCCGCGCATTGGTGGGTGCAGCGGCATCGGCAATGGCGGACACCACGTTCGCCGTGGTTGCCGTTGCGGCGGTGGAGGTGACGGTCTGCGCCACTGCCGTACCCTCATCCTGGCGGGCCGGACGCGGCTGCCGCTCGGCTGGCGCGCCGTCCTGCTGTGCAGGCGCACGTGGCGGACGCGGGCTCTGGTTCTGCGGCTTGGACTTCTGCTGCTGCGGTTGCTGCTGCTTTGGCGCCTGCGCTTCGTTGCGCGGCGGCTTGGGCACCTGCACCTGTTGCTGTGCCTGTGCGCCATTCTGCGCGCCCTGGGCGTTGGCAGGCTGACGACGCTCGTCACGGCGTTCCTTGTTGGCGCCGTTGCCATTACTGCCACTGCCACGTTGCTGGTTGCCGCCGTTACGGGCATCGCGACCATCGCGGCGCTGACTGCCACGTTCGCCGCGTTCGCTACGGTGATTGCGGCCGGCATCGTTCTGACGCGGACGCGGGGTCGACTCCGGGGCCGGGGCGACCGGCTCCACGCCGCCGAAGATTCGCTTCAGCCAGCCCACCACGCCGGTGACCGGTGCCGGAATGGGCACGGTCACCACCGGCGTCGGCGCAGCGACAGGAGCGACCGGGGCAGGGGCCTCTTCGCGAACCGGCGCCGGTTGGCTCGGCTTGATCGACATGACCGCCGGAGCTGCAGGAATATTCAACTGCGCCTTGGTCAGCGCATGCACCGGCAGCTTGCGCGGGGTGCCGCGCTGGTAGCTCGACTTGCCGCTGTCTTCTCCCAGCTCGTTCTCGCGCAGGCGCGTGACTTCGTAGTGCGGGGTGTGCAGCTGCTCGTCGGCGACGATGATGATCGGCGACTCGTGGCGCTGCTCGATTTCACGCAGCGCGCCGCGCTTTTCGTTGAGCAGGTAGTTGGCGATTTCCACCGGCGCCTGGACCAGCACCTGCCCGGTGTTTTCCTTCATGGCGTGCTCTTCGGCCACGCGGATGATGGACAGTGACAGCGACTCGACGCTGCGCATGCGGCCATGGCCGTCGCAGCGCGGGCAGACGATCTGGCTGGATTCGCCCAGGCTCGGACGCAGGCGCTGGCGGCTCATTTCCATCAGGCCGAAGCGCGAGATGCGGCCCAACTGCACGCGGGCACGGTCGTACTTGAGTGCGTTCTGCAGCCTGTTTTCGACTTCGCGCTGGTGCTTGGACGAGGCCATGTCGATAAAGTCGATCACCACCAGGCCACCGAGGTCGCGCAGGCGCAGCTGGCGTGCGACCTCTTCGGCCGCTTCCAGATTGGTCTGGAACGCGGTTTCTTCGATGTCGCTACCCTTGGTGGCGCGCGAGGAGTTCACGTCGACGGCGGTCAGCGCTTCGGTCTGGTCCACCACGATCGAGCCGCCCGAGGGCAGGCGCACGTTGCGCTCATAGGCGCCTTCGATCTGCGATTCGATCTGGAAGCGATTGAACAGCGGGATATCGTCGGTGTAGTGCTTGAGCTTGCGCAAGCTCTGCGGCATCACCTGCTTCATGAACTCCTGGGCGTCGGCGTACAGCTCCGGCGTATCGACCAGGATTTCGCCGACATCGGCGCGCAGGTAGTCGCGCAGGGCGCGGATGATCAGGCGCGATTCCTGGTAGATCAGAAACGCCGCCGGCTTGCTCAGTGCGGCTTCGGCAATCGCTTTCCAGGTCTGCAGCAGGTAGTCCAGATCCCACTGCAGTTCTTCGGCGTCGCGCCCCACACCGGCAGTGCGGATGATCACGCCCATGTCGTCGGGGATGTCGAGCTTGTCCAGCGCTTCCTTCAACGCGGCGCGGTCTTCGCCCTCGATGCGGCGCGACACGCCACCGGCGCTGGGCGAATTGGGCATCAGCACCATGTAACGGCCGGCCAGCGAGATGAACGTGGTCAGAGCGGCGCCCTTGTTGCCACGCTCTTCCTTGTCGACCTGCACCACGATTTCCTGGCCTTCGCGCAGCAACTCGCGAATGGTCGCCTTGTCATGGTCGACACCAGCCTGGAAATAATCCCGGGAAATTTCCTTCAACGGCAGGAAGCCATGACGCTCGGCGCCATAGTCCACGAACGCCGCTTCCAGGGAAGGCTCGAGCCGGGTGATACGGCCCTTATAGATGTTGGACTTCTTTTGTTCCTTGGACGGCTGTTCGATGTCGATGTCGTACAGGGTCTGGCCGTCCACAATCGCCACGCGCAGCTCTTCGGCCTGCGTTGCGTTGATCAGCATTCGCTTCATTGTTGCGTTCCTCGACGCGCTCTACCGCGCGGAACGCCGTGACGTTTCGCCTCTGGAACAGCTTGTCGGCCCTTCGCGCAACGCGCGGACAGGCCTGACCAGAGTTTCCAGCGCTGCAACACCACGGCAGGCCGCGGGAGCGCTTGTTTAAGTTTTATAGGTGTTTCAGGGCCGGCAGCCGCGTCCGGAAAAACCGGGGCAGCGCACGGGACATGTTCAGCGCAGCGGTCAAAAACCGCCGGCGATGGCCGGGTAGGCCGGTGAGCCGCTAACATGGCCGCCCCGGGGGCGGTGGTCGCGCACTGTGCCGGAATCATCGGAAGTCAGGCTTCTGGCCAATCAACTTCCAACAAAATCAAACCCTTATCTCGCTCGTCGAGTGTAACAGAATTAAAGAGCCGGATGACCGACCCCCAGCCCCCCAAGCCGCCCGCCGACCGTGTGGGTGTGCGCATTCTCGAAGTTCCGGAAGACCGAGCTGGGCAGCGGCTGGATAATTTCCTGCTTGGCCAGCTCAAGGGTGCTCCACGCAGTCTGATCTACAAGCTTGTCCGCAGCGGCCAGGTGCGGGTAAACGGCGGGCGGGCCAAGGCCGAGCGCAAGCTGGAGGGCGGCGAAGAAGTGCGGATTCCACCGGTACGCATCAATGAAGAGGGCGACAAGGCAGCGCCGCCGTCGTCGTTCATGGCCCGGCTGGAAGCGGCGATCGTGTTCGAGGATGCACGCCTGCTCGCCCTGAACAAGCCGTCCGGGGTCGCCAGCCACGGCGGTAGCGGGATCAGCTTCGGGGCCATCGAAACGCTGCAGGTGCTGCGGCCGAACCAGACCCTGGAGCTGGTGCACCGGCTCGACCGCGATACATCCGGCCTATTAATCGTGGCCAAGAAGCGCTCGGCGCTGACCGAGCTGCAGGCCTTGATGCGTGAAGACGACCGCGTCGAAAGGCGCGGCATCACCAAGCGCTACCTGACCCTGCTGGTGGGCCGCATGCCCGACGGCGTGATGACCGTGGACGCGCCGCTGCACATCGGACTGCGCCAGGGAGGGGAGCGGCATGTGCAGGTGAATGCGATCGGCAAGCCGTCGCTGAGCCATTTCAAGCTGCTGGAACGGCGCGGCGGGCATTCCTACTGCGAAGTACGCATCGAGACCGGCCGCACCCACCAGATCCGCGTGCATGCCCAGCACCTAGGGCACCCGGTAGCCGGCGACGATAAATACGGCGAGGCGGACGTCAACAAGCGTCTACGCGATCAGCTCGGTTTGAAGCGGCTGTTCCTGCATGCCGCATCGCTGGAGTTCGCGCTGGATGCCGGCAAGACACCGTACGTGTTGAGCGCGCCGCTGGCGCCAGAGCTGGCCGAGGCGCTGGACCAGCTTGGTCGCTGACGCAGCCATGGCGGCTGCGCCAGCGCGCTGGCTCAGCCCTTGTGGCGGCGGTCGTGATGCTGCGGCTGCGCCGACGGATGCGGGCGTTGCTGCTGCATATCGGCCTGATGTGTCGGAGCGGCGCGCGGCGGGGCGAAGGACTCCATCCGCTGCATGTGCTGCTGCGGCTCTGCCTTCATGACCGGGCGCGGCTCGTAGCGCGGCTGCGATTGCTTCGCATGTTCGACACGCGGCAATGCTGCGGATGCAAACTGCTGATGGGGCGGCAGCTGGCGCTGCTCTTGCACGGGCGGCTTCCATTGCGCAGGTCGGGATTGCGCTCGGAACTGGTTGTCGCGGGTGTCGCGGCTCGCGAATGCATCGCGCGGCGGCATGCCCGCATGTGCGCGGTTGGCTGCAGCGGCCTGCTCCTGCGCCGCCCGCGAATCTGCGTGCATCTGCGCCATGCGCTGCTGTGCGGCGTGCGTGTCATTCACCCGCGCAGGCGTTGCAGCCGATGCGAATGCCGGCGCTTGCACGCGCGGCGAACGCATCCCTGAGGGCAATGGCTGCATAGCATGGGCCACCGTTGTCAGGGGCGCAGCATGCGGCGACGGCGAGGCGTTCAGCGCGACCGGACGACCGGGCTGCAGCATCTGCGCATTGAAATGCGGTGCGGCCAGATGCCCATAGTCGGGCGGGCGATGCAACTGGGCAGGCGAGGGCGTGGCGGCTCCTGCAAACGCACTGACCCCACGTGCGCCGGCGACCGCTGCCGGTAGAGCGGCCGCCTGCGCTGCGTGGAAGCTGGCTGGGGAGATCCCGGCAACAGGCGCAGAGGTCGAATTGGGCCAATGGCGCTGATCCTGATTCACATACGAGCGTGAATCGATATAGGTATTTCGGTTGTTGATGATGGTGGTGCGCGGGGCATAGACATGGTTCTGGTAGACCACGTAATGCGGTGCGGCCGGCGGCGCGTTCCAATCCACCCCCCAGCTGTTCCAGCCCCAACGGTGCCAGGCAGGCGCCGGCTCGGCCCAGCCGAACCAACCGTGATGGTGCTCGAGTGCGCCGCCCACCAACACGCCGACGCCGAAGGACACCAGGCCGGTGGTGACGACGTCGCCTTCGTCGTACCAGCGGACCGGGCGGTAGCGATACTCCCGATAGACATCGACCGGCGTGCCGTAGACCACGCCGGGATCGTAGCGCGGGACATACACCACGTCCGGTTGCGCTGGTTCGATGGTGATCACCTGCGAGGGCGGCGGGATGTGGCCCTCATCCAGAATGGGCGTCACCACCACATGGCGCGCCACCTGCACCTGCTGTTGCGGCGTACTGCGCAGATGGCCGCTCGCCTGGGCGCGTTGACGCATGATCTGCACCGCGTTGAGCACATCGTTGGGGTCGTGGGCATAGGCATCGCCGAGCGCACGCGTCCAATCCAGATTGCCGGCCAGTTGCGCCACCACATCGGGAAAGGCGGTCAGTGCCTTGATGCTCGGATCCCACGATTGCGACACCGTGGCCTGCGCGCGATCGGTAGCGCTCAAACTGCTGTTGCTGCGTAGCCATTCCTGTGCGGTGACCACCTGATCGGGATAGACCGA
This sequence comes from Xanthomonas axonopodis, assembly GCF_001304695.1. GTDB lineage: Bacteria > Pseudomonadota > Gammaproteobacteria > Xanthomonadales > Xanthomonadaceae > Xanthomonas > Xanthomonas axonopodis. The sequence goes on from NZ_JFAQ01000209.1 coordinate 8,206, forward strand.
CGCAGCCAGCGTTTGCGCCAGCAACTTATCTGGAAACAGGGCAATCGGCGCGACCAGTTGGTAGAGCTGGTCCGCCGTGGGCGGCGTGTAAGCCGGCGTTGCCATCGCGCTGGGCGGCGGCGGCAGCTCGGCGGCGGCCGGCGCCGGTGCGTCAGTGCGTTGGCACCCGCCGAGTGCAATCATGCCGGTGGATGCGATCGACAGCGCCAAGGCAAGGCGCCCTTGTGACCATGTGCGTTGCATACGGCACCTCGCTGTGTGCGCGTTGATGACGCGCGTAACATGCGCCGGTTTGAATGTCTGGAACCTTTCTGAAACTGCTCTTCAGTCGACCAGGCGCAACGGTGTTCAGCGGACGTGCGGGAAGCCGCATGCCACGCAGGTGCGCGGCAATGCGCGCCGCTGATCTCAGACAGGCGGCACGCATCGACTGGTCACTCGCGAGACGCCGATTGCATTACTGAAGAAGACTGCCGGCCCTTGGTGCAGCAGACTTCGCGGCTAGGCCATCACGATTGGTGATGCCAGTGCACGAAGCGCTTCACGGTGTTGCGAAGCGGAATAACACCAGGCTGATCGCCAGCGTTCCCATGCCCGAGACCAAGCCATAGACGGTCTCGTGACCCTGGGCGTAACGCTTGGCAGCCGGCAACAACTCGTCCAGTGCCAGAAACACCATGACCCCGGAAATCAGCCCGAACACGGTGCCAAAGACTGCATCCGAGAGCACGCTGGACAACGCCAGATATCCGATCCCCGCACCGATCGGTTCGGCCAACCCGCTGAGCAGACTGGCGCCCACTGCGTAGAGCTTGTTGCGGGTGGCGAAATACACCGGCACCGCGATCGCGATGCCTTCGGGAATATTGTGGATGGCAATTGCGAACGCCAGCGGCATCCCCACCGCCGGGCTTTCGAGCGTGGCAAAGAACGTTGCCAATCCTTCCGGGAAATTGTGCGCTGTGATCGCGACCGCGGTCAGGCCAACCCGGCGGATATAGGCCCGGTTGTCTTCGCGAAACTGCGGATCGTCGCTGGACAAACTCTGGTGCGGATTCGGCACCAGGCGGTCGATCACCATGATCAGCAACATGCCGCCCAGAAAGGTCCGCGTGCCGAAAGTAAACCCGAGCCTGTCGTTGTAGGCGTGGGAAAACGCGGCGATCGACTTGTTGAGTATCTCGGTGAGCGACACGTACACCATGGCGCCGCCAGCGAAGGCCAGGCCGAACGCCAACAGACGCGGATTGGGCTTTTTGGCGAACACGACCATGAGGCTGCCGAGCCCGGTCGCCAGCCCGGCCGCCAGTGTGACCGCAAGCGCGATCCAGAGATTGTGTGATGACACTGCAAGCATGTGGCGCGACGTCCTCGTGGAATGAAGAGCTTCCCGCGGAGAGCGTGGCAACTGCAGCTCGCGAGAAACGAACGACCCTCCGCGGAAGCAGGATGGCCATGCCGCGATGACGAAGACGTGGTGTCGAAGACGACGATTAGCTCATCTGCGCCAGCGTCAGACAGGCGTGCATCTCAAGCGCGCCGAAACCGGTGCTGCTGCTCATGCGCATGTGTCGGTGCGGTTGTGCCGCGCAGAAAGAAGGCGTCACCGACCTGCGCGGCCCTCAGCCGCCGCGGCGTGCGCGTTCCTCGATGGCGAAACATTCGTTCGGACGCGGTACCGGCGGCTTGAACGAGACCGGCACCTGGATGGTCTGCGGCACGGCCTGGCCATTACGGGTGGCGGCCTTGAATTGCCATTCGCGCACGCGGGTCTGGGTCGCCTCGTCGAGCACGGGCTGGCCGCTGCTCTGTGCCACTGAGACATCTGTCGGCGTGCCTTGGGTGCCGACGACGACCCGCAGCACGGTCGTGCCACCGACACCGGCGCAGGCCAACTGCGGCGAATATTCCGGCGGTGGCGTCTTCACGGCAGCCAGTTCGGTGGGCGCGACGGTGGGCGCAGAAGACTGCTGTGGCGACTTGCCGCAGCCGCCGAGGCCGATGCCAGTGGCGACGATGAGACCGGCGAGCGCAGCGCGATACATGTTCATGCAGTAATTCCCTGATCGTAGAGATGTGCGGTCTTGGCCGCGCAGATGAAGTCGTTTTCGCTCAGGCCGCCCACGTCATGGGTGGAATAGCGCACCACCACGCGGTCGTAATGCACCCCCAGGTCGGGGTGGTGGTCTTCGCGGTGAGCGATCCAGGCCAGCGCATTCACAAAGGCCAGGGTGCGGTAATAGTCAGAGAAGCGGAACGTGCGCGTGAGCGCCATGCCGGCCTCGGCCAGCTCCCAGCCGGGCACCTGCGGCAGCAGCTCGGCCAGGCGCGCCTCGCCCAGCTTGTGGTCGCTGCCTTTACGCGGGAGGCAATGGGCCTGCTCCAGGGGAATCAGATCGGTCATGACGGTCTCGCAGGGGTGGCGGACGGCGCGCCCACCAGGATCACGGTGTTCCATGAGCGAGGGCGCTTTGAGCGTTAGAATAACCCGCATGATCCAGATATCCGACAAAGCCCAGACCTATTTCCGCAAGCTCATCGAACGCGAGGGCGTGCCCGGCATGGGCGTGCGCCTGAGCGCGGTGGATGCGGGTACCCCGCGCGCCGATGCCCGGCTCGAATTCGCCGAGCCGGCCGAGCTGAGCGGCGACGAATGGGCGATCGACTGCGACGGCTTCACCTTGTATGTGGCCGCTGCCAGCGTGCCCTGGATGGACGGGGCCGAAATCGACTACGTCACCCAGTCCACCGGCAACCAGCAGCTCACCATCAAGGCGCCCAAGATCAAGGGCGAAGCGCCGGCAGAGTCGGCCTCGATGGTGGAGCGCGTGCGCTGGGTGGTGGAAAACGAGATCAACCCGCAGTTGGCATCGCATGGCGGGCGCGTGGCCGTGCAGGAAGTCTCCGCCGACGGCGTGGTGTTGCTGCGCTTCGGCGGCGGTTGCCACGGCTGCGGCATGGCCGACGTGACCTTGAAGCAGGGCATCGAAAAGACCTTGATGGGGCGCGTGCCCGGCGTGATTGCGGTGCGCGATGCGACCGACCACGCCACCGGCGACGCCCCGTACATTCCGCGCGACAGCGCGGCCTGATTCCGCACCACCGGTGACAACGGCTGCCGATCTGCTGCAGGCACTGCGCGCGCGCATGCCGGGCAAGCTCGTTCTGGATCGGCGCACCGGCCTGCCGTATGGCTGGGGCATCTGGATGGGCAACCGCAAGCATGCGGCTGCGCCATTCAACGACGGCCAGGTGATGGATGTGCTGCTGGCGCGTGGGCAGCCAACCCGGCGTGGGGTGGCCGGCGCCTCTATCCTGTCGTCATTCCAGGCGTTCCGCAGCCTGTGGTGGCAGCACTGGGACCCGCGGCCGAAGGATCAGCGTCGGCAGCACTGGTTGGCGGTGCTTGGCAGTTTTCTCATTCACCTAGGTTTTATTGCGCTGCTCATCTGGGTGGTCACCGTGCGCTGGGCGCCGGAAGAAACCAAACCCGGCGACGAGTCGCGGGTCCGCATGACCTTCATCGGCGATGGGGCTGAAGAGCAGGGCGGCGGGGAAGGTCAACCTGCGGCTGAGGCATCGCCGCAGGCGGCTGCCGCTGCGGCGTCTTCGCCAGCGCACGCGGGTGCGTCGGCGGCGAAAAGCGAACCAGCTCCATCGCCGGCACCGACACCAGCGCAGCCAGCTGCCGATCCTGTCGAGCGCCCCGACACAGCCCAGGCACAGGAGAATGCGCCGGACCCGGTGCACGCTGCCAGCGAACCCGTCACCGCGGATATTCCGCAGGTGACGGTGCAGGTGCCGCCGGTGACGATCGAATCGCCGCTGCAGGTCACCGAAACCCCGGTCGCCACCAACGACTTTGTCGTCCCACCGCCGCCAACGATCACGCTGACGCCGCGTACGGTCGAGCGGGCGGCACCGCAGGTCGAGGTGCGTCAACGCGACATCCAGACGGTGACCGAACGCCCGCAGGTGCGCGAACTGCAACGTCCGGTCACGGATGTAGCGGTGCGCACCGCCACGGCGCCAGCGGTGCGCGAGCGCGACATCGTCATCCCCGAGCGCCCGAAAATCGCCGCGCCGGCCGCACGCCTGCGTGAGATCTCGCCGACGGTGCGCATGCCTGAGGTCGCGGTGCGTCCTGCAGAGCTGCCGAACGTACCGGATCCGGCGCCTGCGCCAGTGGCGGCGACACCTGTCGTGCCAGCTGCGCCTGCGACTCCCAACCCGCGGCCGCCCACCGTGGCGGCGCCATCCGCGCAAGCAACCGCGCAACCTGCACCGTCGCAGGCCAGTCCTGCTCAGTCCGAGCGTTCCAGCAGCGCGGCGGCCGCCGCATCGTCGCCCGCCAAGCCAGCCGCCAGCAGTCATGCCGGCCCGACGCCTGCCGATCGCAGCGGCGGGTGGGATGTGGCCGCCAACGCCGACGACTGGAGCAAATCCGATCGCAGTCGGCAAGGCGACACGACAGGTGGCAACGCCCAGCGCAACGGCATGTTCAATGCCGATGGCAGCGTCAAGGTGGCCACCGGAGCCGGTGATGCCAGCCAGGGCGCAGGTGACCGCGGACCACCGGGCAGCGAGACCGATACCTGGACCCGCGACCAGATTGCCCAGGGCGGCACCTGGCTTAAACGTCCGCCTTACGGGTATACGCCGACATCGCTGGACAAGTACTGGATGCCGAACCAGACGCTGCTGCAGGAGTGGGTGCGGCGCGGCCTGAAGAAGATCGAGATTCCGATTCCGGGCACGACCGCCAAGATCAGCTGCGTGGTGTCCCTCCTGCAATTTGGCGGCGGTTGCGGCCTGAGCGATCCCAATCTCAACGATCAACCGGCAACGGCCCGCCCACCGCCGGACGTGCCGTTCAAGCGGGAGCTGCAGGAAGACAACGGCGCGCTACCCCGTAGCGGCAGGTGAGTGCGATGCACGGCGACGTGCGGCGATGTTTGCCTGCCTGCAGAGATTCAGGTGACTGCGACACGGCGCTCGACGTTGCTGTGCGTATCGGGGCGCGTGGAAATGCAGTGCTTGCATCAACCACCGATAGCGCAGGATACGGAAGGTGATGCTCGTCCATCGCCTGCAGACCCTGCCCGGCCACTGGCGAACGGGTTTACCGCTTCGATAAAGACCGATCGCCCCAACTGCGCAAACGCGATACATCGTGGTGTTCCGGCTGGCGATGACGGCGACACCACCGGCTCGCGGCTAGGGAGATTGCACTCTCGAAAACGAGGTCAGGACCGCACGCACGACCGACGCCTGTGCCAGCCGGCCGGTGGTGGCCACTGCCCAACCGGCTCCGAACAGGCACGAGAGGTAGAAGTCGCTCCACCAGGACGCCGGCATTTCGATGCCGAATACGCCGCGCTGCTGGCCGTACAGGAAGAAAGCATCCAGATGGCTGGAGCCGCGCAAGAGTGCGGGCCAGGGCCGGGCGGCAACCCGACTGCTGACCCGTTTTTTAATGCCTATCAGGGCAATTCTTGCCGGTGCCAGCAACCACCGGCAACACTCAAGGCCGCGTTGGAGGCGGCAAGCGTATGAAGCCACAGAACCGATCCGGACATAATATACATTATGCGAACTCGGGCTCGGCAGTGGGTGGGGTGTCGCCTGGGCGAAATTCGCTGCGTTACCTGGCTTTGGTGAAGGATCCGTGCGCGCTCCCATCGCTGGGATCAAGAACGGCGCATCCATGCGCCATACCCTTGAAGAGCGGTTAGAACGTCCGCGGCTTCATGCGCGGCACGTCGTTGCTGCCGCTCATCTGCTTGTCGTACACGGCATCGGCCTTCGCGGCGATGGCCTTTTCCTCGGCCTGTTGCAGCATCGCCACCAGTTGCAGCTTGGCAATCTCGTTCGACACCTGGGCCTGTTCGCCCGCGATGCGCGCCTGCAACTCGGCAATGGCCTTCGGATCCGATGTGCCGTTGATTTGGCCGATCAAGCTCTGAATCTGATCGGCCCGCTTCATCGCGGCATCGAAGCCGGCTAGGCCCATTGCCTTGTTCACCGCGCCAAGGCGTTCCTGGCGGGCGCGCACATCGGCGGACATATCGGCGATGGAGCCGCTCTTGTTCTTGTCGATGATGCCCTTCACCTTGCCGCTGATGCCGGCCACATTCCCGCCCTGCACGGCGTCGTAGAGGCCCGTCCAGTCCTGCGGCAAGTACTGGCGCAACGCAGGGTTGTTGAACAGGTCGCCGAGGCCGCGCGTGCCGGTCAGGGCTTCGTACTGCTGTTTGGCCTGTTCCAGCTGGCTTTTCAGCTGGGTAACCTGTTCCACGAACTTGGCGAAGTTCATTTGCTGGTTCGTTTGCGTTTGCGTGTTCAGCGCCACGTCGGTGACCGCAATTTGCGCGCCGGCACCGAACGACAGCGACAGGCCCACGAGCAACGCGGCTCCTAGTGCTTGCACTTTCATTGCGGTTTCTCCTTGGTTTTGACGCGGCTCACGAACGCCGGCACCCAGCGGTCGGGGTCATCGCCCACGTCAGCGATGACCGCTTCGATCATCTCGGCGCGGTCGGGCGAACACGACAGCACCAGCAATTCGTCGCTGACGGCGCAGCTGCCGCCCTGCTTTACGACGAACTTGCGCGAGTCCTGGGGGAGCGACTTCACCAGGTCGAATTCGGCATCGGTCAGCTTGAAGCCATCCACGTAATCGGCGCGGGATGCCATCGGGTTCGGCAGGAAAATTTGCGTGGCGCACTGCTGGATGATCGTGCGCGCAATCGGGCTTTCCAGAGCGTCGCCCGGTTCCTGGGTAGCGAACACCAGCAGGCCGTTCGCCTTGCGGATGGTCTTCAAACCGTCCTTCGACCACTTGGTAAAGAACGAGTCTTCCAGCGGCTTCCAGAACTCGTCCATGACCTTGATAAGGCGATACCTGGTCAGGTCGATATCGTCGGTTTCGTTGTCGAACAGCCAGCCGTATTCCCCACCCTCGGCCCACTTGAGCAGTCGAGCATGTACGGTCGGCCGCGGGTTCGGATCGTTCGGGTCCGGCATGGGGTTCGGCAGGTTTTGCAGCAGCAGCGACAGCCGCCGCAGCGGCTTGTCCAGGCGGAACATCACCGTATCCAGGGCGCGGGAAATCTCCACTTCATCGTTGTGGTTGACCGGATCGCCGGACGACTCGGCCAGCTGCTTGATGAGCGCCTTGAGGAAGATGAGGTTTTCCGGCGTGGGTTCCAGCTGCAACGGGTTCATTCCCGTGGCCTGGCCCATAGCGAGCGGGAAATACTTGCCGCCCATGGCCATAACCGTGCCTTGCATGCCGCGGTCCTTGTCGAACACGACGACCGACGGGCGGAACTTGCCGGCCTGGGCGAGCAGGATCCCGAGCAGAACGGTTTTGCCCTGCCCCGTCATGCCGGTCACGATGGTATGGCCGGCCGGGCGGTCGCCCTCGTTGTCCTCGTCGGGATCCGTCGCGTGGAAATTGAAATACAGCGGCGTGCCGGCGTCCGTCTTGAACATCGTGACGCCCGGACCCCTGGGGTTGCCGGCCGGCTTGCCCGCCATGTAGTTGTGGAGCGACGAGAAGCTAAGGCAACGCTGATCAA
>NZ_JFAQ01000021.1 GCF_001304695.1 Xanthomonas axonopodis
GTTCAGTCCCGGCATTAGATGGATCGGATTCACTTTGAACCGCTCGGGTTCGGATGTCCACTGCTTGCAGATGAATTCGTACGGTGTCAGACCCTTCAGAGCTTTGAGCCTGCGACCGTAGTTGTAGGCGTCGATGAAGTTGGCTAAATGCTGTTGCAGTTGTGCGTGATCGTCGTAATGGAAGCGTTTGACAGTGGCTTCCTTGATGGTCCGGTTCATCCGCTCGACCTGCCCGTTGGTCCAGGGGGGCTTGACTTTAGTCAAGCGGTGTTCGATGCCGTGCTCCTCGCATACGCGAGTGAAGATATGCTCAAAGGCATATCGATCGGAACTGCGGTTGGTGAACTGGATGCCGTTATCTGTCAGAACCGTATGCAGGGTGTAGGGCACTGCCTGGATCACATTGCGCAGGAACTGCGCTGCAACCATCTTGTTGGCCGAGGCGTGGAGTTCGGTGAACGCAAACTTGGACGTCCTGTCGATTGCCACGAACAGATAGAGCTTGCCCTCGGCCGTCTGCACCTCTGCGATGTCGATATGAAAGTAGCCAATCGGATAACTTTTGAAACGCTTCTTGGCGGCTTTGTCGCCTTTAATCTCGGGGAGCCGCGAGATGCCATGGCGTTGCAGGCAGCGGTGCAGCGATGAGCGCGTCAGACGCGGCATGCTCGGCTGTAGTGCGTAGAGACAGTCGTCCAGCGGCAGCAACGTGTGCTTGCGGAAAGCGACGATCGCCGCCTCATCCGTAACGGACAACACGGTGGAACACGGCTGCCTCGGCCCGGTTGGCAAATCGGCAGTCGAGCGACGCTTCTTCCACTTCGCCACCGTTTTCTGATTGATCCCGTAGCGCTTGGACAGCGCTCTCAGGCTCTCTTGACTATGTTGTATCGCTCGACGGATCGCCTCTGTCGTAGTGGCGCTCCCGTGTAGAACCTGGCCCATAGTGCTTCCTTCCAATCGAGGGAAAATAGTGCACCATCAAAGCATGGGATCAAACAACCTAGCCTGCGGGAAAGCCTGCGCAAACTCGCCACCGAGTATGTCGATCTCACCTTGATCCATTGGCCTTCGCCAAAGGACCAGGTCCCCATGCGCGAGTATCTGGAAG
>NZ_JFAQ01000210.1 GCF_001304695.1 Xanthomonas axonopodis
AGGACGGGGGGACGTCGCCAGTACGCGTCCATCGTGCGCGACCAGGTCAAGCGCTACGACATGACCAAGATGATGAGCGACCCCGACACCGCCAGGAAGATCGACGATTCGGTGGCGCAAAATGTCAGCGCCTTGGTCAAGGAGCAAGGCCTGCCGATCCAGATCCAGAACATCACCCTGGGCCGCGCACGCCCGAATCCGGATGTGTTGCAACAGATGAATCTGACTGCCGCGCAGCAGCAGCGGGTCAAGACCCTGGTGGAAGCGACCACCGCAGAACGGCAGCGCGAGCAGGAGCAAGAGGCCAAGGCCGACGCAGACAATGCGTATCGCAACCGCATGGGGCTGACGCCGGAGCAATACCTGGCTAGCCAGATCGCCGAGCTCAATGCCGAGGCCTGCAAGAAAGCGCAGGCGTGCTACATGGCGTCTTCGGGAACCTCGGTGATTGCAAGGTAGGTGCACCGTTTGCGTGCCGTCAGGCGCAAGCACGGGCGATGTGCCTGCTTGCAATCTTCCACGGTGATCGCGTGTCGCACTCACACACCATCACACTGCTCACGCAGCCTGCAACACCGGTGGGCTACGGTCGCCTGTGAGTGTCGCGGCGGGAGAGAACACGATGGGTCTGTTGGTCGATGGCAAATGGCAAGACAGTTGGTATGACACCAGCAAGAGCGAGGGTCGGTTCGAGCGCTCGCAGTCGCAGTTTCGCAATTGGGTCACGCGCGATGGCAGCGCCGGGCCGCATGGCCAGGGCGGGTTCCAGGCCGCTCCGGGGCGTTACCACCTGTATGTGTCGCTTGCCTGCCCGTGGGCGCACCGCACGCTGATCTTCCGGCGCCTGAAAGGGCTGGAGTCGATCATCGACGTGTCCATCGTGCACTGGCTGATGCGCGAGAACGGCTGGACCTTCGCCGATGGGCCGGGCGTAGTCGGCGACACGGAGCATCACGCGCAGTATCTGTACGAGGTGTACCTCAAGGCCGACCCGCATTACTCGGGACGGGTCACGGTGCCGGTATTGTGGGACCGCGAGCGCAAGACCGTGGTCAGCAACGAGTCGGCCGACATCATCCGCATGTTCAATAGTGCCTTCGACGAGATTGGCGCTGCAGAGGGGGATTTTTATCCGCAGCCGCTGCGCGAGCAGATCGAAGCGGTGAACGCGCGTGTCTATGACACCGTCAACAATGGCGTCTACAAGGCGGGCTTTGCAACCACCCAGGCGGCCTATGAAGAAGCGGTGGTGCCATTGTTTGAAAGCCTGGACTGGCTGGGGGCGCGTTTGAGCACACAACGCTATCTTTGCGGCGACCGGCTTACCGAAGCCGATTGGCGCCTGTTCACCACACTGGTGCGGTTCGATGCGGTGTACGTCGGGCACTTCAAATGCAATCTACGGCGCATTGCCGACTACCCGCAGCTGTCCGGATTCTTGCGCGAGCTCTACCAGATGCCGGGGATTGCCGACACCGTGAACTTCCAGCACATCAAGGGTCATTACTACCAGAGCCACGACACCATCAACCCCACCGGTATCGTCCCGATGGGGCCGCTATTGGATCTGGATGCGCCTCATGGGCGCGGCAGCTGATGCGCGTGGTCGATATGGCGCGCTACCTGCAGTTGCCTATGCTGCGCACCCGCGCGATCAACAGGACGACGTCATGCTCAATCATGTCATGGTGGGAACGGACGATATCAAGCGTGCGCGTGCGTTCTATGACGCCGTGCTAGGAGAGGTCTTCGGTGCGCCCGCGCCGTTCGTCAATCAGGCAGCCAGCGGGCATGCGCGCCTGTTCTACCGACATGCAGGCAGCACCTTTTGTGTGAGCGAGCCGATCAATGACGCACCCGCAAGCCCGGGCAACGGTGCAACGGTTGGCTTCAAGTGTGACTCGCCGGAACAAGTGCAGCACTTTCATAACAGCGCGGTCGCTGCCGGCGGCATCTCCATCAAAAAGCCGCCCGGTTTGCGTGAGAGCAGCATGGGCCCGACGTGATTGGCTTACGCGCGTGATTCCGATGGGAACAAGCTGTGCGCGATCTATCGCCCGGCGTGAACGTGGCTTGTGGCGCGGTTTGTCGCAGGCATCGCTTGTTGGTTGATGACTTGCGCTCTCAAGACGGCGCCTAAGCGCTTTGCGGCCATGGCCTGCGCAAACAGTGGCAGGCCTTTAGGCACCATGCGTGAGTCAGTGGAGACGCGTTATCGCTTGGCCGCATCCCGAATGATCAGCGTCGCCGCGCCCACCGTGATCGCGTCTTCAACAACGCCGGTGCTGGTTTGGCCGTAGCGCTCGATCGCACGCATCCGCGCATTGAAGGTGAGATAGGCGGCGGCAACTGCCGTCGTCGCGCCAAGCAGTGCAGCGATGCCACGTTGTTCGCGCGGCGCCAATGCAGTGCCGACGATCACACCGGTGGCAATGCGGGCAATCATGCCGGGCAGCACGATGCGGTCGGGAGCGGTCTTCATCTTGTCGCCGGCCAGCTCGCCGCCAGCCAGTGCCAGCATACCGGCCGAGGCCAGTGGATTGGCGAGCAATGCCGGTGCGCCACTGTCGGCAGGCAGCTTGCCGGTGCGTGCGGCATTGGCGACGGCGGCCAGCGGCGTCATCGAGCGCATGCCGGCAACGGCGCTCATCAGGATGGAGTGGATCAAAGCCATGTGCACCTCTGCATGTGCTCGACCATCGCAGGCGGAATGCCCGCGCGTGGCACGCTGTTGTCGATCTGCGCAGACTGGTGTTTGATCCCATGCTTTGATGGTGCACTATTTTCCCTCGATTGGAAGGAAGCACTATGGGCCAGGTTCTACACGGGAGCGCCACTACGACAGAGGCGATCCGTCGAGCGATACAACATAGTCAAGAGAGCCTGAGAG
>NZ_JFAQ01000211.1 GCF_001304695.1 Xanthomonas axonopodis
GACGGGCACGCGTTGAAGTTCCCGCTGGTGCGCTACCCCGTCGACCCCAAGGCGCCCCCAAACACTGAGCATCACATCGATGCTGCTCGGCTCATGGCCGAGGCCTATGTCCGCCGTGAGCATGCCTCATTGGAGCTTCGGCAAACGCCCTACGCGCACACTGCCGAGGCTTGGACCTTCGGGGATCTGCTGCGCCGGTTTGTCCAAGAAATCGATGATGGGCTCATCAAGCACGCGTCGGTCAGGACCGACCACTCCAATGCCTATCTCTTCTTGGGAGGCGGCAAAGGTCTCGGATTGAGCCAGACCGGCATGCCCCACCTCACCCGCAAGCTGGCCAAGGACTTGACTCAGGATGACTTCCTGGGGCGCCATGCCAGCTCGTTCGTGAACTCATACATCAAGGTCAAGCGAGACGGCACCACGCTCCCGATGGCCCAGGGGAGCAAAAAGCGAGCCCTGACCACGATCCGGAACCTTTTTCGGATTGCGCACGAGACCTGGCAGATTGACCTTCGCTCACCAATCAAGAGCTTGAAATCCCTCAGCTCGGATGACTCGCGCGACCGGACGCTCACCGAGGACGAATGGAACGCCATCGTTGCGCAGCTTGATGCTGGGCGGACCGATCAGGCAACGGCTGATGTCATTCGCTTTGCGCGCATGACCGCAGCCCGCCGCTCCGAATGCGTGAAGCTCGATTGGGCGGACATCAACTTCAAGAAGAAGATGGCGCGACTTCGTGAGACCAAGGCCAAGAATGGCAAATACAACGAGCGCGTGATTCCGTTGACCTCAGAGCCGATGGCCTTGATCGCAGCCCGCTTCGAAGCCAGCGAAACGAAGAAGGGACCGGTCTTTATGAACTCGCGCGGGATGCGCATTCGAGCAGACACCTTAACGCAAGCTTGGGATCGGGTCCGCCAGCAAGTAGCCGAGAAATTCGGCGACCCAGAGATCCTGACGGCGCGCATGCACGACCTTCGCCACACGCGCATCACGGAGATGGGACACCACCTCAATCCAGCGGAAGCGGCCAGGATCTCAGCGACGTCCCCCCGTCCTGAGTAGCGGCCGGGTTTAGAGTCCGGGGTTGATGATATCGGTATTGGCCAGCTGTTGGGCATACGCGGATGGCGTCATGCCGTCGATTGCCTTCTTGGGTCGCTCCTCGTTGTATTCGCGTCGCCAGCGCTCGATCTCGGTG
>NZ_JFAQ01000212.1 GCF_001304695.1 Xanthomonas axonopodis
GGTCGCGGTCCGGCGCGAAGGTCTGCAGAAACGCACGCTCTTGCGCGTTCAGGGTGACGGTGGCGGTTGCATGGGCGTCGGGCTGAGCGGATGCCGGCGTGGGTGCAGCCTGCTGGCTGCCGAAGGTGGTCGGCACGTTGGCTGCCGGGCGCTGGTAGACCGGGGTCAGCGAGCAACCAGCCGACAGCACGGCACTGGCGGCAACCAGACACACGCAAGACCAACGATGCGGAATAATTTGTGGAATCATGATGTCGGAGCACAGAGCCAATCTCGACCGACATCCTCGACCCGCAGCGTCCAGGTTGTTTTCGGGAATTATCCAGATTTGATCGAGACGACAGGGCAACACGCGATGACAGGCAAAAAGGTTCTGCTGGTGGAAGACGATGCCGATAGCGCTAGCATTCTGGAGGCCTATCTGCGCCGCGACGGCTTCGATGTGGCGGTGGCCGGCGATGGCGAACGCGCCATCCAGCTACATCGGCAATGGGCACCGGATCTGGTGCTGCTGGACGTGATGCTGCCCAAGCTCAGCGGCATCGAAGTGCTGTCGACGATCCGCCGTGCCGGCGACACGCCGGTGATCATGGTCACCGC
>NZ_JFAQ01000213.1 GCF_001304695.1 Xanthomonas axonopodis
ATTCCTCAGCCAATCCCGATCCACAACAGCACCGCGAACAGACCCATGAAGGAACTGCCCATGCCGACCATCACCAGGCCGATGATGAGACAGTCGTAGGCGAGCGCTCCGATATGCCGAACTTTGTCAGGCCCAACACGCCGCCACGCCATGAACACCCAAAAAAAGGTCGCCAGTAGCGCGAACAGCGTTATCGAACGCAAGTAGGGCGTATTCTGGATCGAGTAGCAGTAGATCCCGCATATGATGAAGATCACGAACCGGAAGTAACCTTGGTTGACCTCCTGGCGTATCGGGTTAATGCAATACAGGCGCTCAAGCTGGCGCACGATCTTATTGACCGGCCCGGCCTTGCGAACAGCTGCCGGTTTCGCATGCTTAGGTAATTGAGAATTGTCCATGTGGGTTTTAGTCGTCGATGACTCGCCTTCCAGCATCATTTTCATTAGTGAGGCGCTGCGCTCGCTGGGGCATAGTGTGCTCACGCGCACCAATGGCACCTCTGCGTTGGAGACACTGCAAGCGATGGAGGTAGACGCCGCGCTGGTGGACTACCACATGCCAGGCATGAACGCCGTTACCTTCATCGCGACACTTCGGAAGCAAACCCAAGCGGCAACGGCAGCAACGTCCGTTGTTGTGATGACTGCGGATGCATCGCCGGACATAGCTACGGCTGCGCTCTCGATGGGGGCTGCGGCTGTCCTTCATAAACCGCTCGGCTTAGACAAATTGACGGCGGCGCTCGACGCCATCGATTCCACGTCGCGGCGATAGTCCGCGACAGCAATTGCGGCAGCCGAAGCCACGAACCGGAATTCTGTTGCCATTTCGGTTCTACGTTCCGCTTGCATTAGAGGACCTAGCATGCTGGTACAGGCGTCAATGAGCGCATGGTCGCCGGTTGGTGCGACTGCGTTCTTGAGAGCATGCACCTGCGCATA
>NZ_JFAQ01000214.1 GCF_001304695.1 Xanthomonas axonopodis
CCGTGACGATGGGAGTGGCTCAGATGGGATGCTGTCTCCCGAGGTCCCCAACACCTGGGCCAACACGCAGATCAGCCTGAGCATGCCTGCGCGTGATGTGCATCAGTACGCAAGCGAGCTCCTGCACGACAACGACCGCATGACCGCCCGGCTCCTACGATTTCCCATTTCCCGATTCCCATTTCCCGATTCCCGATTCCCGCGCGCGTGAGCGCGCTCACGCGCGCTTGCGCGACTCGATCAGATCCAGATTGCGCACCAGCCGTCGCGACAGGTCGTCGGAAATCTCGCGCCGCCGGGCCAACTTGAACAGCTCGTTGCGTTCGGCCACCAGGGCCGCATGGCGAAACTGGCGCAGCGCCTTTTCGTAGGCCACCGCCTCTTCCGGATCGGTCTCGGCCATATCCACCCCACCGAGCTTGCGCTGATAGCGCTGGCTCACCTGGTTGGCCGCCGCGTTGTAGCGCTCGGCATGCTTGCTGTCTTCCACCAGCCGCTGGCGTAGCTTTTCCACTGCATCCAGCGCCGCCTGCGAAGCGGCTTTCACGGCCAGGTCTTCCTTGAGCTGCTCGTCTTCTTCCTCGGGCAGCTCCAGCCCGCGCAACAACCGCGGCAACGCGACGCTGGCCACCAGCAACGAGACCAGGATGACCGAGGCCGCCAGGAAGATCGCCAACTGGCGGGCCGGGAAGGGCGAGCCGTCTTCCAGCATCAACGGCAGCGTGAGCACGCCGGCCAGGGTGATCGCACCGCGCACGCCGGCCAGCGACACCGCCACCACGATTCGCCACGGCGGGCTGACATGCGCCTCGCCACGCCACTGCGCCTTGAAGATGTTCCAGCGCAATGACAGAAACACCCACACAAAACGTAAGGCCATCAGGCTGAGACTGATGGTGGCCACGTACACCGCCAGCCAGCAGGGATTGAGGTGCCCGGCCTCCTGCACGCTGCGCACCGCACCGTCCAAAATGCCCGGCAACTGCTCGCCCAACAGCACGAAGATGATGCCGTTGAAGGTGAACTGCACCGTGTCCCACACCGCCGAACGCTGCAGGCGCATATTGCCGGGCGCGTTGCCGGCCATTTCCACGTAGCTCATGGTGATGCCGGCAGCGACTGCGGCCAGGATGCCGGACGCATGGAAGGCTTCGGCCAGCAGATACGCAGCAAATGGAGTGAGCAGGTTGACCAGGATCGCCGAACCGGGCTCCTCGCCGAAATGCCGCCAGATCCAGACCTGGATGCGGCTCAACCCGACGGTCGTCGCCACGCCCAGGGCCAGGCCGGCCAGCGCCACCCACAGAAAGGTCAGCGAAGCGGCCGCCACCGAGAAGGTGCCGGTCAGCACCGCCGCTACCGCGAACTGGAAACACACCAGACCCGAGGCGTCGTTGAGCAGCGACTCGCCTTCCAGGATGTGCATCAGGCGCTTGGGAATCGGCACCTTGGAAGCAATCGACGACACCGCCACCGGGTCGGTGGGCGAAATGATCGCCGCCAGCGCAAATGCCACGGCCAGCGGCATCGCCGGGATCAGCCAATGAATAAAGAAGCCGGCGCCGATCACCGTGAAGATGACCAGCCCCAACGCCAATTCCAGAATGGCCGCCTTGTCGCGGAACAGGCCTTGTTTGGGAATGCGCCAGCCATCCAGAAACAGCAATGGCGGCAGGAACAACAGGAAGAACAGCTCCGGTTCCAGCTCGTGCCCGGCATCGAAAACGCCGGAGACCACCGCACCCAGCACGATCTGGACCAACGGCAACGGCAGCGAAAACGGCAGGATGCGGATGAGGTACCCGCTGGCCGCGACCGCCAGCAACATGGCGAGGACGACATCGATCGAATGCATGAAGGGCCCGGAATGGAAGAACGGCCGCACGTGCGGCGTCGCATATTGCGACGCACAACAACGCACTTACCGGACCATACCGTGTTGCACCCGATGATGAAAACCACCGCAGTGGCCCGCACCTTGACCTGTGTGGGCGATACAGCAAGGTTGTTGCGGTTCGGTTCAATTGGCCGGCGTCCGATACGCTGGCGAATGGAGACAGGCGCAATGACGATCTTCAAGCGCGCAGCCTGCGGCAAGTCGATAGCGCATCGACGCGACGGGGAGCTGCTGCAGCGCCAGCAGTAAAGGACGATACGACGACGCACGCACAGGTGTTTCCGCAAGCGCGGCCGGCGTTCTCGACACAAGCCAGTCTGCATCGGCCGGAGAGTGCGTGAGCAATCGATCCGATCGAGCCGAAGGCATGGATGGGGTATTGCGTATCGCCCTGGTGTTTCCTTGGAACGCTGCGAGCCACCGCGCTGTGGCCTCGAATGACGCGGGAAGCGCATGCCGGGTGCGGCAACCGGTGTCGTATCGCAGTCGGTGTTGGCCCACTCCTGCACCGGTGCCTGCACTTTCCTCTGACGCCGTCCTCACCACGCCAAACGCGGTGATGAATGTCAAAACAGCGTGATGCATCCGGTCGTTTCGCAGGTGCATATTGACGCTACGGTTGCCATCCAGGCGATCGCCAACCCAAAAGGATCGATGCCTCATGAAGACTTCATTCCAGTCGCTTGCCGTTGCCACCGCCTTTGCCCTGACCAGCGCCCTGGCCCCCGCCTATGCGGCGTCCAATCCGACCGTTGGCGGCGCGCCGATGCTGGCGACCAAGGACATTGTCGACAATGCGGTCAATTCCAAGGACCACACCACGCTGGTCGCTGCCGTCAAGGCCGCCGGCCTGGTCGATACGCTGAAGGGCCCGGGCCCGTTCACCGTGTTCGCACCGACCAATGCGGCCTTCTCGGCATTGCCGGCCGGCACCGTCGATACCTTGCTGAAGCCCGAATCCAAGGCGACGCTGATCAAGGTGCTGACCTATCACGTGGTGCCGGGCAAGGTGGATGCCGCCTCGCTGATCGCCAAGATCAAGGCCGGCGGCGGCAGCACCACGCTGACCACCGTGCAGGGCGAGCCGCTGACCGCAAAGCTCAATGGCAAAAAGGTCACCATCACCGACGTCAAGGGCAATACCGCCAACGTCACCATCGCCGATGTCATGCAGAGCAATGGCGTGATCCACGTGGTGGACAAGGTACTGATGCCGTAATGGCCTGCAGTCGCACCGCGACGCGTCGTTGCTGACGCACCCATGCTGCCATCGGCGGAATGCGGTTTTTCCGCCGATGGCGCGGTGTTTTCATCCAGCGTGCAGTAGTGCAGAGGCGTTTTTTTAAATAGGCTTTACGTCGATGAGGCGACCGTCTGGTAAGCGCGGACGTTGCTCGACTTCGACACGAACGATGCCTCGGTTATTTCGGTAGTGGGCAAGCAAGAGGCAATCCCTGACGGCTGACCGTTAGATTCTGGTTGTCACCGTTGATCAGCATATCTGCGGCACTGATCTGCAGTGGGTGGCCGTTGATCTGCGAGCGCACCAGCGCAGACAAAGCTTCGCTCAACATGCTACGCGTTGCGCGAGCCAGCTCCCAGCGACCGCAATCAGACCGCGAAGCGGCGGTGATGGAGCGACCGGCGTGCCGGTGGCTCCGCTTGGTGTCCTGATTCTCCGACAACGTGCGCGTGCCCTTGCAGGCGTATTTTTTTGCCCGTGCGGCACGCGTTTTCTCTATCTCGACCGATCGCTGGGCGGCGGCGGTGGATCCAGCAACTGACGAAGATCTTCGACAAATCCGCGATACCCTTCTTCGCGCGCATCCGTCGATGGCTGGCGTAATACCCAGGACGGATGCACCGTGGTCAACACAGGCGTGCCGTCGTCCAGGCGCTGCCATTGCCCGCGCTCGCGCATCAACCGGAAGCGGCTTCCCAACACCGCTTGCGCCGCAGTCGCGCCCAGGCAGACGATCTGCGCCGGACGCACTTGCGCCCGCTCGGCCTGCAACCACCCGCTGCAGGCCTGCACATGGGTGCGCTCGGGATTGCGATGCAGCCGCCGCTTGCCGCGTTGCTCGAAGCGGAAATGCTTGACCGCATTGGTGACGTAGAACTTCTCGCGGTCCACACCCAGCTCGCCCAATGCCATGTTGAACAGGCGCCCGGCGGGCCCGACAAACGGACGACCGCTCAAGTCCTCTTCATCGCCAGGCTGCTCGCCGATCACCATCACCGACGCATCGTCGGGTCCTTCGCCGAACACCGTTTGCGTTGCCGGCTGCCACAGTTCGCAACGCCGGCAATCGCGTGCGGCAGTGCGCAACTGCGCCAGGCTCTGGGTTGCCACTTCCGGCAATGGCACGGGCGCCGCCGGCACCCGTCGCCGCACCGGCTCGGGCGCGCGCTCGGCCATCTCGCGCACACGCACGCCGGCTTCGCGGATCAGCTCCGGCAACAGCGTGGCTTCGGGCAGGTTCTTCCAGTATTTCTGCGGCATTTCTTGCCGCATCATGGTCGGGTTGAGCCGCGCCGGGTTGAAGATATGCGCGTAATACGTGCGCCAGAGCGTCTCCTGCGCATCGTCGGCTGGCACCTGGGTACGCACCGCACCTTCGCCAAAGGTCAATGCCTGCCCATCCCAACGCACGCTGCGGTACGGGGTCAGGATGGCCCAGCGCATGCCGGCAAACCGGCGCGCAAAAAACGGCGCTACGCCATCCACGATCCAGTGCTCGGGCTCGAACCAGGACACGAAGTGTTCTTCTCCCCCGGGCAGACGGCGAAAGCGCACGAAGGCCTTCATCTTGTGCGTATCGCGCTGCACCGCTTTTTGCCATTGCCGTAGCCGGTGCACATCCACATCGGTGGCGCGTTCCAGCAAGGCTTTTTCTCCAGAAGCAACGCGCCACAGCAAGCGATACAACACGGCGTGCCGTTGCGGGTCGCGGTGACACAGCACCGAGGCCGCCAGCTGCATGAAATCTGCAGAGACCCGTGGTGGCGGCACCACGGCCGGCAACTCCAACAGGCCCTGCCCCATCAGCAAGCCGCCCTGCGCACCGCCATGCCAGGCCACATCGTCCGGCTCTACCTGCGCGCACCAGCCTGCCCGTGCCAACGCACGCCATGCTTCAAAACTCCATGCGGGTTCCACGTTGGCGTTGAACATCGCTTGCCTTGCTCTTGTAGGGGTGCCGACATGCGCTTTGGAACCGTACGGCCGCGCAATGCCGTTGCCAGCATGCACGGTACCTGCGCTGGCGGGGTCAGATGCTATTGAGCGGGAGATTCGGGATTCGGACTCGGGATTGGGGACTTGCGAACGCTGGCATTTGGCTCCCGTCAACAGCGACGTTATCGGTACCACCGCGCAGGCGCGCGCGCCCTCATCCACGCTTCGGGCGCCTTCCGCTTCATGAAGGAGGACACTGTCCAGTGGAAGAAGAAGGCAGCATCGCTGCGGGCGGAAAAATGCTCAATCAAACAACCCCGCCTGCCGAGGCGCCGGCGCCAACTGCGCCCGTAGCCTCACCGGATCGTCCAGGCGCTGCCGTGGATGGTGATCGAGCACGCTCACGAACGGCAGCAGCTTTTTCATCGGTACGCGCAGCCGCGCCAGGTCGCCAACGCGCAAGCGCGCATGCCGCCGCGACAACAACAGTCGCTCCACGTTACGCGTGCCCAGGCCCGGGACGCGCAACAGCATTTCGCGCGGCGCCGCATTCAGATCCACCGGAAACCGCTCCGGGTTACGCAATGCCCAGGCCAGCTTCGGGTCCACGTCCAGGTCGAGCATGCCGCTGGACTGCGCCGGCGCAATTTCTTCCACAGTGAACTCGTAGAAACGCAGCAACCAGTCGGCCTGGTACAGCCGGTGCTCGCGCTGCAGGGGCGGTGCCTGCAACGGCAGCTTGGACGAGGCATCCGGGATCGGACTGAAGGCCGAGTAATACACCCGGCGCATGCGGTAATTGCCGTAGAGATTGTGGCTGGTGTCCAGAATGCTACGGTCGTTGGCATTGTCGGCCCCGACGATCATCTGCGTGCTCTGCCCGGCCGGTGCGAAGCGCGGCGGCTTGGCACGGCGCACCGTTTCAGCCTTGCGTTGGAGCTGGTTTTCTTCGATGCGCCAGCGCAGCTCGCCCATCGCCGAGCGGATGCCGCCCACGCTTTTTTCCGGTGCCAGCAGCGTCAGGCCCTGTTCGGTGGGTAACTCCACGTTGATGCTCAAGCGATCGGCATGGCGTCCGGCCGCCGCCAGCAACTCCGGGGCCGCATCCGGGATGGTCTTGAGATGGATATAGCCGGCGAAATGGTGCACCTCGCGCAACTGCCGCGCCACTTCCACCAGTTGCTCGATGGTGTAGTCGGAGTTACGGATGATGCCGCTGGACAGGAACAGGCCTTCGATGTAATTGCGCTTGTAGAAGTCCAGCGTGAGCGTGACCACTTCTTCCGGCGTGAAGCGCGCACGCCGCACATTGCTGGACACGCGATTGACGCAGTACGCGCAGTCGAAGATGCAAAAATTGGTCAGCAGGATCTTCAACAACGACACGCATCTGCCATCGGGCGTGTACGAGTGGCAGATGCCCATGCCCTCGGTGCTGCCGATGCCGCCGGTGCCCAGCGAATTGCGCTTGTTGGCGCCGCTGGAAGCACAGGAGGCGTCGTATTTGGCGGCGTCGGCGAGGACGGCGAGCTTGTCGAGGATTTTCACGCGGGCAGCATGCAGCGGTGGCGTCTCAGCCTATGAGACTCGCCTGCACACGATCGTGAATGCTTCAGAGCGCTGCGGGTTGGCGTGCTCCGGCTGCTCGCGACTGCATGCGCCCCGCCCCTGTCGAACCTGCGGCTGCGCCATCCGCATCGGCATTGCAGCGCTTGGCTCTCAAGTACACCGATGCGCCCACGTCTGCACCCGGTGTTATGCCGCGACCGGGTCTGCCATCGCTGCAGGGCCATCGAAGCGATACAGATCCATGGCGAGAAAGCCCGCATCGATACCGGCGTCGATGCGCTGCGCACCGAGCCGGTCGTCGCCGGCTGCGCCCATTGCCACGTACAGCGGCAGCCAGTGCTCGTCGCTGGGATGCGCGCGTTCGGCATGCGGCGCCTGGCGGCGGTAGTCCAGCAGTGCAGGGATGTCGTTGTCCAGCAGCTTGCGTTCGGTCCATTCGATGAAGGGCCGCACGTACGGCGCTTCGCGCTCGGCACTGTAGCCGTGGCGGAAGTCATGCAGGTTGTGGGTGATGCTGCCCGAGCCGATCACCAGCACGCCGTCATCGCGCAACGGCGCCAGCGCGCGTCCCACCGCGAACTGGTGCGCCGGTCCCAGCTCGGGCTGGATCGACAGCGACACCACCGGGATGTCGGCGTCCGGATACAACAGGCGTAGCGGCACCCAGACGCCGTGATCGAAGCCGCGCTGCGGGTCCAGGTGCGGATGCAGGCCGGCCTGCTCCGGCCGGCGCACGATCTGCTGCGCCAATGCCGGCTCGCCGGGCGCTGGATAGTCCAGCGCGTACAACGGCGCCGGGAAGCCGCCGAAGTCGTGAATGGTCTGCGGCCGCAACGCACCGCTGACCAGCGGGCGACGGCCCAGCCAATGCGCGCTCGCCACCACGATGGCCCGCGGCCGCGGCAACGCGTGCCGCAGGTCGGCCAGGCGCTCGCCGACCTGCCCCGGCTGCAGCGCAGTCATCGGCGAGCCGTGCGAGATATACAGGGAGGGCAAGCGGGTCATGGACAGCTCCTTGATGGATGAAACAGCATCAGCGCGACGGCTTCAACGCAAACGCACCGTCGCCGAGCAACGCTTGGACAATCAGCAACACCGTCCATAACGCCGGGTATTCCCAGCCGCCGCCCGGGTTGGAGAAACCGAATCCGTTGGCACCATGCACCGTGACAATCGTGCCCAGCAGCAAGGACACGCCAAGGCCGAGTTCCAGCGTCATGCTGACGTACGCCAACGCGGCGGGCAGGCCGAGCGACTGGAAATACGCCACGGTGCCGGCCGGCGTGAAAACCAGCAGTTTGGTCAAACCATGCACCAGAAACAGCCCGCCCAGGCTGATGCGCAGCAAGGTAAGTGCCATAGGCGGCGGTGCGTGGAGATGCGAAGGCGCTTGTCATGGCACGGACTCGGTAGAGGATCACCACCACAGCCTATCCTTCCAAAGTTTCCGATAAATCCACTTATTTCATATAGATTATTTCTCTTGAGGTAACAATCGGACCTGCCATGGATACCCTCGATGCGATGCGCGTGTTCACCGCCGTGGCCGAGCGCAGCGGCTTCAGCGCCGCCGCCGATGCATTGGACCGCTCCACTGCCAGCGTTACCCGCCAGGTTGCCGCGCTTGAACAGCGGCTCGGCACCCGCCTGCTCAACCGCACCACCCGCCGGGTCAGCCTGACCAGTGCCGGTAGCGCCTACTACCAGCGCTGCCTGCAGCTGCTCGCCGATCTGGACGACCTGGAGGCCACCATTGGCGCGCAGGCACTGGAGCCGGCCGGCGTGCTGCGGGTGAACGCGCCGGTGAGCTACGGCATCGAGCGCCTGGGCGCCTTGCTACCGGGCTTTCGCGCGCGCTACCCGCAGGTGGAGCTGGACCTGTCGCTGTCCGACCGTCTGGTCGACATGGTCGAAGAAGGCTTCGACGTCGCCATCCGCATCACTCGTCAGCCGGCGCCGATGCTGATCGCACGGCAGTTGGGGACGGTCCGCATAGCATCGCCGGCCTATCTGGCGCGTGCGGGTACGCCGCGACATCCATCCGATCTGGCCGGCCACGAATGCCTGCTCTATCACTACTCGCCCACCGGACGCTGCCGCGCTGGCCGGGCAAGGCATCGCGATGCGGCCGGATTTTCTGGCCGAGCCGCATCTGTCCGCCGGGCGCCTGGTGCGCATTCTTCCCGAATACGCACTGGGCGAAGTCGGTATCTTTGCGGTCTACACCAGCCGCAGCCATCTGGCGCCGAAGGTGCGCAGCTTCATCGATTACCTGATCGAATGCATGGCCGAGCCGGGACCTGGTTGAGCCCGAAGCGGTGCCAACAAACGTGTCGCTGATCCGGTGCGTGTACCATTACGGCGGGGATCTGGTATCGGGATTGGGGAACTGGTCACACAAGCACGCGCGGCATTTCGGCAGGCGCATCATGCTAACCCGCTGCGGCAAACGACCGCGGCAACAGTTCGTCCCGTGCGTGGTCATTCTGCTGTCGCGACCGGTGTGCGCACAATCTGGCTCCCCGTTCAACAGGAGTGCCCATGAGCAAGATCGTCATTGTGTATTTCAGCGGCTACGGCCACACCGTCAAGCAGGCCGAAGCCGTGCACGCAGGCGCGGCCAGTGTCGGCGACGCCACGCTGTACCGCATCGACCAGGACGGCAACCTGCCCGACGAGGCCTGGGACGCCATCAGTGCCGCCGACGCCATCATCTACGGCAGCCCCACCTACATGGGCGGCCCGGCATGGCAGTTCAAGAAATTTGCCGATGCCAGTTCCAAGCCGTGGTTTGCGCAGGCCTGGAAGGACAAGGTCGCCGCCGGATTCACCAATTCGGCATCGGCCAACGGCGACAAGGCCGCCACCATTCAGTATTTGTGGACCCTGTCGCAACAGCATGGCCAGATCTGGGTGGGCACCGGGCTGCCGCCGGCCAGCACCAAGGCGCATGGTCCGCAGGACGTGAACTGGACGGGCGGTTGGGGTGGTGCGCTGGCGATCTCGCCATCGGACGCGTCGCCGGACGAAGCGCCGCGCAGCGGCGATCTGGAAACCGCCAAGCTGTTCGGCAAGCGCGTGGCCGAAATTGCCGCCAAGCTCAAGGGCTGATCACGTCACAACAGCCCGCGCAGGTCGGCAGCACTGCCTGCGACCTGCGCGGGCTGTGCGTTAGCGCGTGGGCCACATCGCGCTAACGCCTTTCACGCCATTGTTCCCCGACCCTTTGCTGCACGGAGTCCCCCACCATGCAAACCCGCACGCTTGGCCGTTCCGGCCCCACCGTTTCGGCCCTGGGCCTTGGCTGCATGGGGATGAGCGCGTTCTATGGCGACCGCAGCGACGAGGCCGCCTCGATCGCGGTGATCCACCGCGCGCTCGATCGTGGCATCAGCTTGCTCGACACCGCCGACATGTACGGCCCGCACACCAATGAAGTGCTAGTCGGCAGGGCGATTGCCTCGCGCCGGCATGAAGTATTTCTGGCCACCAAATTCGGCATCAAGCTCGACCCCAACGACCCCTCGGTGCGCAGCATCGATGGCAGCCCGGCGTATGTGCAGTCCGCGTGCGAAGCCAGTCTGCGTCGGCTGGGCGTGGAGCATATCGACCTGTACTACCAACACCGCGTCGACCCCAACGTGCCCATCGAAGACACCGTGGGCGCGATGGCGCGCCTGGTCGAACAGGGCAAAGTGCGCTTTCTCGATTTGTCGGAAGCGGCCGCAGCCACCATTCGCCGTGCGCACGCAGTGCACCCCATCACGGCGGTGCAGACCGAATATTCGCTGTGGTCGCGCGAGCCGGAAGACAACGGCGTGTTTGCCGCAGTGCGCGAACTGGGCATCGGGTTCGTACCGTACTCGCCGCTGGGACGCGGTTTTTTGACCGGCGCGTTTTCGTCGCCGGACGATTTCGATGCCGACGATTATCGCCGCCATTCGCCGCGTTTCCAGGGCGAAAACTTCACCCGCAACCTGCAGCTGGTGGAGCAGGTCAAGGCCATCGCTGCCGACAAGGGCATCACGCCCGGGCAACTGGCGCTGGCCTGGGTGCTGGCGCAGGGCCAGGACCTGGTTCCGATTCCGGGCACCAAGCGGCTGGCCTATCTGGAAGAAAACATCGCTGCGCTGGATGTAGCCCTGATGCCGGACGAGTTGGCCCGCATCGATGCCATCTTCCCGCCGCAAGCGGCGGCTGGCACGCGCTACCCGGAAGCGATGATGGGCGCGGTCAACCGCTGAGCCGTGCTGCCATGGTTTAGAGCCTCTAGCAGGTAGCGGCAGCCAACAGGTGGGCGCGGACGGCACGCTCAGGACCGAAGTGTACGCAGGTGGTACACGGCGATTCCGAGCATCGGCCGTACGCGGTACTACGCCGGCGAAGATGTGGCGCTCAGTCGCGCCCTGGCGCGCTGCGGACGCTTTGTGATCTTGCGCCAGACCGTGCACACCTCCGACCGCAAGCTGCGCAGCTTTTCCAAGCGTGAGCACCTGGGCCTGCTGTTGCGGTTTCTGTGGCGCGGACGGCGCATGCTGCAGACCCGCGACGCACTCGGCTTCTGGTACCAACGCCGGCGCTGAACAGAGCGTGTCCGCCTCACCCCGATCCGCAGCCAAGGCTACCCTGGAGCCGGCACCCGGCACTGCAGGCCACTACACTGTGCTGTCCGTTTTGGTTATACGAGCTGCGCCGCATGGCTTCTTTGCATCGCCCCGTCCTGATCGCCGCCATGTCTGCCGCGCTGCTGACCACCGCCGCATGCCACCGCGATGGCGCGACACCGGCCGCGAGCACGCACCCGGCGCCGCCCCCTAGCAAGCCCAAGCTCGGCGATTTCGGCTTCGATGTGGCCGGTATGGATCGCAGCGTGGCGCCGGGCGACGACTTCTTCGATTACGCCAGCGGCAACTGGGTCAAGCGCACGCAGATTCCGGAAGATCGCGCCAGCTTCAACAGTTTCGTTTCCATCGCCATCGAGACCGAGCGGCATAGCCGCGACATCATCGAAGGCGCTGCCGCCAACGACCGCGTCACCGGCGAAGACAAGCAGATCGGCGACTACTACGCCGCCTATATGGACGAAGCCAGCATCGAGGCCAAGGGCGTGCGCCCGGTGCAACCGGAACTGGAGGCAATCGCGCAGCTCGACGACAAGCAGGCCCTTGCGCGCACCTTGGGCGGCCAGCTGTGTGCCGATGTGGATCTGCTCAACTCCACCAATTTCCATACCGACCGGCTGTTCGGCCTGTGGGTGTCGCAGGACCTGCATCACCCAGGCCGCTACGTGCCCTATCTGGTGCAGGGCGGCCTGGGCATGCCCGAGCGCAGTTTCTACCTGGACGGCGGGCGCATGGCGCAACTGCGCGAGGCTTACCGCGCGCATATCGTCACGCTGCTGGAGCTGGCCGGCATCGATGATGCGCCCGCCAGGGCCGAGCGCATCCTGGCACTGGAAATCGCCATGGCGCGCGTGCACGCGACCCCTGAGCAGACCAACAATGTGCAGGCTGGCGCCAATGCCTGGAAACAGGCCGATTTCGCGACCAACGCGCCCGGCCTGGACTGGCCGGTGTTCTTCGAGGCAGCCGGCCTCAACGCACAGCAGGATTTCATCGTATGGCAGCCGCGCGCGGTGAGTGGGTTGTCGGCGTTGGTGCAGTCCGAGCCGCTGCAGACCTGGAAGGATTATCTGAGCTTCCGCGTGCTGGACCGCGCCTCGCCCTACCTGTCCAAAGCCTTCGCCGACGAGCGCTTCGCGTTTTACGGCACCACGCTGGAAGGCACCCCGCAGCAGCGCCCGCGCTGGAAACGCGGCATCGACGCGACCAATGCCGCATTGGGCGAAGCGGTCGGCAAGCGCTACGTGCAGAAGTACGTCAGCGCACAGACCAAGACGCGTGCCGAAGAGATGGTCAAGAACATCATCACCGCGTTCGGCAAACGCATTGACGCACTGGAATGGATGAGTGCCGAAACCAAGCAGCATGCCAAGGCGAAAATCGCCGGCCTGACGGTGGCGGTCGGCTATCCGGACACCTGGCGCGACTACAGCGGGCTGGATGTGCGCCGCGATGATGCGCTTGGCAATGTGCAACGCGCCGAGGTATTCGAATACCGCCGCAATCTGGCCAAGCTGGGCAAGGCGGTCGACCATCGCGAGTGGTACATGCTGCCGCAGGAGGTCAACGCGCTGAACGTGCCACTGGAAAACCGCCTGATCTTCCCTGCGGCGATCCTGCAACCGCCGTTCTTCGACCCCGCCGCCGACGATGCGGTGAACTACGGTGCGATCGGCGCGGTGATCGGGCACGAGATCAGCCACAGCTTCGACAACATGGGCGCGCTGTTCGACGAGCACGGCGAGCTGCATAACTGGTGGACACCGCAAGACCTGAAAAAATTCGAGAGCGCGGGCGATGCCTTGGCCGCGCAGTTCAGCGCCTACCAACCGTTCGACGACTTGTCGGTCAATGGCAAGCTGACGCTGGGCGAAAACATCGCCGACGTTGCGGGCCTGGCCACTGCATGCGATGCCTACCAGTTGTCGCTGCAGGGCAAGCAGCCCCAGACCCTGGATGGTTTCAGCCCGGATCAGCGCTTTTTCCTGGGCTTTGCGCAGGCATGGCGCGGCAAGTACCGCGACGCGGCGCTGCGCAATGCCGTGCTCACCGACGTGCATGCGCCTGGCCGCTTCCGCGCGCAAACCGTGCGTAACCTGGATGCGTGGTACCGGGCCTTCGATGTGACACATGATCAGCAGCTGTATCTGGCGCCGGAGCAGCGGGTCAGGATCTGGTAAGAGTGGCTAACAAAACGTAGCGAGCGGTCGTCAGGCGGGCGTGGACGGCCCGCAGGAACCCGGAGTGTACAAGGGGGGGTACATGAGGATTCCGAGCACCGGCCTCGCCCGCCTGGCGGCTGCGTAGTAGTTTTGTTAGCGCTCTAAG
>NZ_JFAQ01000215.1 GCF_001304695.1 Xanthomonas axonopodis
CATTCCCCATTCCCCATTCCCAGCCATGACCTTCCGCGAACCTGTCGATCTAGCCGCCCTCAATGCCGCCAGCCGCGATACCTTGATCGAGCATCTGGGCATCGTTTTCACCGAAGCCGGTGACGATTGGCTGCGCGCCACCATGCCGGTGGATGCGCGCACCCGGCAGCCCTACGGTCTGCTGCACGGTGGCGCCTCGGTGGTGCTGGCCGAAACCCTGGGCAGCAGCGCCGGCAACCTGTGCGTGGATATGTCGACCCAGATCTGCGTGGGCCTGGAGATCAATGCCAATCACCTGCGCGCGGCCACCCAGGGGCTGGTGACCGGCACTGCGCGGGCGGTACATGTGGGGCGCAGCACGCATGTCTGGGACATCACCATCGAAAACCCGGCCGGCAAGCGCGTCTGTGTGTCGCGGCTGACCCTGGCGGTGATTGCGCGCAGCAATGGCTGAGTTCGCCCGGCAGCGGCATGCATGGAACAGCGTCATCCGCTGCCGGCACTGCGCGGCGGCCACGCTGCTGTCACAATGGTCGCGCCTCCTTCCCCCCGTTACCGGTTCCGTTCGTCGAATGAGCGAGTCATCCCTGGACGCCACGCGCGACGCTGGCGGCGCGTTGCGTTGGTTCCGGTACCTCTACCGGGTGCCACTGCTGTTGCTGCATCTGTGTCTCGGCCTGCCGGTCGCCGTGCTGTGCGTGGTGGTGCCGGCGCTGGCGCGGATCCGCATCGGGCATGACGACACCCAGGAGGAGTGGATGATCCGCTGGTGGCAGGGCACCCTGATGCGCGTGTTCGGCTTCCGGCTGCGCCGCTTCGGGACGCCGCTACCGGGCGCGACCCTGTTCGTGGCCAACCACGTCAGCTGGGTGGATATCTCCATCCTGCACAGCCAGCGGGTGATGGGGTTTGTGGCCAAGCGCGAAATCGCCGGCTGGCCGCTGGTGGGCTGGCTGGCAACCAAGGTCCAGACCATCTTCCACCAGCGCGGCAATACCGAATCGCTGGGCGGGGTGCTGCAGGAAATGCTGCTGCGCCTGCAGAGCGGCAAGCCGGTGGGGGTCTTTCCGGAAGCACGTGCCCGTGGCGGTACCGAAGTGGGCCCGTTCCATGCGCGCATCTTCCAGGCAGCGGTGGAAGCCGGCGTGCCGGTACAGCCGGTGGCGCTGCGTTACGGCTTGCGCGGCAGCGCGCAGGCGGTGGTGGCCTTCGGTGAGCGCGAGAGTTTCTTCGCCAATATCGTGCGCCTGCTGGGCGAGCCGTCGCGGTTGGCCGAAGTGCATTTTCTCGAGCCGATTCGCGCGCTGGACATCGAAGGCCGTCGTCGCATGGCCGAGACCTCGCGCCAGCGCATCGTCGCAGCGATGGAGTCCTAGCCGAGGATGCGCACTTGCCTCTCCCCTGCGGCCAGCCGCAACGCCGGTGCGATACGCGCATGAACGCCTCCGACTACTTGCCACCGCGCTGGCTGCGCAACCCGCACGTGCAATCGGTGCTGGCCAGCAGTGCCTTGCGGCGCATCCGCAGCCGCCAGTTGCTGGCCTGCCAGCGGCGCGGTCACCAGCGAACATATCCTCGATGGCGGCGACGGTGTGCGCCTGCAGGGCT
Source organism: Xanthomonas axonopodis (assembly GCF_001304695.1). Taxonomy (GTDB): domain Bacteria; phylum Pseudomonadota; class Gammaproteobacteria; order Xanthomonadales; family Xanthomonadaceae; genus Xanthomonas; species Xanthomonas axonopodis. The sequence goes on from NZ_JFAQ01000215.1 coordinate 1,609, forward strand.
GGATGAGCGTCCCGCCCGGCGATGCGCCGCCACGCGGCACCGTGCTGTTGCTGCATGGCTGGGAAGGCAGCGCCGATTCCAATTACATGCGCCTGACCGCCGCGCGCCTGCTCGGTCTGGGCTACCAGGTGTTCCGGCTGAACTTCCGCGACCACGGCGGTACCCACCATCTCAACGTGGACCTGTTCCACTCCGACCGCATCGAAGAAGTGGTCAATGCCGCCGGCGATCTGTGGCGGCGTTTTCCTGCGCCGCAATTGCTGGCTGCGGGGTATTCGCTGGGCGGAAATTTTGCGCTGCGGCTGGCGCTGCGTGCGCCCGCCGCCGGCCTGCCACTGGCGCGCGTGGCGGCGGTGTGCCCGTTGCTGGACCCGGCCGCCGCCATGACCCAACTGGAAAAGGGCCCGCAGTTCTACGACTGGTACTTCCGCCGTAAATGGCGCGAATCGTTGCTGCGCAAGCGCAAGCTGTTCCCCGAGCAGCACGGGTACGACGACGCCACCCTGGCGCTGGACATGCGCGGGTTGATGGCCTGGCTGGCGGTGAAACACACCGGACATGGCTCCCTGGAAGCATATTTCGATAGCTACTCGATTGCCGGCCAACGCCTGGCCAACCTGCAGGTGCCGGTCGACATCCTGATGGCCGAAGACGACCCGGTGATTCCATTCGCCGATTTCGCCGCCTGGCAGTTGCCTGCGCATGCACAGCTGGAAATCGCGCGCTGGGGCGGACATTGCGGCTTTCTGGAAAACGCCCGCGGCGACGGCTTTGCCGAACGCTGGGTGGCCGAGCGGCTGACGTCAGTTCGCGAATGATGCTGAGACGACATCTTTAGATGGATGCAGTCGTCGCCGTTTTAGCAGTGGTTGTCGGTTGCGTGATGGTCTACTTCAGCGCGATTAGCCTCTACACCTACCTGCTGACCGGAGAGATCGTGTTCCGCTCACGCACGGGATCGGTTTCCGTCGGCACGCAAGCTGCGCTCTGGCACCTGGGCCAGTTGGTGTTTGGGGCGCTCAGTGTGGCCTATGGCGCACGCGTGCTGCGTCGAAAGTTGGCAAGCGTTCAAACGCCTCACCGGCGCGATCGGTCGATGTGAGTTCAAGGGCGATGACGCACGCCTTGCCCAAGATGCCGCGTCGCGATAAATGCCAGCGTCCGTCGCACAGCGAGCCGCTCCACCGCGCATCGTTACAATAGCGGTTTGTCCGGCACCCGCCACCGCCATGCAAGACGCCATTCTTCAAGCCCTGCGCCGCAATGCGGCCGACGATGCGGTGGCGCTGGCCCGCGAGTGGGTCACCAACGCGCCCGATCACGCCGCCGCCCATCGCTGGCTGGCGCTTGCGCTGCAGCAGCAAGGGCAGCCGGCGCTGGCGCTGGACAGCATCGATACCGCGCTGACGCTGACGCCCGAAGATGCCGACCTGCACCTGCTGCGCGCCGGCGCATTGCTGGCCACGCGCGATTTGTCCGCCGCCGATGCCGCGCTTTCGCGCAGTACCGCGCTGGATCCGAATCAGTTCAATGCCTACGTGATGCAGGCGCATCTGGCGGTGGCACGCGGCGATCTGGACGAGGCCGAGCGGCTCAGCCGCACCGCCGCGCGCCTGGCGCCGGAACATCCGCAATTGCTGGCGGTCGATGGCGTGGTGGAAATGCGCCGGGGCCACGGCGACCGCGCGCTGGCGTTGCTGACCCGCGCCGCCGAGCAGCTGCCCGACGATGCACGCGTGCTGTTTTCGCTGGGCTTTGCGTATCTGCAGAAGGAGCATTTTGCGTTTGCCGAGCGTGCCTTCGAGCGCGTGATCGAGCTCAATCCGCGCGGTACCGCGCTGTGCGCCTTCATCGCCCAACTGGCCCAACGCCAGGGCCGTCTGGACGATGCGTTGGCGGCCATGCAGGGCGTGCTCGACCAACCTGGCGGCGATCTGCCTGCCATGCGCCGGCTGGCCGGCGAGATGGAGCTGCAGGCCGGTCGTCCCGATCAGGCCGCCGCGCATCTGCGCCTGGCGCTGGCGCACTGGCCGGCCGACCGCCGCACGTTGCACGCGCTGCTCACCGCCTGGGAGCGGTGGACGATGCGCGCGACACCCTGGATGCGGCGCTGGCCACTTCGGCCACGGCGCACGATCTGTGGCTGGCGCGCCTGGCGGTGGAGCCGGTTGGTGGGCCGCAGGCGCAGGCCGTGATCGAGCGCTGGCTGCTGGCCATGCCCGAACACCTGCCGGCGCTGGAAGCGTTGATGCGCGTGCACGACATGCAGGGCCAGGCCGACGAAGCGGAAATGGTGGCGCGCCAGATCGTGGCGGTGGAGCCGGGCCGCATCAGTGGCGAGCAGCGCATTGTCGAAGCCTTGCTGCAACGCGACCCGCCGGCAGCGATCGCCTGCGTCGAATCGTTGATCGAATCGCTGCCTGCGCCGCAGCAGACCGTGCTGCGGCCGTGGCTGGGCAATGTGCAGGACCGCGCCGGCCAGCCCGACGCCGCGGTGGGCACCTGGATGCAGTTCCACCGCGAACAGGCCCAGCATCGGCTGCCGTTGCCGCCGCAGGCAGCCAGGCAGCCGACGCAGTGGCCTGCGCTGGGCAGCATTCCCGACAGCGTCACCGCACGCCCGCTGTTCGTGTGGGGCACGCCCGGCTCGCATGTCGAACGCCTGGTCGCGGTGATGGACGCGGCCACCCCACTGGTGCGTGGTGACCGCTATGGCACCACGCCGCCATCGGATGCGCTGCAGAGCTACCGCACCCTCGAACAGTTGGCCTCCGGCGAATTGGCACAGACGGCGCTGGTGGAAGGCTGGAAGGCGCAACTGCCGCGTCGCGGCATCGACGACGGCAACGTCATCGACTGGCTGCTGTGGTGGGACAACACCTTGCTGACCGCGCTGCGCCCGCATCTGCCCGAGGGCCGGCTGGCGATTGCGCTGCGCGACCCGCGCGACATGTTGCTGGACTGGCTCTCGGCCGGTGCGTCGGCGCCGCTGGCACTGCAATCGCCGCAGCAGGCCACCGACTGGTTGCTGATCGCCCTGGAACAGCTGGCCACGCTGCACGAGCGCGACCTGTACCCCCACCGCATCATCCGGCTGGACGGGATCGAAAACGACCCGCAGGGAATTTCGGCGGCCCTGGAACAGGCATTCGGACTGAGCTTTCCGCTGGTCGAACCGCGCGGCCCGGCGCGGTTGGCCTCCGGCCGCTGGCGCGATTACCGCGGCGTGCTCGGCGCGCAGTTCGATCTGCTCACCCTGATCGCGGTGCGCTTCGGCTACCCGCAGGATTGAGGCGCCATCAACGCGGTCGCGCCCACGGCAGGTGGCGTGGCCGCAGTTTCGCGCTGTTGCATTGCATGCAGGCGCGGTACGAGCGCGGCGGTAAACCCGGCCGGGCGCATCAGAAGGTTCCATGGCGACGTCTTCCGCTGTGGCGCAGAGCAAGGCACCCTGATCCGTATCGCTTCCCTCGGAGACCCGCCATGCGTCTGACCAGCAACAGCATCGAAAACGGCAAGCCCATCGCGGTGGAATTTGCCGCCGGCACGCCGGAGGGCTTTGCGCCCAACCGCAATCCGCACCTGGCCTGGTGCGAGGTGCCGGCCGGCACGCAGTCGTTTGCGCTGCTGTGCCTGGACCCGGACGTGCCGACCGTGCCCGAGACCGTCGGCCGCGACGACGTGCAGATTCCCGTCGAGCAGCCGCGCACCGATTTTGTGCATTGGGCGATTGCCGATATCCCCGCCGATGTGCATGAGATTGCGGCGGGCAGCTGCAGCGACGGCTTCGTGATCAAGGGCAAGCAGCAGCCTGCCGGCCCGGCCGGTGCCCGTCAGGGCCTGAATTCCTACACCCAGTGGTTCGCCGGAAATGCCGACATGGCCGGCGACTACCGCGGCTACGACGGCCCGTACCCGCCGTTCAACGACCTGCGCGTGCACCGGTATTTCTTCCGCGTGTTCGCGCTGGACGTGGCCAAACTCAGCCTGCCCGACAGCTTCACCGCCGCCGATGTGCTGTCGGCGATCCAGGGCCATGTGCTGGCCGAAGCAGCGTTGCACGGTACCTATACCTTGAACCCGTCGCTGCGCTGAGTGATCGCGACGGCGTCGTCGGTCGCCCATTTCCTTGACGCCAGCCACGTTCGGCCGGCGTCACAGCACAGGTCATCCCCCTTGAAAGCATTCCAGATTGGCAGTCAAACCGGTCTTGAGAGTCTGGTCGCGACCGAGATGCCTGAGCCGGTCGCAGGACCGGGTGAGGTCATCGTGGCTCCGCGACTGGTGGGCCTGATCAACCGCGACCTGCAGATCCTGAAAGGCACCTACGGCGGCAAGCTTGCGCCCACGCGCGTTCCGGTGGCCGAGGGTGTGGGCATCGTGACCTTCGTCGGTGCAGGCGTCAGCCAGGTTGCGCCGGGCGACCGTGTCGTTAGCGGGCACTTTCCCACCTGGCTGGACGGCAGGTTCGGTGCCGAGATGTTCGCCCACGATCTGGGTGTGACCCACGACGGCTGGCTGGCCGAAAAGGTGTCGCTGCCTGCCAGTGCCCTGATCAAGGTGCCTGCGTCGCTGGAGGACGAGGATGTCGCTGCACTGGCATCGGCCGCGGTGACCGCCTGGCATGCCTTGGTGGAAGTGGCCAGGATCAAGGCCGGCGATCTGGTGCTGTGTCTGGGAACCGGTGGCGTCTCGATGGCCGCACTCCAACTGGCCAAGCTCCAGGGGGCCCGTGTCGCCATTACCTCGTCCAGCGACGACAAGCTCGAGCTCGCACGCCGTCTGGGCGCCGACATCACCGTCAACTATCGCACCCACCCCGATTGGGCTGAAGCGGTAATGCAGCTGTCCGGAGGTGGCGCAGACGTCATCATCGAGACCGGCGGGCAGGACACCCTGGGGCAGTCGATCAAGGCGGCGGCCGCAAACGCGACCATCGTGGTGATCGGCGTTACCCCCGGCGCGTCTTCGCCGATCCCCGATTACGTGGCGTTGATCCGCAAGAACGTGACCATTCGCGGGATCGCCAACGGCAGCCGGGCGATGTTCGTGGACCTGCTGCGGGCGATCGAGCAGCACCGCATCAAAACCCTGCACAGCAAGACGTTCCGGTTCGATGAAGCGCCCCAGGCCTTCGACTATTTCGCCAAGGCGCAACACGTGGGCAAGGTCCTCATCCGGTTCTGACGCGGGCAGCGGCAGAGCGTGTGAGGCCGGTGCGGCCCGATCCTGCGGCCGCACTAGCCGCCGGCTTCGATCATCTGGTCGAGCACGTACACCGATCTGGCGCCAGGATCGCTGCCGGCTGGGTAGCGGGTCACGCGCAGCAGCGTGCGGATGCCGTCTTCATGGTCGAAACCCTCGATCGTGCCATCGTAGGGCTGCCATGACGTTGCGGCCTGTGTGGTGGCGGACGCGCCCGGGTCGTGCTCGCGCAATTGCAGGCAGCGGCGCGCAGGGTCCAAGACGCAGGGCACGGTATCTGCGGCCACTTCGATCAACAGCGTCTGCCCCGGCCCGCCATACCGGGTGTCCGCGGTGGGCGTGCCGCCGAAGAGCAGCCGGGTGCCGTCGCTGCGGGTCAGGGTCAGGCGGGGCGCGGCCGCCGCGTTGTCCATGACCACCGCGAAGCGCCCGGACAACAGGTCGCTGGCCGCGCGCTCCTGCGCCGTCCGGCGTGCATCGGCGCACATCCGTTTGCTCGAGACCACCCGGCCAATCTGCACGTGCGCCTGGGCCACGCTGTAGTTGGCGCCCAGCGCGTTGCAGGTCTGGCTGACCTGGATGCGCTGATCGTTGAAGTCCAGTTGTACTGGCGGCATGCCGTCGACGAACAGGCTGCGCAAGGCCGTGCCATGCGCATCGCTGGCCTGCTGCAACTGCCAGTGCTGCGCACGCAGGGCGGTGCGCAACGGGACATTGTCCGTGTCAGGGGGAGCGGTGACCGGCGCCCGCGCAGCCCCGTGGCTGGAGCCGGGTGGGTCCGGCGATGCCCCCGACCCGCAGGCCGTCACGCCCGCCGCCAGCAGTGCAGGGGCGAAGAACACGGCACGCATGCGCAGCTCCCGGTGATCGATGCGTCAGTGATACCGCCAGCGTGCGCGCGGGGCAATGACCGGCGTCACGACGTGGATGCCCTAGAGCGCCAACCAACGACCGCGCTCACTGCCAGGCGGGCGGGGACGTTGCCCGGAATCGGCTGGTGCCGCCCGCACGCTGCAGTGCCGAGCGTGCCGTCCACAACCTCTTGGCCGCCCTGGCCTGCATGTCGCAGCCATCGCGACCTGCAGGCCAGGTAGGTGCGGTCGCGGGTCAGCCTGCAGCCGCCGGCAGCCACAGCAGCAGGGCGGCGCCCAGCAGCATGCGGTACACCGCGAACACCGTGAATCGGTGCTTCTTGATGTAGCCCAGCAACCACTTCACCACCACAAAGCCGGTGATGGTCGCCGCCACGAAGGCCACCGCCACATCGGTCCAGTTTTCGGTGCCGAAACCGCCTTCCTTGTACATCTCCAGCAGCGCGTAACCGCTGGCCGCAAACATGGTCGGAATGCCTACCATGAACACGAAATCCGCCGCTGCCGAGCGCTTGCTCAGGCCCAGCAGCATGGCGATGAAGATTGTCGAGGCCGAGCGCGACGTACCGGGAAAAACGCCGGCCACGACCTGCGCCAGGCCCACTGCGATGGCCACCTTCCAGGTCACCACATCGCGCTCGGGCAGTTTGCCGGCAAAGTGTTCGGCCACCAGCATCCACACCCCGCCGATCAGCAGCGCCCAGGCGACCGGTTGGAGCGTTTCGGGCAATTGCCAGCCGGCCTTACGCACGAGCAGCCCGACCACCGCGGTGACCAGGAAGGCCACGCCGACCTTGAGCACATAGTCGCGGTTGGCGCGCTCGCCCAGGCCGGTGGCCAGGCCCCACAGGCGCTGCCGCAGCGCCAGGCAGATGGCCAGGATCGCGCCGGCCTGGATGACGATGTTGAAGAAGTCAGAACGGCGTCCGAGCCATTGTTCGGCGATCAGCAGGTGGCCGGTGCTGGAGATCGGCAGAAATTCGGTGAGGCCTTCGAGAATGCCCAACAACAGGGCGGAAATCAGATCGGACATCGGACTGGGCAGGGGTGAGGGAGGCGCCAGGATAGTGCATTGCGGCATGCACCACATCGGTGCATTCTGTTTTGTGTTTCGCACTTAGATGGTGCGGTGAAGGGTTGCGGTCGCGAGCGATGTCAGCAAAATCAGGGGCTTGTGAAGCGCGATGGCTTGGCACGGTCCCTGCTGTAATACTGCCCACGAGCCACTTAACTCCTGACCTGAGGTTTCTTCCGATGTCCGTGGAAAATGTTGAAAAGCTGATCAAGGACAACAAGGTCGAGTTCGTCGACCTGCGCTTCGTCGATATGCGTGGTGTACAGCAGCACATCACCTTTCCGGTCAATATCATCGAGCCGGCGCTGTTTGAAGAAGGCAAGATGTTCGACGGCAGTTCGATCGCGGGCTGGAAGGGCATCAACGAGTCGGATATGGTGTTGCTGCCGGACGCGGGCACCGCGTACCTGGATCCGTTCTTCGCCGATCCGACCATCGTGCTGACCTGCGACATCCTCGACCCGGCCACCATGCAGAGCTATGAGCGCGACCCGCGCGGCATTGCCAAGCGCGCCGAGGCCTATCTGAAATCCTCCGGCACCGCCGACCAGGCGTTCTTCGGCCCGGAGCCGGAATTCTTCATCTTCGATTCGGTGCGCTTTGCCAACGACATGGGCCACACCTTCTTCCAGGTGGGTTCGGAAGAGGCGGCCTGGAATACCGGCGAAAAGTACGACGGCGGCAACAGCGGCTACCGCCCGGGCGTGAAGGGCGGCTACTTCCCGGTTCCGCCGACCGACAGCCTGCACGACCTGCGCGCGGAAATGATCAAGACGCTGGAACAGGTCGGCATCGAAACCGAAGTGCACCACCACGAAGTGGCCACCGCCGGCCAGTGCGAGATCGGCACCAAGTTCAGCTCGCTGGTGCAGAAGGCCGACGAACTGCTGACGATGAAGTACATCATCAAGAACGTCGCCTACCGCAACGGCAAGACCGCCACCTTCATGCCCAAGCCCATCGTGGGCGACAACGGCTCGGGCATGCACGTGCACCAGTCGCTGGCCAAGGGCGGCGTCAACCTGTTCACCGGCGACGGCTACGGCGGCCTGTCGCAGCTGGCGCTGTGGTACATCGGCGGCATCTTCAAGCATGCCCGCGCGATCAACGCCTTCGCCAACTCCGGCACCAACAGCTACAAGCGTCTTGTTCCGGGCTTCGAGGCGCCGGTGATGCTGGCCTATTCGGCGCGTAACCGTTCGGCCTCGTGCCGCATTCCCTGGGTCACCAACCCGAAGGCGCGCCGCATCGAAATGCGCTTCCCCGATCCGTTGCAGTCCGGCTACCTGACCTTCACCGCGCTGATGATGGCCGGCCTGGACGGCATCAAGAACCAGATCGACCCGGGCGCCCCGAGCGACAAGGACCTGTACGACCTGCCGCCGGAAGAAGAGAAGCTGATTCCGCAGGTGTGCTCCAGCCTGGACCAGGCCCTCGAAGCGCTGGACCAGGACCGCGAGTTCCTCAAGGCCGGCGGCGTGATGAGCGACGACTTCATCGACGGCTATATCGCGCTGAAGATGCAGGAAGTCACCAAGTTCCGTGCTGCGACCCACCCATTGGAGTACCAGCTGTACTACGGCAACTGAGTTCCACCGCGGTGATGGCGGAGGCCCCCCTCCCACCTCGGCCATCGCCGCACATGTTCGATCGATCCAGGGCCCCGGCCGTGGATCGCAGGGGTAACGAGATAGCACATCGTTCGCGGCGCGCGGGCCTGACCTCTCCCACGAGGCGGCTGCATGGCATCTGCTGGGGTCCGCGCAATCGCGAACGATCGGATGCCGGGGGAGGCATCCAGGTGACTGACACCGCCGGGCGGCGCAATGCCGGCCGGTTCTTTCCACCATTCGGGGTATGCGCATGAAATTGATCACCGCCATCATCCGGCCGTTCAAGCTCGACGAGGTCCGCGAGGCCTTGTCTGCAGCAGGCGTGTCGGGCATCACCGTGACCGAGGTCAAGGGCTTCGGGCGCCAGAAAGGCCACACCGAGCTGTACCGCGGCGCCGAGTACGTCGTCGACTTCTTGCCCAAGATCAAGATCGAAACGGTGGTCACCGACGACCGTCTGGACGCGGTGGTCGAAGCGATCCAGAACGCCGCCGGCACCGGCAAGATCGGCGACGGCAAGATCTTCGTGACCGCGATCGAGCAGGTGGTGCGCATCCGCACCGGCGAGATCGGCGCCGATGCGCTCTGACCCCACCAGCCCCGGAGTTCGTATGAAGACAGCTCTTTTTGCCGGGTGGAAAACCCGGTTCTACAGCGTATGCATGCTGATGCTGTTCAGCGCGTTGATGGTGGGCGGCATGGGCAGCGCGCATGCGCAGTCCACTCCGCAGGTCACGCCGCTGCTGACCGAGCCGGTCACCACCGAACCGCTGCCGTCCGCGCCGCCCGCCGCGCCGCCGGCCGCCGCTGCCGAAGCCGCACCGGTGGTGGAGAAGGGCGATGTCGCCTGGATGCTGACCTCCACCTTGCTGGTGCTGCTGATGGTGGTGCCGGGCCTGGCGCTGTTCTACGGCGGCATGGTGCGCGCCAAGAACGTGCTGTCGGTGCTGATCCAGGTGGCGATGGTGTTTTCGCTGCTGACCATCCTGTGGGTGCTGTACGGCTACAGCTTGGCGTTCTCCGGCGAAGGCGCGTGGATCGGCAATCTGGACAAGGCATTGCTCAAGGGCGTCACCATCGAAAGTCTGGCGGCCACCTTCACCAAGGGCGTGAGCCTGCCGGAATACGTGTTCGTGGCGTTCCAGGCGACCTTCGCCGGCATCACCGGCGCGCTGATCGTCGGCGCCTTCGCCGAACGCGCCAAGTTCGGCGCGGTGCTGTTGTTCTCGGTGATCTGGTTCACCTTCGGCTACCTGCCGCTGGCGCACATGGTCTGGGCCACCGGCGGGTATCTGTTCGGACTGGGCGCGCTGGATTTCGCCGGTGGCACGGTGGTGCATATCAATGCCGGCGTTGCCGGCCTGGTCGGCGCCTACTTCGTCGGCAAGCGCGCCGGGTTGGGGCGCGAGGCGATCAAGCCGCATAACGTGACCCTGACCTTCGTCGGCGCCTCGCTGCTGTGGGTGGGCTGGTTCGGCTTCAACGCCGGTTCCAACCTGGAAGCCAATGCCGGCGCGGCGCTGGCCTTCCTCAACACCTTGCTGGCTACCGCCGCCGCCATCCTGGGCTGGTCGCTGACCGAGAAGATCATCAAGGGCAAGTCGTCCGCCTTGGGTGTGGCCTCGGGCATGGTGGCCGGCCTGGTCGGTATCACCCCGGCCTGCGGCACGGTGGGCCCGTTCGGTGCGATCGTCATCGGGCTTGCCGCCGGTGTGCTGTGCGTGTGGGGCGTTACCGGTCTGAAGCGCCTGCTCGGCGCCGACGACAGCCTGGACGTGTTCGGCGTGCATGGCCTGGGCGGCATCATCGGCGCCATCCTCACCGGCGTGTTCTCGGCGGCCTCGCTGGGCGGCCAGAAGGGGGGGGACTACGACATCGTCCACCAGGTCGGCATCCAGGCGCTGGGCGTCGGAATCACGGTCGGCTGGATCGGCGTGGTGTCGGTGGTGGGCTTCCTGGTCGCCAAGCTGGTGTTCGGCCTGCGCGTCAGCGAAGAAGCCGAGCGCGAGGGCCTGGACATCACCTCGCACGGCGAAGCCGCGTACGAGTCCTGAGCATGCACACCCGCGGCCGCGCTTCCGCGGGTGGCGCCACGACCCGGCCGGGATTGCCCAGCCGGGTCCGTTTTCCCCCGTCACCCGTTGGGCGCGGAACAACTGCCGAGGTGCCTGCATGACCAGCCCCACGCCCGTGACTGCCGGCGCGGATGCACGCTGGATCGATGCGACCCGCCGCCGTCCGGCCAACATGATTTCCCCACACGCTTCGCGTTGCGCGACATCGATGCATGGCGATGCGGTTTGCACTAAATTGGTGCAATGGTGACGTCCTCTTCCATGCCATCGCTGGACAGCCTGGGCACACCGGTCGCCTGGGCCGACCGAGAGGGGCGCGTGCTGGGCGTCAACCCGGCGTTTGCACGCTGGCTTGGGGTCAGCGCACGGCGGTTAGTCGAACAACCTCTGGCCGCGCTGGAAGTGCAGGGCGACGCGCTGGCGCGCTTACTGCTCAACGACGAGCGCGACGTCTTGCGCCTGCACCGGCTGGCGCTGGGCCTGCCCAACGACGCACCGCGGTTTGCCGAAGGCTGGCTGTCGCGGCTGGACGATGGCGGCTGGCTGCTGGAAACCCACCCGGTCGACGAATTCCCCGCGCTCGATCCCACCCACGCCCTGCCCAACGCCTTGAGCGCTGCGCTCAAAGGGTTGGCGCACGAGCTGCGTAACCCGTTGGCCGGGCTCAAGGGCGCCGCGCAGCTGCTGGCGCGCCGCGCGGCCGGGCGCGATGAAGACGAACGCGAACTGATCGAGCTGATCGGCACCGAGATCGAGCGCCTCAATACCCTGCTCGAACGGCTACTCTCGCCCACCCCGGCACGCCCGCACGACCGCCTCAACATTCATGTGGTGCTCGAACGGGTGTTGCGCCTGGCCGAAGCCGAGGGTGGCTGGTCGGTGCAGGTGCAGCGCGACTACGACCCCAGCATTCCGGACATTCTGGGCGACGGCGACCGCCTGACCCAGGCGGTCTGGAACCTGGTGCGCAACGCCTTCCAGGCCGGCGCCACGCGCGTGACGCTGCGCACCCGCGTGGAGCATGGCCAGCGCATCCGCGACCGCGTGCATGCGATGTCGCTGCGGCTGGAAATCATCGACGACGGCGGCGGCGTGCCGGAAGAACTGGCCGAGCACCTGTTTCTGCCATTGGTCAGCGGCCGTGCCGAAGGCAGCGGGCTGGGCCTGGCGCTCGCCCAGCAGGTCGCGCGTGAGCACCACGGCACGCTGACGTACCGCTCGCGTCCGGGCCATACCGTTTTCACCCTGCTGCTGCCCGAGCTGGCCGGCGATCACGACAAGGAGCATCTGCATGGCTGAGGCCGCCGCCGTATCCCACATCTGGGTGGTCGACGACGACCGGTCGGTGCGTTTCGTGCTGTCCACCGCCTTGCGCGATGCCGGCTACGCCGTGGACGGCTTCGACAGCGCCGCTGCCGCGCTGCAGGCGCTCGCCATGCGGCCCACGCCGGATCTGCTGTTCACCGACGTGCGCATGCCCGGCGAAGACGGCCTGACCCTGCTCGACAAACTCAAATCCAAGCACCCGCAATTGCCGGTGATCGTGATGTCGGCCTACACCGACGTTGCCAGCACCGCCGGCGCCTTCCGCGGCGGCGCGCACGAGTTCCTGTCCAAGCCGTTCGACCTGGACGAGGCGGTGGCACTGGCTGCGCGCGCGCTGCCGGACGCCGATGCCGGCGTCGAAGAAATCGTCGCCACGCGGCTGGCCGAAGGCTCGGCCTCGTTGATCGGCGACACGCCCGCGATGCAGGCCTTGTTCCGCGCGATCGGGCGCTTGGCGCAGGCGCCGCTGTCGGTGCTGATCAACGGCGAAACCGGTACCGGCAAGGAGTTGGTGGCGCGCGCGCTGCACAACGAATCCCCGCGTGCGCGCAAACCCTTTGTCGCGCTCAACACCGCCGCCATCCCGGCCGAATTGCTGGAAAGCGAGTTGTTCGGCCACGAAACCGGGGCCTTCACCGGTGCGACCAAACGGCATATCGGCCGCTTCGAACAGGCCGATGGCGGCACGCTGTTTCTGGACGAAATCGGCGACATGCCCTTGCCGCTGCAGACCCGCCTGCTGCGCGTGTTGGCAGAGAACGAATTCTTCCGCGTCGGTGGGCGCGAATTGATCCGCGTCGATGTGCGCGTGATCGCCGCCACCCACCAGGACCTGGAAGCGCTGGTCGAACAAGGCCGCTTCCGCGCCGATCTGCTGCACCGCCTGGATGTGGTGCGCCTGCAATTGCCGCCGCTGCGCGAACGGCGCGGCGACATCGCGCACCTGGCCGAAAATTTCCTGGCCATGGCCGGGCGCAAGCTCGACATGCTGCCCAAGCGGCTGTCGTCGGCCGCGCTAGAACACCTGCGCCAGTACGACTGGCCCGGCAATGTGCGCGAACTGGAAAACGTGTGCTGGCGCCTGGCAGCGCTGGCGACGTCGGACATCATCGACGTGGTCGACGTGGACGCTGCACTGGCGCGCGGCGGCCGTCGTCACCGCAGCGGCAGCAACGACGGGCAGTGGGACGACATGCTCTCCAGCTGGGCCGCGCAACGCCTGAGCGAAGGTGCCCAGGGCCTGCATGCCGAAGCGCGCGAGCGCCTGGACAGGACCTTGCTCGAAGCGGCCCTGCAACTCACCCAGGGCCGCCGCGCCGAAGCCGCCGCCCGCCTGGGACTGGGCCGCAACACCGTTACTCGCAAGCTGGGGCCGGGCCGCAAGCGCCGCTGATTCGCCCGCACGCGGAGGTGAGCCCCTCTCCCGCCTGCGGGAGAGGCAGAGGGCGCCTGCGAAAAGCCGGACTACGCGCGCATGAGCTCTTCGTTTTTTGCTCGCTTGCGCCACTGTCTCGATGATCTAGCGGCGCACGACGCCTTCCATCCGCCCTTCGGGCACCTTCCCCGCACGCGGGAGAAAGCAAGGCCGGCGGGCAGGGCGGGCTAGATCTTCGCAGTCGCGCCCCTCTCCCGGCTGCGGGAGAGGGGCGATGAGGGCGCTTTTGCGCATCTCCCGGTCGCCGACACCTACCCCGTAAACTCGTGGGCTGCCCCAACTGCATTTCATGACACGTGAACATGCACCCGCATAGGTTCCCAACCTGATCAGGAGAACAGTTCGATGCGTTACCGGTCGCCCACGATCGTTGCCCTCACCGCGTTGGCGCTGGCCGCCTGCAGCAGCACGCCGCCGCCGCCCAAGGCGCCCCCGCCGCCATCGGCACGGGTGGTGCCTGCGCGCCCGGTGCAGCAAGCCGAGGCTGCGCTGGCATCTGCCTCGGGCAGCCTGGTGAGTGGTCGGGTGGTGCTGGTGCCTGCGCTGCAGGGCATCCGCCTCACCGGCACCATCGGCGGCTTGCGTCCGGGCGGTGTGTCCGGGTTCCATGTGCACGAACGCGGCGATTGCAGCGCGGCCGATGCCAGCAGCGCTGGCGCGCATTTCAACCCGAGCGGTGCGCCGCACGGGCGTGCCGGTAGCGGTCCGCACCATCTGGGCGACATGGACAACCTGCGTGCCGATGCCGAAGGCGTGGTGCATCTGGACATGATTCTGTCCGGCATCAGCCTGGGCGACGGCGCTGCGACCGATGTGGTCGGCAGGTCGCTGATCGTGCACGCAGACGCCGACGACTATCGCAGCCAGCCCAGCGGCAATGCCGGCGCGCGCCTGGCCTGTGGCGTCATTCGCGTCACCCAATGGGGCACGCCGCCTTCGCAGCCCTGAGTCGGGGCGTCAACGGCTGCAGTTGCGGCCTTTCTCCAGGAGTCCTCCATGCGCATTGTTCCGACCACCTTGTTTCTGGCCACCGCCCTGGTGCTGACCGCGTGCAAGCGCGACGAGCCGGCGCCGGCCGAGCCGGCACCCGCACCGCAGGCCAATACCCCGGCCGAAGCGGCGCATGGTGGCGAACACGCCGCCTCCATGGTCACCGAAGCGGCGGCCACCACCACCGCAACCGCCGAGCTCAAGCCGACCAAGGGCAATGACGTCAAAGGCACGGTGACATTCAAGACCGTCGACGGCGCGCTACGTGTCACCGGCCAATTCAGCGGCCTCAAGCCCAATACCGAGCACGGCTTCCACATCCACGAAAAGGGCGATTGCAGCGCACCGGACGGCAGCAGCGCAGGCGGTCACTTCAACCCGTCCCAGTCCGACCACGGCAATATCAGCGCCGACCCGCATCACGGTGGCGACATGCCCAACATCACCGCCGACGCGCAGGGCAATGCCAGCATCGACGGCCCGGTCTCCAGCAACGTCAATCTCGGCAAGGCCGACCAGTTCGATATCGCCGGCCACGCGGTGATCGTGCATGCCGACCCAGACGACTACAAAACCCAGCCCACCGGCAACGCGGGTGGCCGCCTTGCCTGCGGCGTGATCATCACCGATAACGCCCAGGCGGCGACCAAGTAAAGTGCTCCGCGACCGTTGTCGATGCACGGCAACGGTTGAATAACGACGACGCTGCGGGCGATGTCGGCCGATGTGCCGGTGGATAGGCAGGCAGCGCTGGAGCAGACCTACCAACGTCGCGACGATATCGTCGCGACGTTTTCACAAGCGCGTGGTGCAGTGTCGAAGCTCCGGTCCGATCACGATATGGGGTGCATGTGGATGCATGCGCCTGGATGAAGCAGCTTGCCGATGCAGGGAGCGCAACTTGTGCGCATCGAGCGCAGCGACGATTGAGCGATCGCCACGAACGCTGTCTTCAACTGCCCCGCCGATCACTCGACACGCTTGCAAGCGGTCAGTGTGCGTACCCAGACGCAGTTGTGCGTCATCAAGGACGATTACAAGCCAGAGCCAGGCGAACACCCGAACCGTTCGCCAGGAGGCAGTGCACGCCGTCCAAGCAGCTTGAACCGGTGGCATCCAGCCCACCAATTGCGCCGACGACGTCAGTCATCGATCGATCGCTGCAAATGCGGTTCACCCGGCGCGATCACTCAAAAATTCGCCCACAACCCTGGTGTCGCCAGTTCCAGCAAATGCGCATCGGTATCGCGGAAGTAACTGCTTTGCCCGCCGCCCGGCCATTGCGTGCGGCCTTCAATGGCGACCCCGCAGGCATGCAAGTGATTTTCCCAGCCGGGCAGGGCATCGCTTGCGATGCCCTGTGCGAAATGCTGGCGTCCGTTGCCGTCATGCGGCGGAATCGTGCCGCCCGGCAGCGAGACCGTCGCCGAGGTGCTGCCTTGCCGGAACAGCAGCAGGACCTGGCCAGGCGCGATGCATCGGTTGCAACCCCAGCACGCGGGCGTAGAAGGCGCATGCGCGCTCCAGCTCCGCAACATACACGCCGGTTTCCTGCACGCCCTGCAGCGCAGCGGGCGTGGGCGCCGGCGTCTGGCTCACGCCGCCAGCGCCTGACGCGGATCCTGGCCCCGCTCGACATGCACGTACAGCACCGGCAGCCCATGCGCTTCCAGCACGGCAGCCATCTGTCGCTGGCGGGCCAGATAATGCTCATAGACCCCACGCAGACGTTCGCAGTTTTCGCGATCGTGCGCGTAGTAATCGCACCAGCCTGCGGGGTCGAACAGGGCGATGCGCACTTCGCCATCGATGTAGCGCAACACCGGTTCGGGGGGCTGCTCCAGCCACTCTTCGGTGTGCGGTGCCAGCAGTGCGGCTTCGATCAGCGGCCACAGCGGCGCCAGGCCCTGATTGTCGTACTGCATCGACATCATCGCCGCCAGATCGTTGGCGGTGAGATACCGCGCATGCTCGATGCGGGCGCCGAAGCTTTCCTGCGCCAGCAACGCGGTGTCGGCCTGCGCCATTCCCTGGGCCAACAGCACTTCCTCCATGGCGTCGGCCACGCTGGCAACCGTCTGCGGGTCGCCGGACAGCAGGAACGGCAGCACGCGCAACCCACCGCCGACCAGTTGCGCGTCGGCCTGGAACGGCAGCGGAATGTCGCCTTGCGCATCGGCACCGAAGGCCAGCACCCGCGGGCCCTGGTCGCGTCCGGGCGCACCCGCCTGCAGCTCTTCCAGGCGCCGATGCAGCGGCCAGCCAGGACGCAGCACCTCGGCCGGATCGAAATGCGCCAACGCCACGCTCAATTCCAGATCGCGGACTTCCGGGATCCACTGCGCCAGGTCGCGGCCGATGCGTTCGGCCAGCATGCCGGCCTGGGCCGGCGCCAGTGCGCCGCGCTCGGGGGTACTTCCGCCGGTCAATTCCAGCGCCAGCACACCCATGGCGGTGACGCTTTGTTCGGTCTTGCTCATGATTCGCGGTTGGCCCATCACGGGGTCGAAGCTACACTGCGGACATTATGCCTGCCGGCCCTGTGCAGGCCATGTCCCCGAGTCCTCCATGCCAGGTCAACAGATGCCCGCAGCCCGTCCCGTCGCCATTCTGGGCGGCGTTCGTATCCCGTTCTGTCGTCAGAACACCGCGTACGCGGATGTGGGCAACCTGGGCATGTCGGTGCGCACGTTGGGCGCGTTGGTCGAGCGCTTCGGGTTGCATGGGCAGCAATTGGGCGAAGTGGCGATGGGCGCGGTGATCAAGCACTCCGCGGACTGGAACCTGGCGCGCGAGGCGGCGCTGTCGTCTGGTCTGTCGCCGCTGACGCCGGGTATCACCCTGCAACGCGCCTGCGGCACCAGCCTGGATTCGGTGATCACCATCGCCAACAAGATCGCGCTGGGGCAGATCGACTCGGGCATCGGCGGCGGCTCGGACACCACCTCCGAAGTGCCGATCGTGTACGGCAAGAAGTTGCGCGCACGGCTGCTGGCCGCCAATCGCGCCAAGGCTACCGGCGACAAGCTCAGGGCGCTGCTGCGCGGTTTCAAGCTGGCCGAACTCAAGCCCGAATTTCCCGGCGTGGCCGAGCCGCGCACCGGCAAGAGCATGGGCGACCACTGCGAGGACATGGCCAAGGAATGGAACATCTCGCGCGATTCGCAGGACGAATGGGCAGTGGCCTCGCACCACAAGCTGGCCGCTGCCTATGAGCGTGGTTTCTTCGACGCGCTGATCGCGCCGTTCCGCGGCGTCTCGCGCGACAACATCCTGCGCGCCGACACCTCGTTGGGAAAACTTGCGACCTTGCGCCCGGCCTTCGACAAGACCTCCGGCCGCGGCACGTTGACCGCTGCCAATTCCACCCCGCTCACCGATGGCGCCGCCGCGGTGCTGCTCTCCAGCGAAGCCTGGGCGCTGGCGCATGGCCACACGCCGATGGCCTACCTGCGCGATGCACAGGTGGCGGCAGTGGATTTCGTGCATGGCGAAGGCCTGCTGATGGCGCCCACCACCGCAGTGCCGCAGATGCTGGCGCGCCAGGGCCTGACCTTGCAGGACTTCGATATCTACGAAATCCATGAAGCCTTCGCCGCGCAGGTGCTGTGCACGTTGCGCGCCTGGGAGAGCGAGGACTACTGCCGCAATCGCCTTGGGCTGGATGCGCCGCTGGGCCGCATCGATCCGGACAAGATCAACCCGCTGGGCTCGTCGCTGGCCACCGGCCATCCGTTCGCCGCCACTGGCGCACGTGTGGTGGCCACCGCTGCCAAACAGCTGGAAGAACGCGGCGGCGGTCGTGCATTGATTTCGATCTGCACCGCCGGCGGCATGGGCGTGGTGGCCATCGTCGAGCGCTGATGTCGCTGCGCGGTACGGGATTGGGCATTCGGGATTGGGGATTTGCAGAAGCGGCAGTGGGATCCTGCCGTTGCGGATCCTCCATCCTGAATTCCATCGCTGCGTGGCAACAGCGCAACGTCAACTTCTTCGATGAATTAGATGCCCGCTTGGCGCGCATTCGCCTCGTCGTTGGGAGTGCAACGCGGCGGTACGCACATCGCATACCGCCGCTGTCTTGACTACAGGATGCGATCGTCCGCTGCGTGCGGATCGATGGGCGCGGGGTCGTACGTGGTCACGACCGGCGCGCGAAGCGACTGTTGCGGCATGCCCTCGATCACCGGCTCGCCGCGCGCAGCGCGCAGCGCATTGGCGTAGCAATGCTGTGCCGACAGCAGGTCGCCGGAGGCGGCAAACCCGTGTCCGAGCTCTTCCCAGGCCTCGCTGCCGGCGCCGGCTGCGATGGCGCGATGCAGGAATTCCTCGGCCTGCGACCACTGCTGTTGATGACGCGCAAGCCGCGCCAGTGTCAGCAACAGACCTGGGCTGTCGGGAGCTTGGGTGAGCCAGCGTTGCGCGTTGGCACGGCGCGAATCGTATTTTTCCAGCGGCAGCACCCCGTACAGGCGCACCAGCGATTCGTCCCATTGCGCGTCCAGCGCCTGCTCCAGGCTGTGCACGGCGGCATCGTCCCAATGCAGCACGGCTGCGCGCTGCGCATAGGCGCCCACCACTGCTGGAGTGGTGCGTAGTGCTTTGGGCAATGCTTCCCAGCGTTCGGCCAGTGCATTGGCGTCGCTGGCCTGCAACAGGGTCTGCTCGGCCAGCGTCGCTTCCAGCGTGCTGTAGGCATCGGGCGCCAAGACCGCCTGCTGACGCAGGGCACCGAGCTGGCCATAGGCTTCGTCGGCGCGGCCGATCTGCGCCAGGGCGTGGGTGCGCAACAGCAGGCCGCGTGCCGGCAACGGCTGCGCGTTGGCGCTATCCAGTGCATTGATCGCGTCGACCGGGCGCTGGCGCGCCAAGTGCCGCTCGCCCTGCAACAGCGCATATCCTGCCGGGTCGCGCTCGGCCAGTTGCTTTGCAAGTGCGGTGGCCGCCGCCTCGTCGCCGCGCGCATCGGCCACGCGCACCGCGCTGGCCAGGGCAATGCCGCTCACCTCGTCGTCTTCGCTGGCACTGACCAGCAGCCGCTCGGCGCGCTGCCATTGGCCATGATCGGCAGCGCGCAGACCCTCGATCAAACACGCACGGCCCTTGTTGCGGCGGTACTTGCCCCACACGCAGAACGGCAGGCTGATCAACGTCCATAGCTGCCATAGCACCAGCAATGCGATCAGCAGGATCAGCAGCGCCTGTGGCATGGCGGCGTGATAGTCGTTACCGCCCACGCTGACAACGACGTTGCCCAGGTCGT
The DNA here is from genome assembly GCF_001304695.1 of Xanthomonas axonopodis. Taxonomy (GTDB): domain Bacteria; phylum Pseudomonadota; class Gammaproteobacteria; order Xanthomonadales; family Xanthomonadaceae; genus Xanthomonas; species Xanthomonas axonopodis. The sequence goes on from NZ_JFAQ01000215.1 coordinate 21,463, forward strand.
AGCTGTTCTGGTGCGACAACCACTGTGCGCCAAGCACGCCCAGCGCCACGGCAACCAGCAGAATCAAGACAGTACGCAACACTTTCATTGGGTGGATCTCCCTTCACGCATGGCCTGCAGTTGCAGCAGGGTGGTGCCCAGCTCCGGCAGGCGCGGACGCAGTGGCGCTTGTTGCAGGCTGCGCAAGCGTGCACGCAGCTGACGACGTTGCGGCGAATCCGGCCAGAGCCGGGTGGTCCAGGTATCCACGCGGCGCAGCGATTGCGCGAAACCGGCGGCATCGCCACGTTCGGCCGCCGCGCGGGCCAAGCTGATTTCGATCTGCACCGCATCGCGTGCAGCATGCCGGTCGCCGCCGGTCAGCAAGGCATCGCCGCGGCTGGGGCGGATGTCCACCAGCGGCGCCAGGACCTTTTGCCACCACGGTTGCGCCGCGGCGCTGGCCTGTACGGTCTGTTCCGGCAGGCGCTGCAACTCGGCCGCCAAGGTGTCCAGATTCTTGCCGGCCTCCGCCTGCGGGCCGGCCCCGAGACGCTCCAGCGCATCGCGTTCCTGCACCAAGGCCTGACGCAGATTGAGGTAACCGGGGTCATCGATGCCGTTGAGCGCGTCGTTGGCCAGCGCATAGGCGCGCCGCGCTCCTTCGGCATCGCCGGCGATGCTCAAGCGCTGCTGGCCGAGCCGCAACAGCAGCTCCACTTCATCCAGGCGCAGCGCCTGCGCGCCATGACGGTTGGGGTCGGCCAGCTTTTGCACGGTGTCTTCGAGCAGCGCGCTGCGCTGGCTCAGGCCCAGCATCTCGTCGCGCAGCACGCGGTTGGTGGCGGCCGCATCCTGCAGGCGCTCGTTGGCCAGGCGCTGATCGCGGCGCAGCGTTTCCAGCATTTGCTGAGTGCCGTCCCAGCGTTGCTGCTGCGCTTGCGCGGCCTGCAGCTGGGTTGCCTGATAGCTCTGCCACGCGCGCCAGCCCAGCAACAGTGCCACACCGACAGCCGCTACGGCCACCACAAGCAGCAGCCACGCCAAGGGAAAGCGTCGCGCAGGAGCGGGCATTTCGGTCATTCGGACATCCTCGGGCAGTCACGACCGGCGCAGGCGCCGCAGTCATCCCACACAGCATGGCGTGCAGCGCCGGATGGCGGCAAGCTGTGCTTGAGTTCGCAGTTCAGCAAGGTCGCGGTGGTGTCATGATCGCCGCCTCAGCAGCAGCGGCGAGCTGCAGCGGCAACGGGCCGTCGGCGCGCAGAGCGTGCACGAAGCCGGCTGCATGTGCCGCATCGAGCATGCGCGCGCTGGATGCCACCACCGGACGTTGTTGCCACGCAGCGACCAGGTCGGCAGGCAGCTGGTGCAGAACCAGTGTCAGCGCTTCGGCGCTACTGAGCGCCAGCACGCTGCGCGGCAGCGCAAGCGACAACGCCTGGATGGCCGACGCGCGCAAGCGCAGCGGGACGCGTTGATAGACATCGGCACGCACGATGCGCGCACCGCGCTGCTGCAGCGTTGGCGCCAGCATGCCGCGTCCGCCGGGGGCGGTGATCAACCCGACGGCCTGTAGCGGCGCCCGCAGCAGCGGCAGCGCAAGCAGGCCTTCGCTGTCCATGCGCGTCGGCCGCACGACGGTGTCGATGCCGCAGGCGTGCAGTGCGCGCGCGGTACCATCGCCCACGCTGACCCAGTGCGCCTGCGCCGGGCGCTGCAGTGGCGCCAGACGATGCGCGGCCTGCACCGCCGCCGGGCTGGTGAAAATCGCAATTGGCGCTGCCAGCGCCTGCCGCAGCGCGTCCCGCGCCTGTGGGGTGTCGTTGGTCTGCAAGCGCCACGGCGACAGCGCAAGTACCCGTCCGCCATGCCGCGCAACTGCCCGCTGTAGCGGCGCATGTTCACCGCTGGGCCGCAGCGAGATCAGCGTCCAGGCAGCATCGGGATGGGCAAGGGCGGTCATGGCGTGATTATGCGAGAGCGCTGCCACCTGCGGCGCACTGTCGCCGCATCCAGGGGTGTCAGTGCGAATCGTTGGCGAAGTGCCGGCAGCCGGAGCGATGATGTTGGCATCCTGACTGGCGCCCTTCCACTCAATCCAGAACCTCTTGCACCGGCTGGGAATCCGGTCACGATCCTGGCCGACAACCGTGCTGGAGCGGCGACGTGATCAAGTCCTACATTATCAATATGCAGCGCAGCGGCGACCGGCTGCAGGCCATGTCGGCGCGCTTCGATGCGCTGGGCCTGCCGTTCGAGCGCATTGCTGCCGTCGCTGGCGCCACGTTGACGGACGAGCAGATCGCCGACTTCGTACGCGAGCGCCCATTGGAAGGGTCGGGCGATGCCTTCAGCACCGGCCCGCGCAAGTGGACAGCGTCCAACATCGGCTGTTTTCTCAGTCACCAGGCAGCGTGGCGCATTGCGGCCGATTCCGACGACGCCTACACGGCGATTTTCGAAGACGACATGCATCTGTCCGATGCGCTGCCGGCATTGCTGGGCAGCACCGGCTGCACAGGCGCGCTGGCACACCATGGCCGATATTTTTTTGTTCGGGTGGAACGAGTCGCCAGTGGCGCACCAGCTGTCCACCGATCAGCTCTCGCCGGCTGCGTGTATCCAGGACAAATTCTTCCATGCAGCCGCGGAGAACATCGTGTTTACCAGCACGATCGATGCGCCGCTGACGCACGCGCAGAAGCAGCGCAGTACGCACTGGAAAGCCAAGGCCACCGCGTTGTTGCGGGTGGCGCAGGGTTATCGCAAGGTGGTCTTCGCGCCTTGTGTTTGATCCCATGCTTTGA
>NZ_JFAQ01000216.1 GCF_001304695.1 Xanthomonas axonopodis
CTCATCCGTAACTTCCATCACGGTGGAACCCGGCTGCCTCGGCCCGGTTGGCAAATCGGCAGTCGAGCGACGCTTCTTCCACTTCGCCACCGTTTTCTGATTTATCCCGTATCTCTTTGACAGCGCTCTCAGTCTCTCTTGACTATTTTTTATCGCTCGACGGATCGCCTCTGTCGTAGTGGCGCTCCCTTGTATAACCTCTCCCATAGTGCTTCCTTCCAATCGAGGGAAAATAGTGCACCATCAAAGCATGGGATCAAACACCTAGGGGCGATCGCCGGCAGCCGTTGGTGACTTGGTCGTAGATCTGTACTGCGGTGGCCATCGCCACTCTTAGTGCGCGTTGCCTGCGCCAGGGACGTACGGCTGCTGTCATGGCGCAGCGCTGCGACTGGCACAAAGTGACCGCAACTGACAGGCAAGCGCATTGCCTGTCAGCAGCGCGCTTGGCCTGTGAACTGAGAACCCCTTGTCGAGCCGTCCGTTTGCCGTTTCGCGCGGCAGATGATTCTTCAGCAGCCTGTTGCTGCGAAGTTCAGTCCGCTCGAACACCATCCACACCGCCCACATCCGTACTTGAGGCTTGGCAGGGATTCGTGTACAAAACAGCCAAAAACGAGCTAACTCGCTGTCAGTAAAGGTTTCTTACACGAATCCCTACCGACCCTCCCGCTCAGGAATCCGCCCGACCCCATACGCGTGCAGGGCTGCTTATTCCGACTGAGGCGCCGGATGCATGGGCAGCTCTACCGGTGCGTCGATCCGGGGGGCGTCCCTACCCGCCGTCCCCTCCGATTCGCCTTCCCATTCGTCGCGCGCGTCGTACCACTCGTCGCCGATCTGCTCAAGCGTGGCGACCAGGGTGCGTTCGGCGGACGCCCGCTGTGAGGGGCTGAAGAACAGCGGCTCATGCGGCACACCCGCCATCTCGACCCCGGCTACGTCGTGCACATCCGCTGCAGCCGGCGAGCGGTGCCCGGCGACCAGTTCGAAACCCAAGGCCATCGCGCTCCGGCCGAGTCGGATCGCTTGCTGTTGGCCCCAGCCGAGCGCTCCGCTCGTAGCCATGAGGCCCTTGGACAGGACGTCGCCGGCTACCCGGCCGAAGAGCAGGTAGGCGGCCGTGTAGCCGACGGTCCCGGCTATGAAGCCCGATGGGTTGGCCCTGGGGTCGTTCATGTAGCTGCTCATCACAGCGGCTACGGAGAAGGGCAGGCCGATCGTCATAGCGCCGACGGTGTCGCTCACGCTGTCGTTCATCCCCGCGTGCGTGACGTGCGGGCTCAGCGCTTCACGGAGCAGGAACGTCGACGAGACGACCGCATCGGCGATGAAGTCAGGTAGGGCCAGCCCGTCGTTGCGCATCAGGGCGATGTTTGACCCGAGGACGGCGAAGGCTACGGTCGCCAGCGCGAGCTTTCCCTTCAGGTCGGGGTTGTTTGCGAACGATGCCTCCAGGGTCTGGCGCACCGCCTCTAGGGGGCCTGGTCGGTCATCGCTTGCGGCGACCGCGCTCTCCTGCCGCGTCCCGGTCGCTACGAGCCGCTCAAGGCCCGTCACGATTCTGGACAGGTCCTGCTTGAAGAAGGTGAGCTGCCGATCCATGTGCGGCGTGATCCGCCGGTCCTGCTGGAATTCGCCGACGGAGCGGTTGACTTTGCTCAGACCCGCGCGCAGATCGCCCACGACTCCCTCAATGGCGTCCCTGAAGCCGTCGGGAAGATCATCACGCCTGCGGTTGAAGGCGCCGTTGAAGCGCAGCCGCATCGAGTCCATCAGGTCCTGCCCCAGCCGCAGGCCGAACATCATCGCCACTTGCGCCACCGCCGCGCCGGCGACGAAGCCGGCGTTGCGCTGCAGCGGCGTGGCCTTGGCGTAGAAGGTGGGTACGGCATAGATCAGCGAGATGAAAAAGACGAGGCTGTGCCGGTTGATGGCGTGCTTCATGAACAGCTTGGCGTCCGTCGTCGGGCGTCGCATAAGCGAGACCAGCTGTATCGCCGTGTAGGTGTAGGAAGCAATGTTGAACGCAGCGTAGGTGCCAGTCTTCTGGGTGAACAGTGTGGCGAGCGGCAAGGGGTAGAGCAGAAGCGTCAGCGCTCCCTGATATATCCGCTTCGCAGCACTCGCGTCGTGCTGCAAGGTGTGGATATCGGTCTCGAAGCTGGTCATGACGGGCTCGAGATAGCGCCGGGCCTCGGCCAGGAACTCCGCCTCCTCTGGCGTCGACGCCTGCTTGTTCAGGTGCGACCGCAGTTCATCGACCTTCTCGCCCATGGCGGCCAGCAGCGTCTTCGGCTCTCGACATCCAGGCTCGGTGACCAGTTCGTTACGCAGCTTGCCCACGAACTCGCTGTCATCGAACTGCCGAAGCTCCTGGACGACCGACAGGTTGCCCAGGAAGGCGGCGATCCGCGACGAGCAATCGCGCATGAGCAACCCGCTCTCGACGTCCCTCGCTTCGCCGGGATTGGCCAGGCGCGGCTGGCTCGCCCCGGAACGGGCCAGTTGCGGAAGCAAATCCGGGACGCCTTCATCGTCCCCGGCTTGCACAATGGCTGGTATGACTTCGGGCCTCGAAGGCCGCTGGCTGGAGATTGACAGCAGGTCCGCGAGGCACATCGTGGTTTCCGAAGCCGGTCTCGGGCACGCGCTTGCTTGCGTGCCGTCCGTGGGCCACAGATTGCCGCTGCCGTGTCCCGCTTCGATCTCGATGCTGCGGTCGGCGGGTGACGATCCGTCGACCGCAACCGGGTCGTGCGGATGCGCGTTAGGGTCAAGGCTTGCGTTTTTGATTTGCATGATGGAGTCCTTGCGAGGAAGAAGGCGTCGAGCGCGGACGATCGCGACGCGCCCGCAGCTGATCCGCGATTGGAAGGCCGCCTTGAACCGCTTTACGATTCAGTTCGAGGGGCGGATCCCTCCGCTGTAACCAAAATCCGGTTAAAAAAATCTGCTCACGCTCGGCTAGAGGCCACCACGTATCGACTGGAGCGGCCGGGGACTCACAAGTCAGCGCGCCATGCCAATCAGGGACCAAGCCATGACCGTCGCCCTGGTATTCCTGCCAGCCGCCAAAACCCTCATGGCCGGACCATCCTGCCCCTTGCCAATTGGATGAGCCCTGCGGCTCGAGAGAAGCGGAGCAACGCGGTGGGGAAGGTAAAGCCTCGCGCAGTGCACTGGTCGAATGAAGGCGAGTCCCTGCGCAATGCCGACGGCGACTCAGATGGCGCGGCCTGCTCTGTAGTGGGGGTTGCATAACGCGCAGGTGACCCTGTCACGCTAGGCTTTGAATTGCATAGACCCGTGTCGATCTCCTGCAGTGACTGTAGAAGCAAGTTTGGCGAGTAGCTCTCCGATTCGCTTCGCCTCACCGAAGTCATGGCTGGGATGACGAAGGCATTGACGCGGAGGATGACCCATACCTTCCCCAACAGGCTGAGCATCAGCCTCCTGGCGTTGCACTGCTGCGATGGTCTTTTCCTGTTCGCCAACGGAGCGCGATGGCCGCAGCTGTTCCCGAGGGCCGGCAGGAATTCTTGAAATAATCCTTTTGGGACAGAAATTTAGCTTACTTTTTGCTTTTTTATACTGATCCCGACGTCCCCCCGTCCTGAGTAGCGGCCGGGTTTAGAGTCCGGGGTTGATGATATCGGTATTGGCCAGCTGTTGGGCATACGCGGATGGCGTCATGCCGTCGATTGCCTTCTTGGGTCGCTCCTCGTTGTATTCGCGTCG
>NZ_JFAQ01000217.1 GCF_001304695.1 Xanthomonas axonopodis
GCGCAAAAAGCCAATGATTTGTTCCTCGGTAAAACGCTTCTTCACGTCCAATCTCCTTCAGGTAGGGAATTGGACTCCAAACTGGCGTGCTACTCAAAATCGGGGGGACGTCGCTTCGAAAGTGATAAACCGATATTGGATGTCATCTGACAAGATCCGAGGTAGTAAGCTTTCCAACATGGCTCGAGCGGAGGGCTCCTCCAGAAGAAATACAAGTTCCCTCATTGCGGATCGACTCCGTCGAAGAATCCTTGTTTCCACAGATAACCAAGTTGGTCACCCTCCTTGACATAGCTGGAAATTTGTTGATTGTCACGCGCGCGATGGACTTCAGTGCACCCGTTTCGCTTTACGAGCCAGCACGCCTCGTCGAGTTCGGCTGAATTCAGGAAGTCAGGCGAATGAGTAGATACCAGTACCTGACCACCGCGCTCGGCGTACATGCGGAATTCTTCCGCAAGTTCGGTCATGAGTTGCGGGTAAAGTTGGTTTTCCGGTTCCTCGACGCAAAGTAGAGGATGCGGAGAGGGGTCATAAAGAAGTACCAAATAAGCGAACATCTTGATCGTGCCGTCAGAAATATATCGGTCAAGGAACGGCGTCTTGAACGAACCATCCTGGAATCGTAGCGTCAGATAGCCGTCGTCCATCAGTTTAGAGCGGCTAACAAA
>NZ_JFAQ01000218.1 GCF_001304695.1 Xanthomonas axonopodis
TACGAGAGCAACCTCACCCACATGGTGGGCGTCGCCAAGCAGCGCCAGGCCGACACCGGCATCAAGCTGCTGTGGGGCACGGCCAACCTGTTCTCGCACCCGCGCTACATGAATGGTGCCTCGACCAACCCGGACTTCAATGTCGTGGCGCGTGCCGCGGTGCAGGTCAAGGCCGCGATCGATGCCACGGTGGAGCTGGGCGGGGAAAACTACGTGTTCTGGGGCGGCCGCGAAGGCTATGCCTGCCTGCACAACACGCAGATGAAGCGCGAGCAGGACAACATGGTGCGTTTCCTCACCCTGGCACGCGACTACGGCCGCAGCATCGGCTTCAAAGGCAACTTCCTGATCGAGCCAAAGCCCATGGAGCCGATGAAGCATCAGTACGATTTTGATAGCGCGACCGTGATCGGCTTCCTGCGTCAGCATGGCCTGGACAACGACTTCAAGCTCAATATCGAGGCCAACCACGCCACCTTGTCGGGCCATAGCTTCGAGCATGACCTGCAGGCGGCCTCCGATGCCGGCCTGCTTGGCAGTATCGATGCCAACCGCGGCAACCCGCAGAACGGCTGGGATACCGACCAGTTCCCGACCGATCTGTACGACACCGTCGGCGCGATGCTGGTGGTGCTGCGGCAGGGCGGGCTGGCGCCGGGCGGCTTGAACTTCGATGCCAAGGTGCGTCGCGAATCGTCCGACCCGCAGGGATCTGTTCCTGGCGCATATCGGCGGCATGGACGCGTTCGCACGCGGGCTGGAAGTGGCCAATGCACTGCTGACGTCTTCGCCGTTGGAGCAGTGGCGCGCCGAGCGTTACGCCAGCTTCGACAGCGGCGCAGGCGCGGACTTTGCCGCAGGCAAGATCACGCTGGCGGATCTGGCCAAGCACGCGGCCGGCAATGCGCCCAAGCAGATCAGCGGGCGCCAGGAAGCGTATGAAAACCTGATCAATCAGTATCTGACGCGTTGAGCATTGCCACTGCACGCGCCTGGCATCATTCGGCGCGTGCAACGACTATCTGCGGGGTGCCAGCCACCACACTGCGGCGGCCAGCAATGGG
>NZ_JFAQ01000219.1 GCF_001304695.1 Xanthomonas axonopodis
TCGAATTTAGCTTTTGCCATGGGTGCGTGTCTCGGTAATCGTTTGGAGTTGAAGACGATTGAGTAATGGTGCTCACGAAAGGAATCGAACCTTCGACCTCCTCCTTACCAAGGAGGTGCTCTACCGACTGAGCTACGTGAGCGAGTTTTGCATTATGCCATGCATTTGCGTTCAATGGAGCGGGAGACGGGAATCGAACCCGCACCATCAGCTTGGAAGGCTGAGGTTCTACCGTTGAACTACTCCCGCGCCGGGAACTGCATGCCACAACGTGAAACTGGTGGAGGGAGGTGGATTCGAACCACCGAAGGCGTAAGCCAGCAGATTTACAGTCTGCCCCCGTTGGCCGCTTGGGTATCCCTCCAGCTTTTACTACCGGACCTGTGCACCGCGAGGCGAATTCGGTTCGGGGTGAAGCAGCCCGTGATTTTGTTGTGGAACGCATGCAGTGTCAACAACAATTTTGAGCAATTCTTCACTATCAACGATGCACAGCGTCAGTTGCCACGCACAGCCGATCACACGTTGAAGCGGAAGTGCAGCACATCGCCTTCCTGGACGCGGTATTCCTTGCCTTCCAGACGCAGACGCCCGGCATCGCGGGCACCGGCTTCGCCGCGGTACTTGATGAAGTCGTCAAAGCCGATCGTTTCGGCACGGATAAAGCCCTTTTCGAAATCGGTATGGATCACGGCAGCAGCCTGCGGCGCCGTCGAACCGGCCTTGACCGTCCAGGCGCGCACTTCCTTGACGCCTGCGGTGAAATAGGTCTGCAGGCCCAACAGCGTGTAAGCCGCACGGATGACGCGATTCAAGCCCGGCTCTTCCAAGCCGAGATCGGCAAGGAAGCTGTCGCGATCGGCATCGTCCAGCTGCGACAGCTCTTCTTCGATGGCCGCCGAGACCGGTACCACTTCCGCACCTTCGGCAGCCACATGTGCGCGCACCGCATCCAGGTGCGGATTGTTCTCAAAGCCGTCTTCCAGCACGTTGGCGATGTACAGCACCGGCTTGAGCGTCAGCAGGAACAGATCGCGCACCAGCGCCTTTTCTTCATCGTCCAGACCGGCGGCACGACCCGCCTTGCCGTCTGCCAGCGCAGCCTGCAACTTGGCCAGCACCGGCTTGCGCGCCGCTGCATCCTTGTCGCCGCCTTTTGCGCTGCGTTCGGCACGGTTGAGAGCCTTCTCCACGCTATCCAGATCAGCCAGCGCCAGCTCGGTATCGATGGTTTCGATATCGGCGATCGGGTCGACCTTGTTGTTGACGTGGATGACGTCGTCGTTCTCGAAGCAACGCACCACGTGGGTGATCGCATCGACTTCGCGGATGTGCGCCAGGAACTTGTTGCCCAGACCTTCGCCGCTCGCCGCACCGGCCACCAGGCCGGCGATATCGACGAACTCGACCGCCGTAGGAATCAGCTTTTGCGGCTTGACGATGTCAGCCAGCTGGCTGAGGCGCGGATCGGGCACTGGCACGATGCCGACGTTCGGCTCGATGGTGCAGAACGGGAAGTTGGCCGCAGCGATGCCGGCCTTGGTCAGCGCATTGAACAGGGTCGACTTGCCGACGTTGGGCAGGCCGACGATGCCGCATTTGATACCCATGGGTCACATCCGGGATTTGGGATTTGGGATTCGGGATTGGAGATTCGTCATGCCACATGATTGCGAATCCCCAATCCCCAATCACGCATCCCTGCTTGTATGCAGGCGTTTCATCGCTTCGTTGAAATTGCCTTCCATCGCCAGCGGCAACACATCGATGGCGGCGTCCACCGCAGCACCGATCGCCGCATCGTCCCCGCGCCCTGCCCGCCCCAGCACCCAGGGCACCACGCGGTCCTTGTGACCGGGATGACCGATGCCAACGCGTAGACGGTGAAATTTGCCGTGCCCGAGCAGGCGAATGGTGTCGCGCAAGCCGTTCTGCCCGCCGTGACCGCCGTCGAACTTGAGCCGCGCCGTACCGGGCGCCAGATCCAGTTCGTCATGGGCGACGAGCAGCTGTTCCGGCTCGATCTTCCAGAACCGCAAGGCGGCGGCGATCGACTTGCCGCTGAGATTCATGAAGGTGGCCGGCTTGAGCAGCCAGACCGGCTGCCCGGCGATCTCGACCTTGGCGGTCTCGCCAAATAACTTGCTGTCCAATGCCCAGCGGGCGCCACTGCGCTCGACGAGGGCATCGACGAAACGAAACCCGGCGTTATGCCGGGTTTGCGCGTGTTCCGGACCCGGATTGCCGAGCCCGACGATCAGACGGAGTGCAGACATGCCGGTGACCGCAGCCGATCCCGCGCGCAAGGCAGGGGATCGGCCGACAGATTACTTGGTCTCGGCGCCTTCGCTGCCTTCTTCGCCGGCAGCGTCGTCTTCTTCGATCTGCACGTGCTTGGCAGCAACCACTGCCACGTCGTGCTCCTTGCCCAGCTTCAGCTCCGGAATTTCAACACCGGCCGGCAGCTTGATTTCGGACAGGTGGATCACGTTGCCCACTTCCAGTGCAGCGAGGTCCACTTCGATGAACTCCGGCAGGTCCTTCGGCAGGCAGACCACCTGGACTTCGTTGAGCTCGTGGGTGACGACCACTTCGCTCGACTTGCCGGCCGGCGAAGATGCTTCGTTGGTGAAGTGCAGCGGCACGGCAGCACTGAGCTTCTCGTTGGCGCTGACGCGCTGGAAGTCGATGTGCATGATCAGCTGCTTGAACGGATGGCGCTGCATGTCACGCAGCAGCACCTGCTGCACGTCGCCATTGAGGTTCAGGTCCAGGATGGACGAGTAGAACCACTGGTTCTGCTGGGCGAGCCAGACCTGCTCGTGGTTGAGCTGGATACTGACCGGCTCGAGTTCGCCGCCGTACACGATGGCCGGAATGACGCCAGCGTGACGCAGGCGGCGGCTCGCACCCTTCCCCTCGTCAGCGCGGCGTTCGACCTTGATTTCATGAGTCTTTGCCATTGGATTTCACTACCTAGTTGGAACACCGCCTCGCGGCGATGGAGCGTCTCACCCGCGACCAGGTGAGACGTGTGGCGGCGCCCGGAACTCCGGGCACCGAATGGGGCATCAGTCGACGTAGAGCGAGCTGACCGATTCGCCGAAGGCGATACGGCGGATGGTCTCGGCCAGTAGTTCGGCCACGCTCAACTGACGAATCTTGGCGCAGGTGCGCGCCGCTTCGCTCAGCGGAATCGTGTCGGTGACCACCAGCTCGTCGAGCTGCGAATTGTTGATGTTGTCCACCGCCGGGCCCGACAGCACCGGGTGAGTGATGTAGGCCACGACCTTGAGCGCGCCGCGCTGCTTCAGGGCTGCGGCAGCGGCGCACAAGGTACCGGCGGTGTCGACCAGATCGTCGACCAGCACGCAGGTCTTGCCCTGCACGTCGCCGATGATGTTCATCACGGTGGCGACGTTGGCGCGCGGACGGCGCTTGTCGATGATGGCCAGATCTGCATCATCCAGACGCTTGGCGACGGCGCGCGCGCGCACCACACCGCCCACGTCCGGCGATACCACGATCAGGTTGTCGGTGCCGTAGGCGCGCCAGATATCGGCAAGCAGCAGCGGCGAGGCATAGACGTTGTCCACCGGCACATCGAAGAAGCCCTGGATCTGGTCGGCATGCAAATCGACCGTCAGCACGCGGTCGGCTTCCATCGCGCAGATCATCTTGGCGGCGACTTTGGCGGTGATCGGCACTCGCGAGGAGCGCATGCGACGGTCCTGGCGCGAATAACCGAAATACGGGATCACCGCGGTCACCGACTGGGCGCTGGCGCGCTTGAGCGCGTCGATCAGCACCAGCAGTTCCATCAGGTTTTCGGCACTCGGCGCGCAGGTCGGCTGGATGACGAACACTTCCTGCCGGCGCACGCTCTCTTCGATCTCCACCTGCACTTCGCCATCGGAAAAGCGCGTGACCAACGCCTTGCCCATGCGAACGCCCAGTTCCTTGCAGATGCTCTGGGCAAGCGGCTTGTTGGCATTGCCGGAGAACACCAGCAGATTACGTTGGTCTTGCATGAGATCTCTCGGGCGGCGGCGAAGAGCGTGCGGATTGATGGTGGAGCAGGACAAAGCCGAACCAATGCCGGGCTTTCGTTCGATCCCCGCGCAAGGATGCGCGAGGTGTTGCAGAAGGATCTGCAGTGAAACCTGGTGCAGGCGGACCTGCCTTTCTCGACAAACTGGCAGGGGCGGTAGGATTCGAACCTACGAATGCCAGGATCAAAACCTGGTGCCTTGGGCCTCTTGGCGACGCCCCTGCATCAAACCTGTGTCGCGTCCAGCGCGTCAAGCAACGGCGAGTGCGCTGCACCCTCCACCACCCACGCCCGCAGGCTGCCCGGCAACTGCACCAACGCCTGCTCTGCAGCGGCGCGCGTGGCGAATTCGACGAAGCAACCACTTCCCGACCCGGTCAAACGCGGTGTACCGACCCTGGACAGTGCCTGGAACACGGCCTCGACGGCGGGTTCGCGGCGCCGCAGGACCGGCTCGAACGCATTGTCGAGCAGAGAACCGGAAGCGAAGTCCGCTATTTTCACGGGCGCAGCATCCCGCGTCAATTCCTGTGATCGAAATAACGCTGGCGTCGGCACGTGAACGCCGGGATAGACCAGCAGATAGGACGCCTTCGGGAGGGAAATCGGGGTCAGTTGTTCGCCCACGCCTTCGGCCCAGGCATTGCGGCCGCGCACGAAGACCGGCACGTCTGCGCCGAGCTGCAGGCCCAGCTCGGCCAGCGCATCAGCCGCCAGACGCAGGCCCCATAAGGCATTGAGCGCCACCAGCACGGTTGCCGCGTCCGAGGAGCCGCCCCCGAAGCCGCCGCCGGCGGGGATGCGTTTGTCGACCCGAATCTCCGCGCCCGCCCGGGCGTTGGTTGCCGATTGCAGCAGGCGCGCGGCGCGGACCACCAGGTCATCGTCTTCGGTCACGCCTGGCAAACTCTCGCCGATGCGGCGGATCTGGCCGTCGCGACGCACACGAAGATGAACGGTGTCCCCCCAGTCCAGCAGCCGGAACACGGTCTGCAGCAGGTGGTAGCCGTCGGCGCGGCGCCCGGTGATCTGCAGGAACAAATTCAGCTTGGCCGGCGCAGGCCAAGCCGACCAATCGCTTCCCGGCGCGTCCATCAGGGCGCTACGGTCCATTGGTCGACCAACAGGCGCACCTTTGCTTCGCCGTTGCGGGCTTCGATCCGCTGCGGCAGCTCGGGCTGGCCGGCGCCGGCCGGCGTCCAGGCCAAAAATTCGATCGTCCAGCCGTCCTGCTGCACGGTGCGCGGGCGCCCGTTGGCATCCAGGTCAACGCGTGCGGCACCCGCATCGGCGATGCGCAGCGCGCGCACCCAGTCCGGCATCTGGTTGACCGGGATGGTCCAGCCGGTTGCTTCCAGCAGCACCTGCTCGGCATCGGGGCCACTGCGCGGACCGCCGTCCAGCCCTTCCAGCCGGCCGGCGCCGCTGGTGGTGTCACCGGTGAGCACCCAGCTTTGCCGGGTGACCGGCGCACTGAGTTGCACGCGGTAGCGCGGGCCGTCCTGCTGCCAGTCGATGCGCCCGCTGCCACCATTGCGGTCCTTGCTGATCGCCACCCGACCCTGGAAGGACCAGTTGGGATGCGCCTGCAACCAGGTCTGGCGAGCGGCTTCCGCCTGGCGCGCGCTGTCGGAGACATGATCGACCACTGCCGCCCCACTGCCCTGCCCGCGCGGCACGCTGACGCAGGCCGACAGGCCGACCAGCACCAGCCCGCCCAGGGCCAGCGTTCGAACCACCTTGCTCATAGCCCGAACTTTTCCACGGCGCGCTGCAGCGCACGGTTGTCCGGGTCGAGACGGCGGGCTTCATCGAAGTAGCAACGCGCTTCGTCCTGCTTGCCGCTGACCCACAGCACTTCGCCCACGTGGGCCGCGATTTCCGGATCCTTGACCAGCGCCCAGGCGCGGCGCAGCTGCACCAGCGCTTCCTTGGTGCGGCCCATCCGGTACAGCACCCAGCCATAACTGTCGACAATGGCCGGGTTGTCCGGGTCGGCGGTGCGGGCACGGTCGATCAGCGCCAACGCTTCCTTGTAGCGAGTGGTGCGGTCGGCCAGGGTGTAGCCCAGCGCGTTCAGGGCCGCGACGTTTTCCGGTTCGGTCACCAGTATCTTGCGCAGATCGGCCTCGGCACGCGGGACATCGTCGCGCCGCTCCCAGGCCAGCCCGCGGGCATACAGCAACGCGCTATCGTCCGGGTAGGCGGCCAGGCCACGTTCGAACGCGTCCAGTTCGCCCGGTGCATCGTCGGCCCGCTGATGCAGCTCGGCTTCGAGCACGTAGGCGTCGCGGCGCGCGTCATCGTCGGCGCTGGCGTCGCCCTGCAGGGCGCGGGCTTCGGCAAGCGCTTCGGGCTTGCGGCCCAGCTCGTACAAGGCACTGGCGGCGCGCAGACGTGCCTCGCTGAGTTGTGGACCACCCGGCACGCCGCGATACCACTCCACCGCCTCGTCGTAGCGCTTTAGGAACTCGGCGATCTTGCCCAGCAGCAGACGGCGGTCCGGATCGGGCTTGGTGGCGTTGCTCTTGAGCTCGGCGTACAGCGCCTCCAGCGAGCTGCGGTCTTTCTCCTTGGCCAGCATCGAGGCACGCAAGCCATAGGTCTGGGTGTCCTGCGGCCCGGTCGAAAGCACGCGTGCAGCAGCTTCGGTCTGGCCCATGGCGTCGTAGGCGAAGGCTAGCGCGCCGCGCAACTCGGAGTCCTTGACCGCCTGCGGTTCGATGTTCTTCAGCAGCGCCAGCGCTTCGTCGTTCTTGCCTTCCTGCTGCAACTGGGTGGCGTGCAGCAAGGCCACGCGCGGCTCTTCAGGGAAGCGGCGTACCACCTCGTCGACGATGCGCTTGGCCAGCGCGGGGCGCTCCATGCGCAGCGCGAGCCGGCCGAATTCCTGCCAGGCTTCGATCTGATTCGGGATGGCGCCGGCCTTGACCAGGTCCTCAAGCACGTCGGCGGAGGCTTCCGGCTCGCGGCCGCCGTTGGCCAGGGCAATCAATGCAAAGCGCCAGCCACGCGGGTCGGGTTCCTTGAGCAGGCCGAGCAAATCGCGGCGCGCAGTGCGCAGGTCGTTGCGGCGCAGGGCCAGCGAGGCCTCGGTGCTGCGCATGGACATCGACGAAGGCGCGCGAGCGCGCCACAGCGCCAGCGCTTCGATCGCGCGCGGGTCGTCGTTGGCCAGCATGGCGATGCGGGCGGCGCGCTCGGCCAGCCCGGCATCGCCGGCTTCGGCCTTGGCGGCGTCCAGGTAGGCACGCGCGGCATCGTCCAACTGCCCGGCCTGCAAGGCGAATTCGCCAGCCAGCACGGGTTCCAGCGACGAGGCGCCCGCACTGCTGCTGGGCGGCGCCGGCGGTGCTTTCTTGGGTGCTGCGGTGGCACTGGCGGAGACTGCGACCAGCAGAAGAACACACAGGATGCGAATCGGTACAGGCATCGGGGGCAACCGGGCCGTAAAATGGGGCCCTGAATGGCCGCCAGCTTATCGCAAGCAACTGAACAATGACGTTGTGGGTGCTCGGACTGAATCACCAGACCGCACCTGTGGACCTGCGCGAATGCGCGGCGTTCGCAGGTGATGCGCTGCCGCGCGCCCTCGAATCGTTGCGTGCGCTGCCGCAGGTGAGCGAGGCCGCGCTGCTGTCCACCTGCAATCGTACCGAGTTGTATGCGATGGCCGACGAGGCGCACAGCCTGGTCAACTGGCTGGAAACGCATGCGCCCGGGCTAAGCGGTTATCTGTACCAGCACCAGGAAGCCGAGGCGGTGCGTCACCTGTTCCGCGTCGCCACCGGGCTGGATTCGATGGTGTTGGGCGAGCCGCAGATCCTGGGCCAGGTGAAGGACGCCTGGGCGGTGGCGCGGGCGCACGGCGCGCTGGGCAGCGGGTTGGACCGGCTGTTCCAACAGACCTTTTCGGTCGCCAAGCGCGCGCGGACCGATACCCGTGTCGGCGCCAACCCGGTGTCGGTCGCATCCACGGCGGTGCGGCTGGCGCAGGAATCCTTTGCCCGGCTCAACGAATCGACGGTGTTATTGATCGGTGCCGGCGAAACCATCGAACTGGCTGCCAAGCATCTGAGCGAAGGCCGCGTGCGCCGCCTGCTGATCGCCAACCGCACCCTGGCCCATGCACAGACACTGGCCAGCCAGCACGGCGGTTTCGCCTTGCCGCTGACCGATCTGGAACGCCACCTGGCCGAGGCCGACGTGGTGTTTTCGGCCACCGCGGCGCGCGAGCCGCTGGTGACCCGCGCACAGGTGGAACAGGCGTTGCGCGCACGCAAGCGCAAACCGATGCTGCTGTTCGACCTGGCGGTGCCGCGTGATATCGAGGCCTCGGTGGGCGAGTTGAGCGACGCCTACCTGTACACGGTGGACGACCTGGAACGCGCGGTCGAAGACAACCGCCGCGGACGCCGCGAAGCCGCCGACCAGGCCGAAGCCATCATCGACCTGCAAGTGGCGCGCTATGTCGAAACACTGCAGGCCACTGCGCGCCAGGCACCGCTCAAGCGGCTGCGCGCGTTTGGCGATCGCACCCGCGACGAACTGCTGGCCAAGGCACGCCAGCAGTTGCACAACGGCAAACCGGCCGACGAAGTGCTGGAACAGTTGGCGCATGCGCTGACCAACCGCTTGCTGCATCCGCCCACGGCCGCACTGCGCGATGCGGCGCTCAACAACGACCTGGAATTGACCACTGCGGCCGACCGGCTGTTTCCGGAAAAGCCAGGTTACCAACATCCCCCCATAGCTACCCCGATCGTGAGGACCGATGACGCCGACCCTGCGCCGTAAGCTCGAAGCGCTGGCCGAGCGCCGCGAAGAACTGCAGCACCTGCTCTCCGACCCCGATGTGGTGGGCAACAACGACAAGTTCCGTACGCTCTCGCGCGAACTGTCGCAACTGGAGCCGATCGCGGTGGCGCTGGAACAGGAGGCGCGCGCCAAGGCCGACCTAGCCACGGCCGAAGCCCTGCGCAACGACCCGGAGATGCGCGAGCTGGCCGAAGAGGAAATCGCCGCTGCACAGGCGCGCCTGGAACAACTGGATGCACAACTGGCTTCGCTGCTGGTACCGCGCGACCCGCGCGACGACGGCAACCTGTTCCTGGAAGTGCGCGCCGGCACTGGCGGTGACGAAGCGGCGATCTTTGCCGGCGACCTGTTCCGCATGTACGCACGCTACGCCGAGCGCCAGGGCTGGAAGGTGGAAATCGAATCCGACAGCCCCGGCGAGCACGGCGGCTACAAGGAAGTGGTGGCGCGGGTGGTCGGGCGCGGTGCGTATTCGCGCCTGAAGTTCGAATCCGGCACCCATCGCGTGCAACGCGTACCGGCAACCGAATCGCAGGGCCGCATCCATACCTCGGCCGCCACGGTGGCGATCATTCCCGAAGCCGACGACGTGGAAGAGATCACGATCAATCCGGCCGATCTGAAGGTGGATACCTTTCGCTCGTCCGGTGCGGGCGGCCAGCACGTCAACAAGACCGAATCGGCGATCCGCATTACCCACGTACCCAGCGGGGTGGTGGTGGAATGCCAGACCGAGCGCAGCCAGCATGCCAATCGCGACAAGGCGATGAAGCGGTTGAAGGCGCAGTTGCTGGACACCGAACGCAGCAAGGCGGCAGCGGCCGAAGCGCAGACGCGCAAGTTGCAGGTGGGCAGCGGCGACCGCAGCCAGCGCATCCGTACCTACAGTTTTCCGCAGGGTCGCATCACCGACCATCGCGTCGAAGGGCTGACCCTGTACGACCTGCCCAACATCATCGAAGGCGATCTGGATGCATTGATCGCACGGCTGCTGCATGAGCATCAGGCCGACGAACTGGCACGGTTGAGCGACAGCCCGTAAGTGCGCAAGTGCCGCGCGAGCTGCTGCAGCTGCGCGAGCAAGTACGACGCCAGCCGGGGGATTTCGTCGCCTGGTTGATGCTGGCCGATGCCGAGCTGGGCATGGGCGTCACCGCTGCCGGCGAAACAGCCGTGCAGCGCGCGCTGGCGCTGCATCCGGGCCATCCGGAAGCGGTCGCGCGGCTGGGCCGAGTGCGCTGGGCGCAACAGCGCCATGCTGAAGCCGCCACGCTGCTCCAGCAGGCCTCTGACCTGGTACCGCAGCATCCGGGGATTGCCCTGTGGCTTGGACACGCGCTCGAAGATGCAGGCCAACCGGAACAGGCCGCGGCCGCCTATACGCGCGCCCATCGGCTACTGCCCGACGAGCCCTCCATCACCGCGCAACTGCTCAACTGGCGACGCCGCTTGTGCGATTGGCGCGAGCTGGAATCGCTGGCTGCGCAAGTGCGCACTGCGGTGACGCAAGGTCAGGCAGCAGTGGAGCCTTTCGCGTTCCTCAGCAAGGACGCCAGCGCTGCGGAGCAACTGGCGTGCGCCCGTACCCGTGCGCAGGTCATTGCCTCCTCCGTGCGCCCGCTGCCAGTGGCAGCGGTACGCAGCCGCGGCGCGCTGCAACTTGGATTCGTGTCCAACGGCTTTGGTGCGCACCCGACGGGCTTGCTGACGGTGGCCTTGTTCGAAGCGTTGCAGCGACGCCAACCGGACCTGCAGGTGCAGCTGTTTGCAACCACCCCGGACGATGGCAGCGAGATTCGTGCGCGCCTGGCGCAGGCAACGCGCATGCACGATGTCACTGCGCTGGGGCATCTGGCCACTGCGCACCATATCCGCGACCAGGGCATCGATCTGTTGTTCGATCTGCGTGGCTGGGGCGGTGGCGGACGACCGGAAGTCTTCGCATTGCGGCCGGCACCGGTACAGCTCAACTGGCTGGCGTATCCGGGCACCTCGGGCGCGCCGTGGATGGATTATGTGCTTGGCGATGCCGTTGCGCTGCCGACGTCGCTGGAGCCGTTCTACAGCGAACAGGTGCTGCGCCTACCGCGCGCCTTCCAGCCATCGGACACCTCGCGCACGGTGGCCGAACCGCCATCGCGCGTGCAGTGCGGGCTGCCGGAGCATGCGGTGGTGCTGTGCTGCTTCAACAACAGTTACAAGCTCAATCCACGCAGCATGGCACGCATGCTGGCAGTGTTGCGCGCGGTGCCCGGCAGCGTGCTGTGGCTGCTGTCTGGCCCGGGCCAGGCCGACGCGCGATTGCGCGCAGCAGCGCAGGCACAAGGCGTGGATGCGCAGCGTTTGGTCTTCATGCCAAAACTGCCGCATCCGCAGTATCTGGCGCGCTATCGACATGCGGATCTGTTTTTGGATACGCACCCGTACAACGCGCACACCACCGCCTCCGATGCGTTATGGGCAGGTTGCCCCGTGTTGACCACACCTGGCCAGACGTTTGCCGCGCGTGTGGCCGGCAGCCTGAATCATCAGCTCGGGCTGGATGACATGAATGTGGTCGATGACACTGCGTTTGTGGCCAAGGTGATCGAGCTGGCGAGCGATGCAGAGGCATTGCGTGGCGTGCGCGCGCGGTTGGCGGAGCAACGCCTGCGCAGCGGCCTTTTCGATATGGACGGGTTTGCGGATGATCTGGCTGCGTTGTTGCGCGATGTTGCTCAGCGCAGTGGATGGCTGGGGCTTTAGAGCGCTGCCAGCTGTAGCGAGCAGTCGCTAATCGGGCATGCGGTGCGCCGAAGCTGGAGTGTACGAGGAGTGATAGGTGCCGTCTCCGAACATCGGCCGCACCATCTGGCGCCCCCAGTCGTTTTGCTAGCCGCCTCTGGGCTCGGTCGTTGGATGCAGCAAGCACGTGTTGCGTGAGATGAGTGGTGGGAGGCGCCGCCACGCGCTGCGAACAAGCATCGATGCTGTAGTGCCGTCTCCCGTCGGGACATTGCCCACCTTCATGCGGGGGAGAAGGCGGCGCGTAGCGCCGGATGAGGGTGCGGCAACTGCAACACTCCTGGCAGCCGTACCCTCACTCCACCCGGACTCCCGCAGGGAGAGGGGCCAAGAGCGACGCGTCGGTCGATGCCCGGTAGTCACGCGCTCTGCGCAACTTCACACCATGACGCTGTACCCGGCCGTCCACGCTCGCTAGGCTGCACGCATGCCTTCCATTCCCGAATTCATTCCCCTGCGCCTGTGCGTGCTGACCGTGTCCGACAGCCGCACCCTGGCCGACGACCGCTCCGGCGATTACCTGGCCGATGCCCTCACCCATGAAGGCCACATCCTGCACGAACGTGCACTATGCCCGGACGACCGTTACCGCATGCGTGCGATCGTGTCGGGCTGGATTGCCGATGCGCAGGTGGATGGGATCCTGATCACCGGTGGCACCGGCTTTACGGGTCGCGACAGCACCCCGGAAGCGATCACCCCGTTGCTGGACAAGGTCATGCCTGGCTTCGGCGAGATGTTCCGCGCGATCAGCGTGGAAGAAATCGGCACCTCCTCGCTGCAGTCGCGCGCGTTTGCCGGGCTGGCCAATCACAGCTTCGTGTTCTGCCTGCCCGGCTCCACCTCGGCCTGCCGCACGGCCTGGGGAAAAATCGTGCGCGCGCAGCTGGATGCGCGCACCAAGCCCTGCAATCTGGCGACATTGCGTCCACGCCTAGGCGAATAGCCTGCGCGCTTTCCACCGTTGCTGGAACGCGCATGTCGCAGCTGAAACGCAAGGCTTACAAAAAGTTGCTGGCGCCAATGCAATTGGAGCTGGTGGACATGGCGCGCTGGTTGCGCCACACCAACCAGCGCGCCCTGGTGCTGGTGGAAGGGCGCGACACCGCCGGCAAGGGCGGCGTGATCCAGGCCATCGCCAGCCACCTCAACCCACGCCAGTGTCGCGTGGTGGCGCTGCCCAAACCCAACGACCGCGAAAGCACGCAGTGGTATTTCCAGCGCTATGTCACGCACCTGCCGGCGGCCGGGGAATTGGTGCTGATGGACCGCAGCTGGTACAACCGCGCCGGTGTCGAGAAGGTGATGGGCTATTGCACCGACGCGCAATACGACCTGTTTCTGGAGCAGGCGCCACGCTTCGAACAGATGCTGGTCGACGACGGTATCCTGTTGTTCAAGTACTGGTTGTGCGTGGACCAGGCCGAGCAGGAAAAGCGCTTTGCCGAACGCCGCGAAGACCCGCTCAAGGGCTGGAAGCTGTCGCCGGTGGATCTGCAATCACGCACCAGGTACGACGACTACACCGCCGCGCGCGAACGCATGCTGGAGGCGACGCATACGCCCGATGCACCGTGGACGCTGGTGGATTTCAACGACCAGAAACGTGGCCGCCTGAGCCTGATCCGCGATCTGCTGGACCGGCTACCGGACACCGCGGTGCCCGATGCGTTGGTGCAGCTGCCGCCATTGCCCGGCAAGCTGCACAAGGAACGCTACGGCGTGCTGGAACCGATCGACGATTACGCCGCCCAGTCCTGAGAGACTTCGTCGCTGGCCGCCGTGGCACGCGGTAGCGGGTGCAGGCCGGCCTGACGTTCGGCCTGCTCGGCCTGCAGCACCAGTTGGCTCAGGCGCTGACTGAACAATTGCATCAAACCGCGGTGCAGCGGACGCATCGCTTCCATGTAGTCCACATCGTCGGCCTGCGCCCCGAGCGGGCTGCAGGACGACAGCAGCACTTCGTCCAGGCGCAACGCGCTATCGGGCAGGCGCACCAGCGCGGCACGGCGCAGCCAGTCGCGCATGCCTTCGCGGTATTCGGCGGCCAGGATGTAGGCCACTTCGACCTGGTCCAGGTCCACATCCGGGTTCCATGCCAGCACCTGGATCACCTGCGAGCGCTCGTCCAGCATGCGCCCTTCGGCGACCAGTGCATGCAGTTGCTGCAGCAGACGCCATTGCACGCCAGCGGCTTCGCGCTGGCCGGTCGGCATGGCCTCGATGGCCAATGCCAGACGCCGTGCGAACAACGCCGGCACCTCGGACAGCACGATCGGGCCGGCATCGGCGCCCAGCAGAAAACGTTCGGTGCGCAGCGCGGCGGTGTCGGGCAGATAGCCGTCCTGCAGCGGGCGCATCACACCGTGGTCGAGCAGCGACAGCACCACATCCAGCCAGTAGCGGCGTTCCTGCTGCAGCGTGCGGTTGGCGGCGGCCTTGTGCCAGGCCTGGCGTGCATCGTCCAGGCGCACGATGCAGGACTGCGCATCCAGCCCGTCCCACGGCGCGCGGTTGGCGTCGTTGGGGTCGAAAGTTTCCGCACTGAGCATGCCGCCGCCGAAGCGGTGCCAGGCTGCGCCACGCTGGGCGCCGGCCGGGTCCGGCCTGGCCGCGTCAACCGGAGTTGCGGTGGCCGGGCGCAGGAGTGCGGCGTAGGCATCGGCCCACGAATCGGGCAGGCGCGCCGACAGCGGGTAGCTTGCCGAGGGCTGACCCAGCCCCTGGCGTGCCAGACGCAGGCTCCAGATCACCGCGCCGACGATGATGCCGCCGAAGATCCACGCCAGCAGCCAGCTGGCTGACGCCTGTTCGGGCTGCAGCACACGGGTTTGCGGGTGCAGAAACAACAACCAGCCGCTGCCCAGCAGAACACCGAGATACAGCCACGGCGCCAGCTGCGCCATCTGGCGGTTGCGGCGATGCGCGGGCAGGTCGTGCCCGTCGTTGCGGTCTTGAGATGGAGCGGCCATTACATTCCCCGTGCACGCCTGATCGCGTTGACAAGGTTATCGGCGAGGCAACCCAACTCTGTTGCCCCGCTTCAGTGGCGCACGCTCAGCCAGTTAAAAAGTCTTCAGTCGGCGGAACAGCGCAGGCCGTGCGCGTGACCGCCGCGACCGTGGCGGCCGGCGGGCCCTGCCATAGCCAGGCTTCCAAGGCGTCCAACGACGCCGCGCGACCGGCGGCGACCACTTCCACGCTGCCGTCGGCCTGGTTGCGGGCATGCCCGACCAGGCCGAGTGCGGCCGCGCGTTGACGGGTGGCCGCGCGGTACCCCACGGCCTGCACCACCCCGCTCACCACAAAACGCGCCGCCTGCATCAGCCCGCCTTGCCGGTGATGCCGACGGCCGCTTCGATATCGCGTGCGGTCACCGGGCCGAGGAATTGCTTGGCAACCTCGCCGTCCGGGCCGATGAGGTAGGTCATCGGCAGGACGCGCGGGGTGGCGAAGTCCTGTGGCGGCTGGTATGGGTCAAGGATCGCGATCGGGTACGACACCGGGTGGTCCTTCAAGAACGCCTGCATGTCCGCGCCGGTGATGTCTTCGTAGGCCAGACCGACCACCTCCACGGTATCGCGCATGGTGTGCAGCGCCGACAGTTCGGGCATTTCCTTCAGGCACGGCGCGCACCAGGTGGCCCAGACATTCACCACCACCCATTTGCCGCGGTGCGCGGCCAGATCGTAGGTCGCGCCGGTCACGGTCGGCAGCGAGAGCTTGTGCATCTGGGCGGTCTGCTGCACCACCGAGCTGTTGGGCGGTGCAGCCGGGTCGGCGGGCGTGGCTGGCGCCGTCGGCGCCTGGGGCGTGGCGGCGGGCGCAGCACCGTTGCCGGCAGCGGGAGTGCCCTCTCTGGCGGGCTTGCAAGCGGTCAGCACCAGCAGTGGCAACAGCAGCGCACAGGCGCTGCGGACAAGACGCACGGTCATGGAGGATCTCCGGGAAGATGGATGTAAAGGTCGCCGACCGGCTGCGCCAGCACGCTGCGCAAGGGTTGGCGCAGCTGTTCCAGCGCCGCGGCGGCGGCGTGGCCGTAGGCATCGTCGCGGCAGGGCAATGGGCGATCTTCGATCGGCACGCGCAGCTGGCAATTTTCGTAGAGTTCGGCCAGCGGCACCACATCCAGATCGCGCGCCAGCAGCCACTGCCCGCGCTCATCGCGACGCAGCAGGCGGATGCGCTTGAGTTCGCACAGCAGTTCCTGCATCAGCGTGTCGGTGAGCATCGGCTCCAGCGTCAGGATACGGTCTTCGTCCAGGCCATCGCCATGCATGCGCGCCTGGCGAAACCGGCCGAGCAGACGCAGCAGGCCGTAAATCTCGAAGCCCGGCGGCAGCCGCATGGCCTCGGGCTGGTACCGGAAGGCGGACATCGACGAGGCCAGCGAGGCGCCCAGCAGCACCGACACCCAACTCAGGTAGATCCATAACAGCAGGATCGGCAGTGCCGACAGCGCGCCGTAGATGCGTTGGTAGGTCTGGAAATTACCCAGGTAAAAGCCGAACCCCCATTTGACGATTTCCATCAGGATCACCGCCAGCAGCGCGCCCGGCAGCGCATGCCGCAGCCGCACCAAGTGCTGCGGCACCACGCGGTAGATCAGCACGATGCAGACGAACTCCACCGCCATCGGCGCCAAGCGCCAGGCGAATTCGGCCAGCCACTGGCCCTCGGTGGTGCGGAACAGCGGCAGCGCGAACACGTAGGCGGCCATCGCCATGGAGGCAGCGGCCAGCATCGTGCCCAGGGTCAGCACCGTCCAGTAGATCAGGAAGCGCGTCACCTTGGGGCGCGCGGCAGCGACCCGCCAGATGCTGTTGAAGGTCTGTTCGATGCTGTGCAGGGTGATCAGCAGCGAGGCCACCAGCGCGACCATACCGGCCACGGTGAACTTGCCCAGGTCTTCCAGCGAGCGGTTGAGATAGTTCTGCACCGAGCGTGCGGCGCCGGGTACGAAGTTGTTGAAGATGAAGTCGGTCAGCGCGTCCTTCCACTCGTTGAAGGCCGGAAACGCCGACAGCACGCCAAACACCACGATGGCCAGTGGCACCAGCGCGAACACGGTGGTGTACGCCAACGAGGCGGCGGCCTGGAACAGCCGGTCGTCGAGGAAGCGGCGCCACAGAAAGCGCCCGAAACTCACCGTCCGCGCGCGGTCGCGCAGACGTTCTTTCCATTGGTGGAGTGTGTTCACACGCGACATCGCGCAAGAGTACCCGATGCGCCGTCATCGCGGCCTTGCCGCAGCTGCGGCGTTCAGCAGGCCGGCCGCTTGGCCGATACTGTGGCAACTCACACAGGCGGCAACGACACGATGGCGGAGATTCTGGTGCTGTATTACAGCCGGGGCGGTTCGGTGGCGCGGCTGGCGCGGCAGATTGCACGCGGCATCGGCGAAGTGCCGGGCATGAACGCGCGGCTGCGCACCGTCCCACCGGTGGCTGCGGTCACCCAGACCAGCGCCCCGCCGGTCCCGGACGAAGGCGCGCCTTATGTAGACCGTACCGATCTGGCCGAGTGCAGCGGCCTGCTGCTGGGCAGCCCCACCCGCTTCGGCAACATGGCCGCACCGATGAAGCATTTCCTCGACAGCCTGGGCGCCGAATGGGCCAGTGGCACCCTGGCCGGCAAACCGGCCGGCGTGTTCACCTCCACCGCCTCGATGCATGGCGGACAGGAATCCACCCTGCTGTCGATGCACCTGCCGCTGCTGCATCACGGTTGCCTGATCGTGGGGATTCCGTTTACCGAAGCGGCACTCAGCCACACCACCAGTGGCGGCACGCCCTATGGCGCCAGCCACGTCTCCGGCGCTGGCGGCGACCCGCAGCCGAGCGAAGACGAAGCGCTGCTGGCGCGTGCGCTGGGCCGCCGGGTGGCCGATATCGCGCGGCGGCTGGCCAACCCGTGAGCGCGCGCGCGGTGCATTGGCTACTGAGCGCCGCGTTGCTGGCGCTGGCGGCGTTGCTTGCGGTGTGGTTTCACGACGACCCGCGCCCACTGGCCGCGCTCATCGTGTTCGTGCTGCCGGCTGCGCTGACCGGTGTGCTGGCCGTGCGCAGCGCGCGTGCACGGTTCTGGGCCGGCGTGTTCGCGCTGGGCTGGTTCAGCCACGGCGTCATGGCCGCCTGGAGCCAACCGCAGGCACGTGGAATGGCGTGGCTGGAACTGCTGCTCGCCCTGTCAGTCGTGGGCCTGGTCGGCGGCCCCGGCATGGCGGCGCGCTTGAGCAAGAAGCGCCCGCCACGTTGATCGGCGAGTCGAACAAACCGCGTGCGCAGCTGCGCGATGCAGATGGGCATGCGGCCGGTTGAGGTGGTCAGCCGCAGGCGCCCGGAGCAGCCACTCGACCAACGTCGATTGTCGTCAGGCAGACGCGGCCGGTGCGCAGGGTGGCATGCACACGCCTCCACTCCAGCCCCTGCGCGCCGTCCACGCCACCTGACGAAGACTTACGGCGTTTCGGTTGC
The DNA here is from genome assembly GCF_001304695.1 of Xanthomonas axonopodis. Classification (GTDB taxonomy): domain Bacteria; phylum Pseudomonadota; class Gammaproteobacteria; order Xanthomonadales; family Xanthomonadaceae; genus Xanthomonas; species Xanthomonas axonopodis. The sequence goes on from NZ_JFAQ01000219.1 coordinate 18,130, forward strand.
CGCTGTCAGTTCCCGACCAGCGTGGTCACGCTCTGCGGATCGACATACAACGAGGTCTTGCCGTTGACCACGCTGTAGTTGCCGCCGAACCCCACATTGAGCGTGCTTGAGGTAGTGTATTGGGCGAATTGCGCGGCAGCGCCGGACGGTAGCGTCAGATCCAGCCGCTGATGGCCGGTGCCGGTGTTGACCGCCACCAACACCAGCTTGTCCTCCGGTGTGCGGTAGACGATGACGGAGACATCGGAATACGGGTGCTCGGTGGCGCCGATGCGCACCGAGCCAGGCCGCACGAAGCGTGCGAATTGCGCCATCGCGTAGCCGCGCTTGCTCACTGCGCCGTTTTCGCTGATCAACCCATAGCTGCGCCGGATGTACCACCAGATGTAGGCATTGAAATTGGCCACCATGCTGGCGTGCAACTCACTGGCCACACCCAATGCCGACGGCCACGCGTTGCCATCGGTGTTGTCGGTGTAATGCTCGGTCATCCACGCCTGCTTGCCCTTGCTGCGCGCCAAGGCATAGTCGCGCGGCTTTGCGCCTTACAGATGGCCTGCCACGATGGAGGTGGCCTGATTGGCAGTGGCGTTGTTGAGGACCGGGTCGGTGATGGAGAAGTTGAACCCCACCGACTCGCCGACGCGGTACGTGGGCGGGGATGCGCGCAGCGTGCACAACGATCGCTGCGCCTCGAACGTGCAGTCACCCTTCCTCGTATCGGCGTACGACTGCGCCAAGGCATCTCAATCGGATGCAGCGCCGCCACACCTTAGGCAACCAAGCGCAAGTCTCGACCACTCTCGTTTATTGCGATCGCTACCTTACTGCCAGCCTCCTGCCCGGGCGGTATCATGGCGGCCCGCGCGCGGCCTGCCCCGCGTTCGCCCTACAGGATCCGCAGCAATGGAAGACCTCCTGATCGTCACCACCGGTGGCACGATCGACAAGATCTACTTCGACGATAAATCGGACTACCAGATCGGCGACCCGCAGATCGGTCAGATTCTGAAAGAACTGGGCGTGACGTTTCGTTTTTCGGTGATTCCGATCATCCGCAAGGATTCGCTGCACATCACCGATGCCGACCGCGAACTGATCCGCGCCACCATCGCCGCCCAGCCCACCCGCCACGTGCTGATGACCCACGGCACCGATTCGATGGTGGACACCGGCAAGGTGCTGCAGACGATCGCCGACAAGACCATCGTGATGACCGGTGCGTTGAATCCGGCGCGCTTTCGCGGCTCGGATGCCGAATTCAATATCGGTTGCGCCGTCGGTGCAGTGCAATCGCTACCGGCAGGCGTGTATATCGCCATGAACGGCCGCATCTGGAATCCGCAAAAGGTGCGCAAGAACGTGGCCGCCAACCGCTTCGAATCGGTCTGAGTGCATGAGCAAGGCCACCCGCACCACCAAGGCACTGGACGCGGCCGACGTGGGTTACGTATTGCATCCTTACGACTACCAGGCCGATGCCGATGCGAAGGGATTGCAAGCGGCACATGCGTTGGGCCTGCAGCCGCATACCGTGTTGAAGACGCTGATGGCATGGGTCGACGACAAGGCGGTGTGCGTGGTGATTCCATGCGACCGCCGGATGTCGTTGAAGAAACTGGCCAGCGCCTACGGCGGCAAGTCGGCACGCATGATGGACGTGGCCGATGCCGAACGGCGCACCGGTTACAAGGTCGGCGGTATCCGCTCGGGCAGCAACGGCAGGCGCCGGTGCTGGTCGAAATGACGGCGTTGGACGCACCGGCGCTGTGGATCAACGCCGGCCAGCGTGGGCTGCTGCTGGAATTGCCCGGCACCCAGCTGGTGCATGCGCTCGCCGCACGCGCTTGCGCGCTGTGCGAGTGAGTGCGTCAACGCGATGCCGCGCGTGTCAACTGGCATGCGCGTTACGGGTTTGGGACTCCACTCGCCCGATGCCTCTCGGTGGATCGCCCGCGTCATGTCGATCTTCCACCGATGTCTTCCGCACTGCACGCATGCGCCACTGTGGCACCATGCCACGTCTTTCGGCACGGCAGCAGCACCACGTCGGAATCACTCAATACGCTGCAGTGAGGCTCACTCCGGAAAAGCCCAGCGTTGCCTTCAGGCGCACGTAATAGACGCCCGCAGCCGGCGCGGCCAGCGTGCAACTGTCGCCATTGCCCGGCAACATGCTGCGGCAGCTGTACGCGGTGTCGGTCGGTAACGCTCCAGCCCGTAACGAAAGGTCGGCATTGCCGCTGCCACCGGCGAGCGCGACTTTGAGCGAACGTGTGCCGGCCGGCACATTGACCTGGTAATACAGCGAATCGGAGAGCGCTGCGCTCAGCCCGGTGCGTGCCACATTCCTGGCCAAGATGGTCGACTCGATCACCGCCGCCACCGCGCCATCGGCATTCACCAGCCCTGCCCCGCACCCCTGCGTGCAAGCGACCGGCATGGGCCGTGCGCTGGCCTTGAGCAGGGCTTTCACCGCTGCCGGCGTCAGCGGATTCAAGGCCACCGACTGCATCAGCGCCACCACGCCAGCCACGTGCGGCGCCGCCATCGAGGTGCCGCTATACACCGCATATGCCGCGTTGCCCGGTGCCGTGGTCCCGGTATTGAGCGTGGACACGATCGATTGCCCGGGCGCGGCGATATCCACGCCCTTACCAAAGTTGGAGAAGCTGGCCTTGGCGCCGGCCGAGGTGGTGGCCGCCACGGCGATGACGTTGGCGCAATTGGCCGGCACACTGGTGGAGACGTCCAGATTGCTGTTGCCGGCGGCCACGACCACTGCACTGCCGCGCGTGACGGCTGCGGCGATGGCGTTGTTCAACGTCGCCGAGCAGGTGCCCGCACCGCCCAACGACAGATTGATCACCGTGGCCGGATTCGGGTTGGCCGGCACGCCGTCGACCTTGCCGCCGGACGCCCACACGATCGCATCGGCGATATCGGACATGTAGCCGCCGCAGCGGCCCAACACCCGCAACGGCAGGATCTTGGCGTTGAACGCGGTACCGACCACGCCCACCGCGTTGTTGCCTACCGCCGCCACGATGCCGGCCACATGCGTGCCATGCCAACTGGAATTGGATGCCGACGCCCCAGGCCCGCATTCGTTGGCTGCGGCCCAGTCGCCTTGGTCGGCGGCGTTCGCATCGCGCGCAGTGCCATCACGCGCCGTGGCCGGATCAACGATGAAGTCGTAGCCGGGCAGCACGTTGGCTGCCAGGTCCGGATGATTGGTGATGCCGGTGTCGATCACCGCCACCACGATGCCCTTGCCGGTGGAACGGTCCCAGGCCGGACGGATGTTGAGGCTGGCGGCGGTCGCGCCCATCGCCCACTGCTGCGGCACGCCCGGGTCGTTGGGAACCAGCAGTGGCCGCATCAGAATGTCCACTTCCACGCGTTTGACCGCCGGGTCGGCGGCCAGGCGCCGCATCAGGCTTTCCGAATCCACGCGGTCCAGCTTGCGGTCGGCTACCAGCAACATCGGCCCGCCACTGAGCCGGCGCGTGGCCGACAGGCCCAGCGCCTTCCCGCGCACTTGCGGCACGGCACGCGCAATGTCGCCCCATGGCGCAGACAACCCGGTCGCCCGGCTGCTGCCGACGCTGTTCTTGTAGCTGACGATGAAGCGCTGATGGGTGCCGCTGGAATTCAATCCTTGCAGACTGACTTCGCCAGCGGCGGCATGAAACGTGCATGACAACGCACAGACGAATGCAACGCGGCGCAGTGCGCCCACTGAGTGATACGGCATGACGTCATCCCTCCCCAAGGATCTGGCAACCCGGTCGGCAATGCGCTAACGCCACTGCGCTGCGCTTGCCCGATGCGCGTGCATGCAGATGGTGCATGCCTCACGTGGGGTGGCTATCGGCGTGCCAGCGGGCGCGCTGAAGCGGCCATGCGGTGCTGGCGCGTGCTTCATTCAGCCATCGCTGGCGGCCCCGCCTGACGGTGCGGCAATTGCCGTTGCCCGAACGCACACTGCCCCGCGCAAAGCGGGGCAGTGCAGGTTTCAAACCACCGACACGGGCGTCGGGAAAGGCCCGACGCACCGCCGGCATCGCGGTCGTCGGCGCAGGTTTATCGGGTCTGGCTGACCGCCGGCCGCGTTGACGATGCCCGCGCCGCAGCCGCCCGAGCAGGCGCCCGGCAGCGGACGTGCGGTGTTCTCAGCAGCGTCTCTACCGCCGCAGGCGTCAGCGGACGGCTGGCGACCGACTGCACCAGCGCCACCACGCCGGCCACGTGCGGGGCCGCCATCGAGGTGCCGTTATAGCTGGCGTAGCTGGCCGAACCCGGCGTGGTGGTGCCGCTGTTCAAGGTCGACAGGATTGCCGAACCCGGCGCGGAGATATCGATGCCGGTGCCGTAGTTGGAGAAGCTCGAACGCGCGCCGGCCGAGGTGATCGATGCCACCGAAATCACGTTGGCGCAGTTGGCCGGAGTGAAGTTGGCCACGTTGGCATTGCTGTTGCCGGCCGCCACCACCATCACGGTGGTGCCGCGCGACACCGCGCTGTTGATCGCGTTCTGGTCACTGCTCGAACAGCTGCCGCTGCCGCCCAGCGACATGTTGATCACTTCGGCCGGGTTGGCATTGGCCGGCACGCCGGAGACGCTGCCGCCCGACGCCCACACGATCGCATCGACGATGTCGGAGGTCGCGCCACCGCATGCACCCAGCGCACGGATCGGCACGATGCGCGCATTGAACGCGGTGCCGGCCACGCCGGTGCTGTTGTTGGTGACTGCCGCGATGGTACCGGCCACATGGGTGCCGTGCCAGCTGGAATTGGAAGCCGACGTACCGCTGCCGCACTGGCCGGCCGTGGTCCAGTCGCCCTGGTCGGCCGGATTGCTGTCACGGCCGTTGTTGTCGCGTGCACGCGTGGCATCACTGATGAAGTCGTAACCCGGCAGCACGTTGGCGTTGAGGTCCGGATGGCTGGTAATGCCGGTATCGACCACGGCCACCACCACGCCGGTGCCGGTGGCGGTGGCCCAGGCCGGGCGCACGTTGATGCTGGAGGAAGAGGTACCGAACCCCCACTGTTCGGACAGGCGCGTGTCGTTCGGGGTCAGCACCGGGTACATGATCTGGTCGACTTCCACATAGTCCACGCTGGGGTCGGCGGCGATGCGGCGCATCAGCGTTTCGGCGTCGGCGCGGTCCAGGCCCCGGTCGGTCTTGAGCACTTCCGAACCCAGCGCGGTGCGGCGTACGTGGTTCAGGCCCAGCGCACGGCAAGCGCGTGCCGGCATCGCACCGGCCACGGAATTGAACGATGCGCGCATCGAGGTCGGGCTGACCGCCGCATTGGAACCGTCTTTGTACTTGACGATGAAGCGGTCCAGGGTCGGCTGCGAATCCAACCCGGACAGATTGACCTGACCGGCAAACGCCGGCACGGCCAGCAGCGAGGTCAGCGCGGAAACACCCAGGACTACCAGCGCGCGCGTAGGCGCACGACGTTGCGACACATTGGACATCGATCGTTCCTTATTAGAAGAGGTGCCGCAGCTGCGGCGAGAGTGCCGGCCCTATGCCGCACGCTGCGGTTCGGAGCCGGAAACTGCACGGGCGCCAGGCCCGTCGGAGCGAGTGACCGGTGTCCATTCCGGGCCAGCGGCAACACGTCGCCTGCGCCTGCCGAAACGGCAGACCTGGGCGAGGTATCGCTGATGGGGTTTTGAAGCGAAGAAGGCGCGTTCCCTGGCGGTCATGCCAGGGAACGCGTGCAGCGATCCAGCGTTTAGTAGCTGGCGGTCAGGGCGACGCCGGAGAACGTGCTGTAAGCCTTGATCCGCACGTAATAGGTTCCCGACGGCGAGGTGATGTTGCAGGTTTCGGCATTGCCATCGAGATACGGACGGCAGGCGTAGACGGTGTCGGTGGGCGCACTGCCGGCCCGCACGTACAGGTCTGCATCGCCGCTGCCGCCGCTGGTGGTGACCGTCAGCGTGCCGCTGCCGGCCGGCACCGTGATGGTGTAGTTCAACTCCGCGCCCGTGGCCGCGCCGAGGCCGGTCACCGGCGTGCCGTTGGTCAACGTGTTGCCGGTTCCGCCACCACCACCGCCACTGCTGCCGGCGATGGCCGCGGTCACTGCCGCATCGGCATCGACGATGCCCGCACCGCAACCGCCCGAACAGGCGCACCCGGCAAGGCGCGCGCAGTGTTCTTCAGCAGTGTTTCCACTGCGGCAGGCGTCAACGTGGTGGGCGCAACCGACTGCACCAGGGCCACAACGCCGGCCACATGGGGCGCCGCCATCGAGGTGCCGTTGTAGGAAGCGTAGCTGGCGTTGCCCGGCGTGGTGGTACCGCTGTTGAGCGTGGACAGGATGCCCGACCCGGGCGCAGAAACATCGATCCCGCTACCGTAGTTGGAATAGCTGGCCTTGGCGCCGGCCGAGGTCGTGGCCGCCACTGCGATCACGTTGGCGCAGTTGGCCGGCAACGAACCGGACACGTTGGCGGCACTGTTGCCGGCCGCCACCACCACCGTGGTACCGCGTGAGACTGCGCCGTTGATAGCGCTCTGCACCGTGGACGAACAGGTGCCACCGCCGCCCAGCGACATATTGATGACTTCGGCCGCGTTGGGATTGGCCGGCACACCGCTCACGGTGCCACCGGAGGCCCAGATGATGGCATCGGCAATGTCAGACAGCGAACCACCGCAACGGCCCAGCACGCGGACCGGCACCACCTTGGCGTTGAACGCGGTGCCGGCCACGCCGGTGGAGGTGTTGGTCACCGCCGCCACCGTGCCGGCGACATGAGTCCCGTGCCAGCTGGAATTGGACGTGGCGCATCCACTGGTCGAGTTCCAGTCGCCTTCGTCGGCAGGATTGTTGTCGCGCCCATTGCCGTCGCGCGCGGCGGTGGCATCGCTGATGAAGTCGTAGCCGGGCAGGATGTTGGCGTCGAGGTCGGGATGGCTGACGATGCCGGTGTCGATCACCGCAACCACGACGTTGGCACTGGTGGACTTGTCCCAGGCCGGGCGGATGTTGAGCCCGGCGTTGGTGGTGCCAAAGGCCCACTGCTCGGACAGGCGGCTGTCGTTGGGGGTCAGCGTGGGGTACAGCATCTGGTCCACTTCCACGCTTTGCACGTTGGGGTCGGCGGCCAGCTGGCGCATCAGGGTTTCGGCTTCGGCGCGATCCAGCGCGCGGTCGGCCTGAACCAGCTCCGGTCCCACTGCTAGCCGACGCACACTGTTCAGACCCAACGGCTTGCCGGCCTTGGCCGGCAGCGCACGTGCAGCGGTGCGCAACGAGGTCGTCAACACACTGGGGCTGCTCAGGGCGCTGCTGCCGTCCTTGTGGGTCACGATGAACTTCTGGTGGGTCTGCGCTGTAGCTAGGCCACCCAGGTAGACATCGCCGGCGAACGCCGGCGTTGCCAAGCAGCAGCGAGGTCAGTGCCGAAGTACCCAGGATGCAGAGCGCTCGGTGGCGCGGACGAAACGACGCGTTAGACATCGAATTCCCTTCCAGTCAAGAGAACCGCCGAAGCGGTAGTTCCGAAACCGTCGCGATGGCGACTGGCCCAGTGCCCCGGACCGCCGCCTTGTTATCGATCCGTTTAGCGAACCTATCCAAGAGAAACCGAGATGGAAAATGCGGAGTCGGTAATTTTCGAAATTAAAATGTCATTGCGTGATTTGAATCACGCGTGACCCATGCGACGTCCCCCCGATTT
>NZ_JFAQ01000022.1 GCF_001304695.1 Xanthomonas axonopodis
AAGCATGGGATCAAATACCTACCGCCACCTCGCCGCGGAACAACCGGACCTGGTGTTCTTCCTGGGCGATTACATCTACGAGTACAGCAACCACGGCGAGGCGGCGAACAAGATCGTGCGCCCGCACGGCAGCGGCGAGTGCCTGGATCTGGCCGGCTACCGCAATCGCTATGCGCTGTATCGCACCGACCCGGACCTGCAGGCGCTGCATGCCGGCAGCGCCTGCGTGGCGACCTGGGACGACCACGAGGTCCAGAACGATTACGCCAATCGCTGGTCGCAGGACCCGTCGATTCCAGTCGACACCTTTCTGGCCCGGCGCGCTGCCACCTACCGCGCCTTCTACGAACATTTCCCGCTGCGCGCGCGACATCGCCCGCATGGCGCTGACATGCACATCTACCGTGCGTTCGATTATGGCCAGCTGGCGCGTTTCTACGTGCTCGATGGCCGCCAGTACCGCAGCGAGCAACCCTGCCCGCAGGCCAATGGCTGGCGCGGCGGCCACGTCGTGGCCGACAGTTGCCGCCAGCGCACCGACCCGCGGCGCACCATGCTCGGCTGGGAGCAGGAGCGTTGGCTGCATGGCGGCTTCATGCAGTCGCCAGCACGCTGGAACGTCATTGCGCAGGATCTGCTGGTGGCGCCGATGCGGCAGGCAGGGCGCGACGGCGTGGTCGGGCACTGGACCGACGGCTGGGACGGTTACCCGGCCACGCGTGAGCGCATGCTCGATGCGATTGCGAACACGCGCCTGCGCAACCCGGTGTTCTGGGGCGGCGACATCCACTCGTACTGGGTCACCGATTTGAAGGCCGATCCGGCCGACGACGCGTCGGCAACGCTGGCCACCGAATTCGTCGGCACCTCGGTCACCTCCGACGACCAGCCCAATGCCGAGCTGCACGCGACCATGACAGCCAACCCGCACGTGCACTACGTGGACGGCGAAACACGTGGCTATGTATCGGTGACGCTCACGCCGGGCCAGATGGAAACACGGCTACAGGGCATTTCCGATCGGCGCGACCGCAACGCCACGGTGGCGACAACCAAGCGCTTCGTGGTGGAAGACGGCAGACCTGGCGCAGTGGAGGCCTGAGCCGCTGCGGCAGCCGCGGACGCACTGCCCGAGGCCGGTGCGCGCGGCCTCCTGATCGCGGCGCACTGTGCGGCCCATCGCGTCAAAGCAGCCAGGCGTGGCAACGGACACGCAGCGGTAAGACGGCAGCGCTACATCTGCATGCAGCCGCAGCCGCCTGAAGGACACGCATGACCGCTTCCGATCCCGCCCGTCGCCGCATCCTGCAAGGCTTGGGTGCCGGCCTGTTGCTGCCGGCCACTGCCGGCTGGCCCACGCGCAGCCTGGCGGCGCCGTCGGGGCGACCAACCATCACCGACGACGTGCAGAGCGGCGATGTGCTGGACGACCGCGCGATGCTGTGGAGCCGTGCCGATCGCCCGGCGCGGTTACGGGTGGAATGGGACACGCGTCCAAGCCTGCGCCAGGCGCGGCGCGTGGACGGCACGATCGCGTCGGCGGCGCACGACTTCACCGCCCGCGCAGACCTGAGCGGCCTGCCACGCGACCAGGACATCTTCTATCACGTGCGTTTCGAAGATGCCGACAGCGGCGTATTGAGCGCGCCCGTCCACGGCCATCTGCGCAGTGCACCGCAGGCCCGTGGCGATGTGCGCTTTGTCTGGAGCGGCGACACGGTTGGCCAGGGCTTCGGCATCAACCCGGACATCGGCGGCATGCGCATCTACAGCGCGATGCGCGAGCGCAATCCGGATTTCTTCCTGCACAGCGGCGACACCATCTACGCCGACAGCCCGATCCCGGCCGAGCTGACGGTGGAAGACGGCAAGCGCTGGCGCAATCTCACCACCGCAGCCAAGAGCAAGGTGGCCGAAACGCTGGACGAATTCCGCGGCAATTACCGCTACAACCTGCTCGACGCGCACGTGCGCCGTTTCAACGCCGAGGTGCCGCAGCTCTGGCAATGGGACGACCACGAAACCACCAACAACTGGTCGCCCGGCAAGCAACTGGATGCGCGCTATCAGGTGCGCGACATCGACGTGCTGGCCAGGCGCGTCCGCCAGGCGTTCCTGGAATACGCACCGATGCGCGGCGTGCGCGCCGATGGCAACGGGCGCATCTACCGCAAGATTGCCTACGGCCCGCTGCTGGATGTGTTCGTGCTGGACATGCGCAGTGACCGCGGCGCCAACAGCGACAACCTGCAACCGCAACCCGGCCCCGATGCCGCGTTTCTCGGGCCGGAGCAATTGGCGTGGTTGCAGCGCGAACTGGCCGGCTCGCGCGCGCAATGGAAGGTGATTGCCGCCGACATGCCGATCGGCCTACAGGTGCCCGATGGCGAAGATGGAAACGGGCGCCCGCGCTGGGAAGCGATCGCCAACGGCGACCCCGGCGTGCCACGCGGCCGCGAGCAGGAAATCGCCGCGTTGCTGCGCTTCATTAGCCGCGCACGCATCCGCAACACCGTGTGGCTCACCGCCGACGTGCATTACTGCGCGGCCCACTACTATCATCCCGATCGCGCAGCGTTTCAGCAGTTCGAACCGTTCTGGGAATTTGTCGGCGGCCCGCTCAATGCCGGCAGTTTCGGACCCAATGCACTGGATGCCACGTTCGGCCCGAGCGTGGTGTTTGAAAAAGCGCCACCTGCGCCCAACACCTCGCCGCTGGCCGGTTACCAGTTCTTCGGCGAGGTGGACATCGACGGCCGCAGCGGCGTGCTCACGGTGACGCTGCGCGACCTGGATGGGGTGGCGCAGTTCCGTCAACCGATTCTGCCGCACGGCATGGCGTAGGAAAACGCAGCGGACCGATTACGCGCCCGCCAACGGATAGAACGCCAGCGCCGCGCGACACTCCGGAGCAGCCCACCATTCGTGCAGCTGCCAGTATGCGGCCTGGCCAAGGTCCGGATCGCACCACTGCAGGCGCAGTGCGCCGTCGGGTGCGAGCGCATACGCAAGCCGGTGCAAGCCGAACGACAGTCCATGCCCATAGGCCTTGAGCAAGGCTTCCTTGGCGCACCACAGCCGGAAGAACAACGCGTGTTGTGCGTCCGGCCCCAGCGCGGCGAGCAAGGCGATTTCGTCGGGATGAAAGAAGCGCTGCGCGATCTCCAGCACGCGCGGACGCGCGCGAATGCGCTCCAGATCAACGCCCAGTCGCACGCCTTCGCCCAGCCCCACCAGCAAATACTCGCCGCTATGGCTCCAACCGGTGTCGCGGTCGGGCAGTGCCGGCTGCAACGAGGGACGCCCACGTGCATCGCGCTGCAAGGGCACCAACGCCGGGTCGATGCCCAACGCAGGGCCCAGCAGCTGACGCGCCTGCGGCTCGCCACGTTCGCCAGGGCGGTGCGGGCGTAGCCACAGCTGCACCGGTCCAACCTGCCAACTTGCGTGCGCTGTCACGCGCCGTGCACCAAGCCGAACAGTCGGCCGCACCGTTCATCGCGCTCGACGGCTGCTTCACGCGCGGCTGCGTTGAATGGCGCCCATGCACCACTTCTGGTGCACGCAAACATGGAGATCAGCAACATGGGCATCATCATCTGGTTGATCGTCGGCGGCATCGTGGGTTGGCTGGCCAGCATCATCATGCGCCGCGACGCGCAGCAGGGCATCATCCTCAATGTGGTGGTGGGCATCGTGGGCGCACTGATCGCCGGTTTCCTGTTCGGCGGCGGCATCAACCAGGCCATTACGCTGTGGACCTTCGTGTGGTCGTTGGTGGGTGCGGTGATTTTGCTGGCCATCGTCAACCTGGTGACCCGCGGGCGCCTGCGCTGACGCAGCGCCTCACCCAGCTGTCGCGTCAGACAACGCCCGGGCCTGCCCGGGCGTTGTCATATCAGCCTTTTGCGGCAATGCGATCGGCCGGATGATGCACGCCGCCTTCCACCGGCACGGCAATGTTCAGGGCATACGGATTGACGCCTTCCAGGCAGCCCACGTTATAGCCGTACTCGTTGGGATTGGAGCGGCGCCGGTGATGCGTGTAGATGCCGCACACGCCGCAGAAATAATGCGCTGCCGTCTGCGTGTTGAATTGATACAGCTGCAGCACTTCTTCGCCCTGCACGACATGCAGGCCATCGAGCGTGACCGACGCGACGATGGCGCCGCGCCGGCGGCACATCGAGCAATCGCAGCGGCGTGGATCGAGCAGGCCATGCGGCAGATCCAGATCGATTTGTACTGCACCGCAGTGGCAACTCAGGCGATGCACCGGCCCCAGGGTGACATCGCCCACCTTGTGCGTGCTACGACGCAGATGCCGCTCGCTCATGCGCCGACCTCCGCCAGCCGTACCCACGCCGGCGCATGGTCACTAGGGCGCTCCCAGGTGCGCGGTTCGCGGTCGATACCCGATTCCACCGCGCGCGCGCGCAAGGCGTCCGAGACCAGTGTCAGGTCGATACGCAGGCCCAGATTGCGGCGAAAACCGGCCTGGCGGTAATCCCACCAACTGAAGTGCTCGGCGTCCTGATTGTGCAAGCGGAATGCGTCGTGCAAGCCCAGCGCCAGCAGCTTGTCCAACGCGGCGCGCTCGTCGGTCGAGGTAAGGATGTGGTGCTCGTTCCACACCGTCGCATCGTGCACGTCGCGCACATCCGGGGCGATGTTGAAGTCGCCCAGCACCACCAGCTGCGGGTACCGCTGCAGCTCCTGCGCGATCCAGTCGTGCGCGGCGGCGAGCCAGCGCAATTTGTAGGCGTACTTGTCGGTGCCCACATCCTGGCCGTTGACCACATACAGATTGATGATGCGCACGCCATCGACAGTGGCGGCGATGACGCGCTGCTGCACGTCGTCGAGCCCGGGAACGCCCATCTGCACGTCAACTGCCGGCGAGCGCGACAGGATCGCCACGCCGTTGTAGGTTTTCTGCCCGCAGAACACGCTGCGGTAGCCCAGCGCCGCCAGCGCCGCATCGGGGAACTTGTGGTCTTCCAGCTTGGTTTCCTGGATGCCCACCACATCCGGCGCAAACGCGGCGAGCCACTGTTGCAGGTGCGGCAGGCGCACATTGAGCGAGTTGACGTTCCAGGAGGCAATCTTCATGGCGCGGACCGTGGTTCAAATCACCAATGGTACCGCGCCATGTGTCGCCCTCAGGACGGTGGAGCCCGGCGTGGCGGAACTGGGGCATTCCGCAGCGCGCCGCAGCTCTGGGTGCGGTTGCCGCAGATGTGCAACAGCAAGGGACGAACAACTCCACCGGCACGGTGCGTGCCTGTTGCTGTTACTGAGTGAGCGCGTCCACTGCCCGTCTTCGGCCTGCAGACGGCAGCTGCGTCCAGCACCGGCGCCGGTGGCTGGCGTGCGCTAGGCGCCACGCGGGCGCATCGACCGGGTCGGGCGCGTCCCACGCCCTGCGCCAGGTCGCAATGGCATTGTGCCGACCTGCCGATGCCGAACACGCGGCCACCTGGCCGGGGCCATTCGGGTATCTCGCACACTCCCCCGGCCGGGGCGCCAGAACAGCGGCGGCGTTGCCAAAACGCACAACGCCGGCACTGGGCCGGCGTTGTGCGATCACATCAATCATCAACCCACATATCAGTGACCGGAGGCGCCACTGGCACCCAGGCCGGTTTCGGCACGGATCTGCTGTGCCTTGAAGGCAGCGCGTTCGTTGGCGGCCTGTGGGCTGCGATCCAGCACCGAGAACACCCAAATGCCGACAAAGCCAATCGTCATCGAGAACAGCGCCGGCGAGGTGTACGGGAACGGCGCCGAGCCGGCGGCATTGCCCAGCGTGTCCACCCACACCGACGGCGACAGGATCGTCAGCACCAGCGAGGAGATCAGGCCGAGGAAACCACCGGTCACTGCGCCACGGGTGGTGCAGTTCTTCCACAGCAACGACAGGATCAGCACCGGGAAGTTGGCCGAGGCCGCGATGGCGAACGCCAGCGACACCATGAAGGCCACGTTCTGCTTCTCGAACACGATGCCCAGCAGCACCGCGATCACGCCCAGCACCAGGGTGGTGACACGCGAGACCTTGAGCTCCGAACCCGGCGCCGGATTGCCCTTCTTGATCACCGTGGCATACAGGTCATGCGACACCGCCGAGGCGCCGGACAGGGTCAGGCCCGCCACCACCGCCAGGATGGTGGCGAAGGCCACCGCCGAGATGAAGCCCATGAACACGTTGCCGCCCACGGCGTTACCGACCAGCACCGCCGCCATGTTGGCCGCGCCCTTTCCGCCGTGGATGGTGCCGGTGGCAACATCGGCGAACTGCGGGTTGGTCAGCACCAGCGCGATCGCACCAAAGCCGATGATGAAGATCAGGATGTAGAAGTAACCGATCCAGGTGGTGGCCCATAGCACCGACTTGCGTGCCTGCTTGGCATCGGGAACGGTGAAGAAGCGCATCAGGATGTGCGGCAGGCCGGCGGTACCGAACATCAGCGCCATGCCGAAGGAAATGGCCGAAATCGGGTCCTTGACGAAACCGCCCGGCCCCATGATCGACAGGCCTGCTTTTGCCGCGTCCTCGGGCAATGCACCGCCGTTGGCCGCAACCGCGGTCTTCACCCGCACGCCTTCGGCAAACAGCGCCTCGAAGCTGAAATTGAAGTGCCACATGATCGCCACGGCCATGAAGGTCACGCCGGTCAGCAGCAGCACGGCCTTGATGATCTGCACCCAGGTCGTTGCGGTCATGCCGCCGAACAACACGTAGATCATCATCAGCACGCCAACCAGGGTCACCGCCACCCAGTAGTCCAGGCCGAACAGCAACTTGATCAGCGCACCGGCGCCGACCATCTGTGCGATCAGATAGAACAGCACCACCACCAACGTGCCCGACGCCGCAAAGCTGCGGATCGCCGTCGGCGCGAAACGGTAACCGGCCACGTCGGCGAAGGTGTACTTGCCGAGGTTGCGCAGGCGTTCGGCCATCAGGAAGGTCAGGATGGGCCAGCCGACCAGAAAACCGATCGCATAGATCAGGCCGTCGTAGCCGTTGGCCATCACCGCCGTGGTGATGCCCAGGAACGAGGCCGCCGACATGAAGTCGCCAGCGATCGCCAGGCCGTTCTGGAAACCGGTGATGCCACCGCCAGCGGTATAGAAGTCAGCGGCCGACTTGGTCTTGGTCGCCGCCCACTTGGTGATCCACAGGGTGGCCAACACGAAGAAGCCGAACATGCCGATCGCCACCCAGTTGGTGGGCTGCTTGTCGACCTGGCCCAGGTCGCCGCCGGCTGCCAGCGCGATGCCGGCAGGCATCAGCCCGGCCAGAATCAGGAGAAGGCGCGAAGTCTTGTTCATTTGCGGGCTTCCTCCAGGATCTGCGCGGTCAGCTGGTCGTAGGTGTTGTTGGCACGACGCACGTAGATGGCCGTGATTGCGATAGTCAACACCATCACCCCGATCGCAATCGGAATGCCGATCGAAGTCACGCCGGCACCGATCGGCTTGGCGAGGAATTCCTTGTCGAAGGCAATCAGGCCGATGTAGCCGTAATAGGCCAGCAACATCAGTACGGTGAGCGTCCAGCCCAGCGTGTTGCGCTGACGCTTGAGTGCGTGGTACTTCGGATTGGCATCGATCTTGGCGATCAATGCGTCATTCGAGACGGTCATGGTCTGTCTCCTGGTAGAGCGCTGGTAAGACATCAGGCGGCGATGCCCGCTCCACCGCAGTGGAGCAGGCCGCCAGTGGCAGAACGCTATTAGCTGTACTTGGTGGTGAACTGCAACCGCGAGATGTCGCCGCTGTCGCCGTTTTCGGCTTCGCGACGGCCGTACATCAGCTCGGCGCCCACATCCACCTTCGGCAACGGCGAATAGAATACGTTGGCGCGAATGCTTTGCTGGGACTTGCTGGCAAGCCCACCGGTATTGGCCAGCGAATGGTCGTAATTCACGCGCGAGTACATGAGGGTGCTGCGCAGCTTGGCGTTGTAGTCGTGGCGCCAGGCCACCCAGCCGGCGACCGTGGTGACGGTCTGGATATTGCCGTCGATGTCGATCTCCACATCCGAGCCGTTGCCCAGGCCCAGATAGCGTCCCAGGCCCTCGCCGTAGCTGAGCTGGTAACGCAGATCGTTTTTGGAGTTGATGATCCAGCGGCCGCCGCCGGCGATGGCGCCACCGAAGTCGGTATCGTTGGTCAGCGCGCTGCGGGTGCGGTACTGGCGCGCAATGGCCGACAGCCCGAACGTGCCCCAGGTGCCCTTCCAGTTGTAGCGTGCAGTCAGGTCCGGCATCGCGCCATGGTCCGATGCCAGGATGGTGTTGCCGCCCTGGTACGGGGTGGTCAGCGTTTCGGGGTTTTCGGCCGACACGCTGAAAGCGCCGCGGGTGTAACGGATCTGGGTCTGACGGCTGAATAACGCACCGTCGGTCGGCCCGACGATGTCGGCCGCTTCCGGCAGGATGGTGGGATCGATGAAGTTGGACCAGGTCTGACCGGCCAGCCAGTTGTTCCAGCTCATGTAGGCGTGCCGCAAGGTGCCGCCATACAGATTGTTGACCTGGTTGGCCAGCGCGTTGCCGAAGAAATCCAGTTCGATGAAGGCGGTGAGCTTGTCGCCGTTTTCGGTGACGGTGTCCACACCCAGGTTGAAGCGGGAGAACTTGGCGTGGAAGATCGGTGTCGGTGCTCGACGCCTGCCCGCCGACCGGCGTCTGCGTCGGGATATACAGATAACGCCCCACCGCACCCTCAGGCGGTGCGCCGTCGCTGGTGCGGGTGGTCATGAAGTCGGCCTTGATGAAACCACCGTAACGGAACGTTGTCCCCGGCAACGCGTTCGGCGTGATGCTGGTCAGCTGGATCGGCTTCTTGCCGGCCGGCACCGCCGGTGCCGGCGGCGTCTGTGCCTGCAAGGTGCGCACTTCGGTGACCTGCGTCTGCGTTTGCGCGATCTGGCCCTGCTGCTGTTGCTGCGCGGACACCAACATCTGGACCTGACGCTCGAGCTCGGCGATGCGTGCTTCCAGTGCCTTTTCCTTGGACGTCTGCGCGGACGCCACGCCCGGCAATATGGTGGCGACGAGCAAGGCAGCCGCCAACGGATGGCGCACCAGCGGTGCAGTACGGTGTTTCATGCAGCCCTCTCCCCAATGAAGGCCTCGCGCTTGATGGCGATGCTGTGCGGAGCGTGAGGCAGTCCGCGCTTCTAGGCCTATTCGCCTTTGGTCGTAGCTGCACCGCAGCATTGCGCAAGATGACCGATGGTCGCACCGCAGCACGCCTGGCATGTGCGTTGGCGCACTGCCCGGGGTTACGACCATGGTCTAAGGCGCCGTTGACCGCCGGGACAGAATGGATGCGGCACACTGACGATCTACCGAGGGCAGCCGCAACGCCCTCTTCCGACAAGTTCATTCGCAAGTGAGAGTGCCATGGCTGATGTTTATCCCGTCGATCCCGCGTTCGCCGCCAATGCGCGCGTGACGCGCGAGCAGTACGCCGCGCTGTACCGCGAATCGATCGAACACCCCGAACAGTTCTGGGGCAAGGCTGCGCAGCGGCTCGAGTGGTTCAAGCAACCGACCCAGGTCAAGGACGTCAGCTACGCGCTGGACGACTTCCATATCCGCTGGTTCGGCGATGGCGAGCTCAACGCCAGCGTCAACTGCCTGGACCGCCAGCTGGCCACGCGCGGCGACAAGACCGCGTTGCTGTTCGAGCCCGACAGCCCGGACGCGGCGTCGTACCCGGTGACCTACCGTGAGTTGTACGAGCGCGTCTGCAAGCTGGGCAATGCGCTGCGCAACCTGGGCGTCAAGAAGGGCGACCGGGTCACCATCTATCTGCCGATGATCGTCGATGCCGCCGTGGCGATGCTGGCCTGTGCGCGCATCGGTGCGGTGCACTCGGTGGTGTTCGGCGGGTTTGCTGCCAACTCGATCGCCGACCGTGTGATCGATTGCCAGAGCAAGCTGATCATCACCGCCGACGAAGGCCTACGCGGCGGCAAGAAGATTCCGCTCAAGGCCAATGTCGATGCGGCACTGAAGATTCCCGACGCCGACTCGGTCGAAACCGTGCTGGTGGTGCGTCACACCGGCGGTGCAGTCCAGATGCAGGCACCGCGCGACCGCTGGTTCCATGATGTGGTCGACGGCCAACCGGTCGCGTGCGCACCCGAGCGCATGAATGCGGAAGACCCGCTGTTCATCCTCTACACCTCCGGTTCCACCGGCAAACCCAAGGGTGTGCTGCACACCACCGCCGGCTACCTGTTGTTTGCCAGCTACACGCATGAAGTGGTGTTCGACCTGCGCGAGGACGACATCTATTGGTGCAGTGCCGATGTGGGCTGGGTCACCGGCCACAGCTACATCGTCTACGGCCCGCTCGCCAATGGCGCCACCGCGGTGATGTTCGAAGGCGTGCCCAACTACCCGAACGTGTCGCGCTTCTGGGACGTGATCGACAAGCATCAGGTCACCATCTTCTACACCGCGCCCACCGCCATCCGCGCGCTGATGCGCGATGGCGAAGCGCCGGTCAAGAAGACTTCGCGCAAGAGCCTGCGCCTGCTCGGCAGCGTAGGCGAGCCGATCAATCCGGAAGCCTGGCGCTGGTACTACGAAGTAGTGGGCGACAGCCGCTGCCCGATCGTGGACACCTGGTGGCAGACCGAAACCGGCGGCATCCTGATCTCGCCGCTGGCCGGCGCGGTCGATCTCAAGCCGGGGTCGGCCACGCTGCCGTTCTTCGGCGTGCAGCCGGCGCTGGTCGATGCCGAAGGCAAGATTCTGGAAGGCGCCACCGAAGGCAACCTGGTGCTGCTCGATTCCTGGCCGGGCCAGATGCGTAGCGTGTATGGCGACCACCAGCGCTTCATCGACACCTACTTCCGCACTTATCCGGGCAGCTACTTCACCGGCGACGGCTGCCGTCGCGATACCGACGGCTACTACTGGATCACCGGCCGCGTGGACGATGTGATCAACGTGTCCGGCCACCGTATCGGCACCGCCGAAGTGGAAAGCGCGCTGGTGTCGCACCCCAAGGTCGCCGAAGCGGCCGTGGTGGGCTTCCCGCATGACGTCAAGGGCCAGGGCATCTATGCCTACGTCGCCCTGATCGCCGGCGAATCCCCGAGCGAAGACCTGCACAAGGAATTGGTGAGCTGGGTGCGCAAGGAGATCGGCCCGATCGCCTCGCCCGACCACCTGCAGTGGGCGCCCGGCCTGCCCAAGACCCGCTCGGGCAAGATCATGCGCCGCATCCTGCGCAAGATCGCCGAGAACGCGCCGGACCAACTGGGCGACACCTCGACCCTGGCCGACCCGTCGGTGGTGGATTCGTTGGTGAGCGAACGTTTGACGCGCTGAGGAGCCGGGATTAGGGAGTCGGGAGTGGGGATTCGTAAATGCGGCTTCCCACAGCGTCGCCATTGCGCATCTTTGGATATCCAGTACTGGACGGCAATCGGGACGCAGAAGGCTTTCTTCAGAGTCGCTGTGACGGATATCGATTCACAAATCCCGACATCCCTGCTTCTACCAATCGCGACGTCCGAATCCTGACATCCCGTGCTTTTGCAAATCCCGATTCCCCAATCCCCAATCCCGGCCCCACAATGACCACCCTGCTAATCGCCGACGACCATCCCCTGTTCCGTGAAGCCTTGCGCGGGGCGGTGCAGCGCGTGATGCCGGGGGTGGAACTGTTCGAAGCCGACAACGTGGATGCGCTGTACACCCTGGCCGATGCGCAGCCGGACGCCGATCTGCTGCTGATGGATCTCAACATGCCCGGCGCACAGGGATTCAGCGCGTTGGTGCACATGCGCTCGCTGCATCCGCAGTTGCCGGTGGTGGTGGTCTCTGCACGCGAAGAGCCCACCGTGATGCGGCGCGCGATCGACCACGGCGCGTTCGGCTTCATTCCCAAATCCGCCGATTCGGACACCATCGGGCGGGCGCTGGCCACCGTGCTCGATGGCGAGCGCTGGATTCCGGCAGAAGCGCAAAACCTGCCGCCGACCGACAGCGAGGAACGCGAGGTTGGCCAGCGCCTGCGCGATCTCACGCCACAGCAATTTCGCGTGCTGCAGATGCTGGGCGCTGGGCGCCTCAACAAACAGATCGCCTACGACCTGGGCGTGTCCGAAGCCACTATCAAGGCGCATGTCACCGCGATCCTGCTCAAGCTCGGCGTCACCAATCGCACCCAGGCAGTGCTGATGGCCGGCAAGCTCGCCATCGATGCCGACGGCATCGTTCTGCCGCCGCCGGAAGAAGACTGACGCGCGCAAGTTTAGGTCTGCGTGCGTTGGGGTTGATCAGTGACGCTTGGTCGCGTCCGGGCGCCCTCCTGCCCGTGATACCGCCAACTCGGCCGTCATCGGTGGTGGGCAATCGACGGACTTGCCATGCAACGCAGCGTGGCATCAACGTAGGAACGCATCTGGGCGCGATGCGCGTTCTCGGTAACGCTTCATTTGCAGAAGACAATCGATGCGCGTTGACGCGTATGATCGTGATGGGCGTTGCAGGTAACGCGTCCTCGCGCCCGGGTGCGCTCCTACGCTTGCTGCTTGTCGGGTTGATTCCGGTGCGCGCACGAACAGCACGTTCAAATCGCGCATCGGCACCAAAATGGCCTGCTTGAACTGGAAGGTCAACGGGTCGATCTTTTTCAGTTCGCCATCCAAGCACACGCTCAGGATGGCGCTGGCCGCCTGCTTGCGGATGGTCAGCCGGAAGCCCTTGATCGGGCCGTTCTAGTGGTTGCCGGTGGTGAGCACGTAACGCAAGTTGGTCCACGCCAAGCCAGACTGGCCTTCGCGACCTTGCATGCTGGTCTTGGCCGCGGGTTCGATACAGCTGCCTTTTGCATACGACGCCAGCAACTACCTGCTGGGCTGCGGGATGCCGGTAGACAGGCTGGGTGTATAGGTGTGGCGGATCTGCACGTTTCAGCCTGCATGCGATGCGGCAATGCGCCTCGACCGCGCACACCCTCTCGCTCGCCTTGGTGGCGGTATTGCTGTGGGTCCGCTCAGCGTGCTGGTCGGTTCGAATAGGCGCTCGCGCTCGTAACGTCACCCCATCCCTGCGTGCATTTATGCAACCACGCCAATGCCGCATTGCACGCTTCCAGGTTGCACTGCTTGCGCAAATGCCAATCGCGACACCACGCGTCAGTGACAAGCCCAAGCGCGCGGGCGTGATCGCATCCACAACCGCATGCCGCGCGACATCGCAGTTGTCGATATCACCATTGACCATGAGCTGATGCCTGGGCAAGGCTCGAGCACCAAGGACGCTCTGGAGCTGGCATCGCGCGACGTTTCCCCTGGCTCTGGATGGGCCTGCTGGTGGCATGTGCATTGATTGCGGTGCTGGCGTGGCAGAACCGGCAGCTGCGCGTGCAGCAGCAGTGGCTGCAGACGCGCATCAGCACGCCGTATGACGGCATGTACGTGCCGCGCATCAAGGTGACCGATGGCGATGGCCGGCGGCATCTGCTCGGTGCGCCGCGGGGGCCGGCGCAGGTGCTGTTCTTTTTCACCACCACCTGCCCGTATTGCCAGCGCTCTGCACCGACCGTCCTGCGTGCAGCGCGCGCGCTGCAGGCCAACCTTCCCGGCCGACCGCAGCTGCTGGGCGTGTGCCATTGCGATGCCGCGCAGGCCGCGCGCTACGCACAGGTGCACGGTTTCGATTTCCCGGTGGTCACGTTGACCGATCGTCGCGCGTTGATGCTGTTCCGCGCACGCAACGTGCCGCTGCTGATGGCCATCGATGGGGAGGGGCGCGTGCGTCATTCGCATCTTGGCGTTTTCGATACCACGGAGCAGATGCAGGAACTCGTTGCCGCCTTGCGCCGCGCGGACGCGCCAGCGGCTTTTGCAACGGTGAAGGAGTAATGCATGAAGAAGCGTCGGGTAAGCTTGCGTAGTGCGTTGATGGCAGCGACCTTTCTGGCCAGCGCCGGGTTCGGTGCCTTCCAGGTGATGGCGGCCGATCACGCACAGGCGAAAGTCGAATCATGTAGTGCATGGGCCTGCACAGCCGAGTGTCCGGAATTCGGCGGCGACCTGGGCCAGGGCAACGTCTGCTACTGCTGCGGCTGATCCACCGGCGGGGCCTGATGGCCCCGCCCTTGGCCTGCTGGGTGGCAGGCTCGCCACCGGTTCTCAGCTGCCTGCACTTGGCCGCACGCCCAAGGATCTGAGCCAGTCTTCGGCCAGGCGTGGCCATTGCGTGATCGCCGAAGGTGATGCCCGCAGCCCGAAAGCATGCCCGCCGTTGGGGTAGATGTGCATCTCGGCAGGAACTCCGGCCTTTCGTAACGCCATGTAGTAGACAAGCGACTGATTGACGCCATCGGTATGGTCGTCCTGCGCCTGCAGCAGAAAGGTCGGGGGTGTCTGTCCGGACACCGGCACCAAGGGATTGAGCTTGTCGTCGTTGCTGGCCAATCGTCCGGGATAGATGGCCAACGCAAAATCTGGGCGAGCACTCTGCGTGTCGGCCTGATCTACCGGGACATACACCCGTTTCTTGAATCCAGTGCTGGTTTCGGCGACCAGATAGCCTCCCGCAGAGAACCCCAAGACCCCGACTTTCCGGGGATCGATTGACCATTGCTCGGCGTGCGCGCGCACCAGACCAATCGCACGTTGTGCATCCTGCAGCGCCAATGTGGACTCCGCATACAGGTCCGGGTAGCAAGCACAGCGCCAGTCGTAAGGCCGGCTGGGGACACGATATTTCACAAGGACACAGTTGATGCCGAGGCCGTTCACCAATCGCAGACCTCGGTCCCCTCAAGATCCATGGCAAGCACCTGAAAGCCTCCCCCTGGAAATACCACCACAGCAGTTCCGCTGTTGTGCCCCTTGGGCGCATACACGGTCAGCGTGGGGATGCTGACGTTGGTGACCGCGAGCCAGGGCTTTCCGGCAACCGGCGGGTTGACCTGGAGACCTGGGTTTCCGCCCCCGGAAGGGCCTGCACGCTCGGGATATTTTCCGGCCACAACGGCACCTGAGTGTGGCCAGCGCCGGGCAACCAGACTAATTGCGCAGGGACGTCGGCAGCGGTTGCCAAACAGCGCCAACGCGACGATCCACTTTCTCATCGTTTGCTGCCTCCGCATGCTGGTCTGGACCACCGCATTATCGGGGCGCTTGGACGCGCTTGATGCCACCGGGTGCCTCGGGCGCAGACGGGACTGATACGATCGCTGTACGAAATGCTGCACTGCAGCGTGATCTGTTCATTGATGATTGCCATATTCATATGCGAACAGTCCGGCACCTGCCGGATGGTGGACGTTGCAATGCTCAGCTTCTGTTCTAAGGATTCTTCAAGCGCCCGCACCTGCGCCCTGCTCGCGGAGCGGCGCGCATGAGCGGCGTAGCGCGGCAGCGTCTGGGCGGCACCCACGTGCAGCTGTCTGCACTGGGCTTCGGTGCGGCTCCGATCGGCAACCTGTATACGGAAGTGGATGAAGCGGACGCACTGGCGGCGGTCGCTGGCGCGTTCGAGGCCGGCATCCGCCATTTCGATACCGCGCCCTACTACGGCTACGGGCTGAGCGAAGCGCGCCTGGGGCGTGCCCTTGCCGGCGTGCCGCGCGCGGACTACACGCTGTCGACCAAGGTTGGCCGTTGCGTCTACGACGACGCCCACGCCGTTGCCGGCCGCGACGGCTTTGCGGTAGCCGGGCGGCGCGCCGAGTTCGACTACAGCGCCGACGGCGTGCGCCGCGCGTTTGCCTCCAGCCTGGAGCGCCTGGGCACCGACTACATCGACGTGCTGTTGCTGCACGACATCGGTGCGCTCACCCACGGCGACAACCACGCCAACGTACTGCGCCAAGCCTTGGAGGAGGCCTTGCCGGCGATGGCGGAGTTGAAGGCGGCCGGCGCCTGCGGGGCGATCGGGCTGGGCGTCAACGAGCAGGACGTGGCACTGGAGGTGTTGCCGCGCTTTCCGCTCGACTGCGTAATGCTGGCCGGCCGCTACACCCTGCTGGAACAGCACAGCGCGCGCGCGCTGCTGCAGCAGGCGCAGCAACGCAATGTGGCGATCCTGTCGGCCGGCCCGTACAGCTCCGGCCTGCTGAGCGACTCACGCGGCCCCGGTGCCACTTACAACTACGCCCCGGTCGACACCGCCACGCTGCAGCATGCGCAGCGGCTGTACGCGGCCTGCGCGGCATTCGGGGTGGATATCGGTGCGGCCGCATTGCAGTTCCCGCTGGCGCACCCGGCGGTGACCACGGTGGTGGCCGGTATGCGCAGCGTGGCCGAAGTGCGATCGGCTGCCACGCGGCTTGCGGCCCCGGTGCCATCGGCATTGTGGCAACGCCTGCGCGATGAGGGTCTGCTCGCAGCGGAGCTGCCCACGCCATGAGCCGGGTCGACGCGCACCTGCATTTCTGGCACCTGGCCCGTGGCGATTACCACTGGCTGACGCCCGAGCTGGCGCCGCTGTACCGCGACTTTGGCCCGGATGACGTCAGCGCTGCGCTGGACGCGGCCGCTGTCGATCACGTGGTGGTGGTGCAGGCGGCCGCCACCGAAGCCGAGACCCGCTACCTGTTCGAGCTGGCCCGCGACGATGCGCGCATTGCCGGCGTGGTGGGTTGGGTGGATTTCGCCGCACCCGATGCCGCTGCACGCATCGGCGCACTGGTGCGTGCCGGCGGTGGCGTCCTCAAGGGCCTGCGCCCGATGGTGCAGGACATCGCCGACATGCACTGGCTGGCCAGTCCGGCCCTGGATGCCGGCTTCGATGCCCTGCTGGCGCACGATCTGGCCTTCGACGCCTTGATACGTGCCGCCCATGTGCCGGCGCTGCAGGCGCGCCTGAAGCGCCATCCGGGGTTGCGCGTGGTGGTCGATCACGGCGGCAAACCGCAGATTGCGGCAGGCGAATTCGTCGCCTGGGCCGCCGGCATGGCCGCACTGGCCCAGCATCCCGACGTGCATTGCAAACTCTCCGGCCTGCTGACCGAAGCCGCGCGCGGCGCTGGCGTGGACGCGCTGGAGCCGTATGTGGCGCACCTGTTCGCCCGCTTCGGCGCGCAGCGGCTGCTCTGGGGCAGCGATTGGCCGGTGCTGACCTTGCGCGCCGATTACGCGCACTGGTTCGCGCTTGCCCAGCAACTCGTCACCCGGCATGCCGCCGAGCACGCGACAGCCATCTTCGGCGACAACGCACGTACGTTCTATCGTCTGCCACGGCCGGCGGCCCCCACCCACGGAACCTCATCGGTATGACTGTCTCGATCTCCACCACACCCAACACCCGCCTGCAGGGCAAGCGCTGCCTGATCACCGCCGCTGGCGCCGGCATCGGCCGCGAGAGTGCGCTGGCCTGCGCACGCGCCGGCGCACAGGTGATCGCCACCGACATCGACGCCGCGGCCTTGCAGGCGCTGGCCACCGAATCGGACGCCATCACCACTCACCTGCTCGACGTGACCGACGCTGCAGCGATCAATGCATTGATCGC
>NZ_JFAQ01000220.1 GCF_001304695.1 Xanthomonas axonopodis
CACACGCACTGGCGCCGGCGCGGCTGGCGTCGAAGAACGTGGAAGCATGCGACAAGCGTTCATGGTCGACGGCGAATGGTTCGCCCCACGGCGCGTTGCCGGCTCTCGCGTCATATCGCTGAGGGCGCCCGAATCGGCTCCAGTTCCAGCAAAGAACCCTGAGCGGTGATGCTGACTTTCCATCGTTCGGGCAAACAGGCAGTCATTCAGAGATTTCGCCGCGCCGCGTCTGGTGCTGACATGTGCCAGGACAACAAGACACGCGATGGCGCGTCTATCGCAAATCTACCTGGGCACAGTGCCGCGAAACGTGGCTTTGCATGCCTGGGGTGTTCCAGCATGCGCTCATCCGTCGGTCGTTCCACCGCGGCGACAGCCTTGTTCTGTGTAAGGACTACGATCCCCCAGGAAGACGGTTCGTACCAGGCGTTCCGCGAGACGAGTGGAACCGGATGCGAAATCAGCATCGGCGTCAGCGGCGTGCCTGGCGCAGCGCGGCCAGCAGATCGCCCGGTGCGTCAACGACGACGCGCGCCCGTCCCTGATTGCAGTGCTCCCCACGCGGCGTGTCGCACGAGAAGGTTGCTGGGCAACATGCGTGACAACCGCAACGCACCGGGC
>NZ_JFAQ01000221.1 GCF_001304695.1 Xanthomonas axonopodis
GCTTCGGTTCCGTAGCGATCCACGCACTCGGTCAGCGACAAGCCCGGCTGAAACTGCACGATGTTGATCCCCATCTCCGACCTCCGTTGCCTTCAGCTGGGGCCATTGTCCAACCGCCTCGTCGCAGATCCTGCAACTACGGCTGAGCGATGGGGCTAATCAGGTTCCGCATAATCGACATCTGCAATAACGCCACACGTTTCGCGGATGGTGAGCGTAGTCGTCCACAGTTCCGGGATCTGCTTTATGGTAGCGCTCGCTTTCTAGAGCCCGCGCACGGATTCGCGGCATCGATGCTGGCCTTCTACGTTCTTAGCCCCGCCAGAAAGCCCACCATGCATCTCCAGCCACACCCCGCCTGCAAGGCCTGCTGCCATTGTCGATCGATGCGCCGGCCATGCCGTTCGATGGTCGCGGCAGGCGGGTCGACGAAAGCGGTCATGAGCCGCAACGACGCGGCACACAATCGCCCGGTGCGCGTGGGCGTATGCCCCGCTGCAGCTGCGCTCAAACGGGCAACGGAATCGACGCATTGCGCCGACCGATGCGCGAATACAGCGAGCCGCTTGAATGCGACATGCCGCACCATCTCCTGCGCCGATCGCCCCGGCTCAGAACCACCGATGCACGCGCGCATCTGGTGCGCGTTCGGTTGCGCACGTGCATCACTCACCCCGAGCGGGCATCCATCGAGAGAAACCACCAGTCACGGCGAATCACGCGACATCTTGATATCTCGCTATTACACACCGTTTCACCACTTCCCATCTCAAGGCAAAATTCAATGTCATCTTTAACAAACCTCCGACCCTGCGTCACGTCCAAGCTCGCCGTTTCGTTGCTGACCGGCGCGCTGCTCATTCCCGTTGCCGCATCCGCCCAGAACCATGTCGACAACCCGTACGTCGGCGCTAGCGGGTATGTCAATCCCGATTATTCGAAGGAAGTCAACTCGTCGATCGTCAAGGTCAAGGATGTGCAACTGAAAGCCAAGATGCAGGTCGTCAAGTCCTATCCGACCTCCGTCTGGCTGGATTCGATCAACGCGATCTATGGCGGCTCGCGCAACGCCGGCCGCCTAAGTCTGCAAGGCCACTTGGATGCGGCATTGGCGCAGAAAAAGGCCAATACGCCGATCACGGTCGGCTTTGTCATTTACGACATGCCGGGGCGCGACTGCCATGCGCTGGCCTCCAACGGCGAGCTGCCACTGACGCAAGCCGGCTTGCAGCGCTACAAGACCGAATACATCGACGTCATCGCATCGACGCTGGCCAATCCGAAATACAAGGATCTTCGGATCGTCAACATCATCGAGCCGGACAGCCTTCCGAATCTTGTCACCAATCAAAGCACGCCCGCCTGCGGCCAGGCGGCATCCAGCGGCATTTACGAGGCCGCCATCAAGTACGCGCTCGACAAGCTCCATGCCATTCCCAATGTTTACAATTACCTGGATATCGGCCATTCCGCCTGGCTGGGGTGGGACAGCAACCGTAGCCCTGCGATTTCGCTGTACACACGGGTCGTGAAGGGAACGGCAGCCGGTTTGGCCAGTGCGGATGGCTTCATCACCGACACCGCCAATTACACGCCGCTTCATGAGCCGAACCTGCCCAATCCGGACCTGACGATCGGTGGCCAGCCCATTCGCTCGTCCAACTTCTATCAATGGAACAGTTTCTTCGACGAATCGACCTATGCGGAAGCGCTCTACAACGGCTTCGTCGGCGCGGGTTGGCCCAGCAAGATCGGCTTTCTGATCGACACCGGTCGCAACGGCTGGGGCGGCAGCGCGCGCCCTACATCTGCCAGCGGCAATGACATCAACACCTATGTGGACTCCGGACGCGTGGACCGTCGCCTCGATCGCGGCAACTGGTGCAATCAGAGCGGTGCGGGGATCGGCATGCCGCCGACCACGGCACCCGGCGGGCATATCCATGCCTATGTGTGGGGCAAGGGAGCGGGCGAATCCGACGGCTCCAGCAAGTACATCCCCAACAACCAGGGCAAGGGCTTCGACAAATACTGCGACCCGGCCTATACGACTTCGAACGGCACGTTGACGGGTGCCTTGCCGAACGCGCCGATCGCCGGTAACTGGTTCCACGCGCAGTTCGTCCAGTTGGTCACCAACGCGTATCCCGCTATCGGCACCTCGACCAAGGTGGCGCTGCAGTCGGCTTCGACCGACGCGGTGCCCGCCAGTCTGCCGACGGAGACGAAGGGGCTGACCGCCAATGCAGCGGATGGCAAGGTCAGGCTCAGCTGGTCGCCCGTTGCCGGTGCCACGGGTTACACGGTGCAACGTGTTGCCGGCGCAGCCGCTGCTCCCATCACCGTCGCATCGGGCCTGACCTCGCCCTCATATGTGGACCAGGCGCTCACCAACGGTACCACGTACTACTACAAGGTAACGGCCAACGGCGCATCGGGTGCAGGCGCGAGCTCGGTCACCGTGAGCGCGACGCCGCATCGGTGATGCGATAACTGCGTTGCCACAGAGCGGTAGAGGCTAGTGTGCTCTACCGCTCCTCGGCCGCGGGAGGAGCGCTGCAACAACGATGGCGGCGCCTTGCGGCCGCCATTTCAATCGCTGTCGTGCTGCTCTACCTCTGTCTGGAGCGCGGCATGCGCTTCGAATGAGATGACATCTGTAGCAGATGCCGTCGTCGGCGGAACGGGCGCTGCATGGCACAGGCTCGGTAGCGCCACGGCAAGCGGCGCAGCGCCCACTCCGTGCCGCTGACGGCCAACCCAGACGGGAAGCGGCCTGTGGCACGCAGGGACTGCATCGCGCGCGTTGCCGGGGCGCTGCGCCCTTTTGTCTCCACCCGCACAGGCCGCTTCGTACGCATCTCAACGTACATAACACACTCTAGGAAACGTCCATGCTGTCACACATCCATTTCTTGATCGCGCTCGCAACGCTCGTCCCGGTCACCGCGCCGGCGATGCATGTCAGTACGCAAGCTCCCCTTGTCGATGCAACAGGTCAGACGCTGCACATTCGCGGGGTCACCTGGCCCGGCTTCGATCGCGCCGGGTTGGCGGCCGTCGGCATGCGCAACAACACACTGGCGCAACTGTTGGATCGGATGCAGGCGTCAGACATTAATGCCGTGCGTGTGCCGGTCTGCGCCGCTGTTCTGCAACGCGCCCCTGTGGCAGCTGCAGAAGTTGCCGGCGATTCCACGCTGCGCGGATTAGATTCCTTGCAACTGCTCGACGCAGTGGTGCATGCCGCAACCCAGCGCGGGATGCAGGTGATGTTCGCGTTTGCAGATGGAGGCTGCGATGACCGCGCACCGCTCCTGGGCGCACAGCAGCAAGCATGGACGCGCGGCCTGGTCACGCTGGCACGCCGCTATGGCGGCAACGCCAATGTCCTGGGTATTGACCTTGGCAGCAGCGGCTATCGCAATGCCAGCTGGGCAGGAAACGCGGCGGATCAGGATTGGAACCGGGTAGCGTCGCGCGCAGCTGCAACGGTGCTGGCGCAGGCACCGCGCTGGGTCGTGGGTGTGGAAGGTGTTGGCAGCGATGCTGCGTGCAGTGACCCAGGGCGCAAAGCGCCTGGCAGCAATCTTCAGCCGTTCGCGTGCGTGCCGCTGGACATCGCTCGCCGACACCTGGTGTTGATGCCGAAGTTGGCGGGCCCGGATCGCGATACGACCGATGCCTTCGCCGCACCCGGATTTGCGCAGGCACTGCCCGCCATGTGGCAACGCGACTTCGGCCAATTCGCAATCGACCATGCAGTGGTACCCGTCAGCCTCGGCGGTGGACTGGGCGATGGCGACCCGCGCGACGCGGCATGGCAAACCGCATTGAGCGATTATTTGGCAAACGCAGGAATGCGCAGCGCATTTCTCGGCAGTTGGGAAACGGGCAATGCCAACAACGGCGGCCTGTTGGCGCCGGATGGCAGCCCCCGCGCAGACAAACTGCTGATCTTGCGTCATGCCTGGGGCATGTTGCCCGTGATGCCCACCATTGCGACAGCAACTGGCGACAGCACGAAGAATGCGAGCGGGAAGAATTCGTGGAATAGTACTTTCAGCGGCACTGCCACCATGACCAGCTCCGGCTACTCTGGCGGCGCGCTCCTGCTGGACCCCATTCCGAGTGATGCCTTCATCACCGCACTCAACTCCACGCAGCTGAACTTCGGCGGGATCAAGGCCGCGCTGGCTGGTGCCTATCTGGAAGTGACCGGCCCCAAGGGAAAGACCACCGTCTATGTCACCGACCTGTATCCGGAGGGCGCCTCGGGCGGCCTGGATCTGTCTCCCAACGCCTTCGCGGCGATCGGCAACCCGGCAGACGGGCGCATTCCGATCAGCTGGAAGGTCGTCCGCGCGCCGATTACCGGGAACGTGCAGTACCGTATCAAAGAAGGAAGTTCACGCTATTGGGCCGCGATCCAGGTGCGACACCACACCTATCCGGTAGTCAAGTTCGAAGTCAAACAAGGCAGCACCTGGACCAGTCTGCCGAAGACCGATTACAACCATTTCTTGGGCACAAACCTCGGCAACAAGCCGCTGTCCATCCGCATCACCGATATCCGCGGGAAGGTCATCGTGGACAAGATTCCCGCGCTGACGGAAGACAGTAGCTCCAAGCCGTATTTCGAGCCCGGCCACTCACAGTTTCCCTGAGGTACGCCGCCGACCCGAGAACGGCCGGTACGCTGGCGCGCTGCGGCCACGTTGGCAAAACGTCTATCGCGGTGCGACTGCATCGGAACAAAGCCAGCGACGATGCGCGCCTCATCGAGCGCTGGCGCGTTCCGCGTGCGGCACCGGGTTCCGGTCAGCGATGGGTCGGGACGCAGCATTGGGGATCGCAACTGTCTCGATGTCTGTGCCCCTGACGGACCGGGGCTTTTCCGAATCCCGCCCCACTGCCAGTCAACCCGCCTGCACTGCGCAGCACTCACACGATCTTCGTCCGCCGCCACCAACGCGACACCTGTTCCTCGCGCACCAGGGTGAACAAACCGGCGCCCAGAATCAGCGCGATGCCCACGGCCATCGGCCAGTCCAGATGATCATGAAACAGCAGGTAGCCGAAGCCGATGGCCCATAGCATCTGGCTGTATTGGGTCGGTGCGACCACACTGACCGGAGCCAGGCGCGTGGCGTACATCATGCAGATGGCCGCCAGCCCGGCGAGCAAGCCGTAGCCGGCCAACAAGCCCCACTGCGACAGCGTGGGCCAGACGAAGCTCGGCAACATCATGATCCCGCCCATCACCAATGGGCCGATCACGCCAGCGCCGTACAAGGTCAAGCGCTTCTCGCTATGGCCGGCCATGCGCAAGGCGATTACCGAGATGGCGCCGACCAGGCCGCACACGATTGCCGCCACATGCCCGTGGGTGAGATGACGAAATCCCGGGCGCAGCACGATCAACACGCCGATGAACCCGACGATCACCGCCGACCAGCGCCGCCAATGCACTGCTTCCTTGAGGAAGATCACCGACAGCACGGTGACGAAGATCGGCATCAAAAAGATCAGCGCGAATGCTTCGGCCATCGGCAAGGTGGTGAAGGCGATTACCGAGGTGAGATTGCCGATGGCGCTGGTGAGCGCTCGCAGCAGCCACAGTGCCGGCTGCTTGGCCATCACCAGCTCGCGCAACTGGTCGTCTGGCTTTTTCAGGAAGGGTACGGCCAGCAACATCAGCAGCGCGCCCAGAAACAGCACTTCATAGACCGGCAGCGTGCCTTCGAGCAGCTTCACGAACGCATCGCTGATCGAATAGGCCGCATAGCAGGCGAACCCCAACAACACACCCTTCAGCATTGCCATGCTCCACGGTTGACGCCGATCGGACGAGGTGTCGATGCGGACGGCCTGCAGTATGCGGCGCAGCGCGTGTCAGCGAAACGGCGCGGGCAGTCGACCTCGGTAGTACGCGCATGCGGCGGCGGCCCGGCAGCGGGATGCCTGTCCGCAACAGGTCGGTTACGATGCCGCTCCCTTCCTTGCAGCTGTGCGGCATGTTCCGCACGCCGCACACAGAGCTGTCAGCCGTGCCCCACTACTCCGGTCCCCTACTCGTTCTCGCCGATGCCCAAGCGCTGCTTGCCGCGCGCGGCATTGGTCTGACTCACTGGACCGGCTCGCTCGACCTGGGCCGCAGCACCGACACCGCCCAGCTCGATGCACAAACCTGGCAATGGCGCGGCCGCGGTTACCCGTATCCGGGCAAGCTCAAGGAGCGCACGCTGTACTTCTGGGATGGCGATGATTTCGCGCCGATCTCGCGCTACAGCGGCGCGCTGATCAAGCTGGTGCCCACCGAATGGGGCGCGCCCACGTTCGAGATCGATGGCATCAAGATGCTGCCCTCCGCGCAGCTGTCGCCGTTCGAGGATGCGCGGCGCAAGGTGGCGTTGGTGGATCCGCGCGGCAAGATCGTGCTGGACACCTGCGGTGGGCTGGGCTATTTCGCCGCGTGCTGCCTGGAGGCCGGGGTCGCGCAGCTGCGCTCGTTCGAAAAGAATGCCGATGTACTGTGGCTGCGCACGCTCAACCCGTGGTCGCCGGATCCGGAGGGCGCTGCTGCCGGCGGACGCCTGCAGCTGACCCATGCCGATATCGCGCAGCACATCGCCACGCTGGCCGACGATTCGGTCGATGCCATCCTGCATGACCCACCCCGCTTCGGCATTGCTGGCGAGCTGTATGCGCAGGTCTTCTACGATCAGCTCGCACGCGTGCTGCGCCGAGGCGGGCGGCTGTTTCATTACACCGGCGCGCCCAACAAGCTCACCAGTGGGCGCGATGTGCCCAACGAAGTGAGCAAGCGTCTGGCCAAGGCCGGCTTCACCGCGCAACTTGCGCTGGATGGCGTGCTGGCGAGCTTGCCTGCACGGCGCTGAGCGGGGTCTCCCTCCACGCGATTGACGCGGGCGAGATGACCTGCGTAATCATCGGGTGGCAGATGCAAGGCAATATACCTTCAATGCACGCATGCGCACTGCATGGCCACGCGCAGCGTACGCGAGGCCAGCATGACGGTCGCCGCAGCGGTTGCAGACTGCCGCCGGAGGGATCTGCGATACTGCCGCGCCCTCGACACGGATGTTGCATGCGCACCCACGTGATCAGACGCCCCAATCCGGCAGCATGGCGGTTTGATGCGCAGCAAGCGCAGAGGTCGCGATCACACCGATGCGCCCCTGCTGCAGTTCGTAGCCATGGCAATACGGACACACGAACCTGCCGGCCCCAGCGTTCGGCCAAGCCGGCCAGCGCAGGGAGGCGATCGACCACTCCCATGGCCAGAATCAGCCGCCGGGCGGCATGCACGGTGCCGTCGGCAAAGACGACCTCGAAGGCGTCCGCCTGGCCGCGGACCTAGACCACCTCGCCGTCGGTCCACTGCACGCTGGCATACGAAAGCACCTGCGCACGCGCCTCATCGGCAATGCGCGCAGGCGATGCGCCGTCGCGGCCCAGGAAGCCATGCGAGGTGTCGGCAAAACGATTGCGCCGCAGGCCGCTGTCCACCAGCAAAACATGGCGTCGCGCCCGCGCCAACTGCAGTGCGGCAGACAGCCCGGCATAACTGCCGCCAATGATGATCACCTCGTGCTGCATGGTCGCTCCTGGGTGCCGAGACCGATCAATGTATCTTTCGCTGTTACATTGATTGGCATCTGAGACACCACGGGTATCTTGCCGCACGTCCGGTAACGCGATTCAGCGCTGCCGCGTGCGCTTGCCCGTCGCGTTGCAGCGCGATGGCGCCCTCGCGCTGCACAAGGCATCGAACTCGCTCGCCAGTGCGGCAAGCACCGTGCCCAGACGCTGCAACAGCAGCGCTTCGGCATCGGCCAGCGCATCGGCAATTGCCGCGTTGACCACACGCTCCACCCCACACTGCGGATCAGGATGATCGGCCCCGATCGCAAACAGTTGCGGGCCGCCAACCGCGCGATGCACATCCAGCAACGTCACCTGCGCCAGATCGCAACCGATCTGCCAACCGCCGTTGTGGCCGCGACTGGATTGCACATAGCCGGCACTGCGCAGCCCGGCCATGGTCCGGCGCACCACCACCGCATTGGTCGACAGCATGCTGGCAATCTGCTCGGAGGTCATCGGCTGCGGGCTTCTGGCCATGTGGAGCAACACATGCAACATGCGGGAAAGGCGGCTATCGGTACGCATGCGGTCCTGAGTTCGTTCGATCGGTTCACGGCAACCAGCGGTCGCCATCGGCCAACAGATTGTGCCGCAGCACCGCCTCGATGTCGCAGCGCAGATGCGTGCCGCAGGATCAGCACACCGCCCATTGATCGCGCCCAGCGGTCTTGGCGGCGTACAGCGCAAGATCGGCCTGGCTCAGCAACACATCCAGCCCGGTGTCGGCGACGATGCGCACCGCGTCCATGCAAAAGCGCACCGATTGGTCGGGCGGCAGGCCGGCGATGTCGATCGCTGCCACCGCACTGCGCAGGCGCTTAAACACCGCGGGAATCTCCTCTTCGCCACAGCCCGGCAACACCAGCAGAAATCCTTCGCCGCCCTGGCGGCCCAGGCGATCCTGCGCGCGCAGGGTCAGCCGAGACGCATTGGCCAGTGCCTTGAGCACCGCATCACCGGTGGCGTGCCCATACACGTCGTTGATCTGCTTGAAGTGATCCAGATCGATCAACGCCAGCATGCCCGGCGTATGCGAACGCAAGGCCTGCTCGATCTGCTGCTGTACCTCGGTGCGAATGGCGCGCCGGTTGGGCAGGCCGGCGAGTTCGTCGCGCATCGCCAGCCGCGACAACTGGCGGCGGTGCCGTGCGCCGAAGGCCAGCACCACTAGTGCACCGAGCAGCAACAGGCAGGCCGCGCACAACGCGATCCACAGCGTTCGCTGGCCGGCTTCGCGCGCCTGCAGAGCCAGCTGCGCGGTCTCGCTGCGGCGGCGCAGCTCGGCCGTTTCGGCGTCGCGGCGTGTGTCTTCGTAGCGCGCCTGCAACCGCAACATCACCGTATCGCGCTGGCGGTCCAGGCTTTGCGAACGTAGCGCGTTGGCGCGTTGCACTTCCTGGTAGGCCTCTGCATGGCGGCCCTGGAATGCCAGCGCCTGGGCGATCGCGTCGACCAGTTGCGCGCGCCGGTTCCAGGTCAGGTTGGGGTCGTCTGCGGCCTTGGCGGCGACGATTTCGGCGTCCAGACCATGCGCCTTCAACGCGATCAAGGCCTGCAGCAACACGGCGTGACATGCCGCGACGCGCCCGATATTGCCTTGTTGCTGCATCAACGGCAGGGCTTCGCGGGCCATCGTCAATGCAGAAGCGGCATCGCCGGTTTCGATCAGGGCCTCGCTGGCGCTGGTCAGCGCTGCAGCCACGCCGGCCTGGTCGCGCAGTTCGCGGCTGAGTGCCAATGCGCGCGGGAAATGCAGCAGTGCCGCTTCCGGTTGCCGTGTTGCCAAGGAAGTGCCGAACGCGTATTCGATCAGACTGCGCTGAAAGCGCGCCGGCTGGTCGTGCAGGCGTGCGAGCGCACGCTGCAGATAGTCTTCGGTTTCGTTGTCTTCGGCGGCGCGACCACCGACCCGGCTGGCCAATGCTCCCAGTTGCGTCAACGCATCCAGCTCCAGCCCGAGCAGTTTTTCGCGCGCCGCACACTGATAGCTGGCCTGCGCCGCGCTCCAGGATTCGTCGCTGCTGCCGGAGGCGAGCATGCTCCACATGTCGACCGCCTCACTTCGCACAGCAGATCGTTGCGGCCCAGCGCGCTGGCCCGTTGGCGCAGCGCTTCAAGCCGCGCCACCATGACGCGATTGGGGTTTTCGCGCACATCGCTGAGCGCCTGCACGATGTCCAGCCACAGCTGTGCCTGCGAGACGTTGCCGTGCAGCTGGTCGAGCTTTCCGCGCGCTTGCGTCAGCACCACCTGACGGCGTTCGCTGTCTCCCAGTGAAATAAGCACGCGTGCCTGCGCCAGCAAGGCTCAGAACTCGGCATCCACGTCGTGGTCGCGGCTCGCCCGCTGCAGTGCGCCTTGTGCGATCTGCAACGCGACCACGGGGTCGTCGATGGTCGCCGCTTCGATCATCTTCCACGGCTGCGGTGGCGGCTTGCTGGTTGCTGTGGCATTTCAGGCACTCCCACGGTTGGACAGCGATGGAATCCAGCGAAATTTCAGGCCAAACGCCCATCTTCCGATGTCATGCGAATGTCATGATGACCAACGCGCACCACAGGCCGTGTGATCGACGCGCAAGCGGTCGCGTTCGTTATCTGCACAGGCCGGACACTCTTGAATTAGGATGACGCTAGAGCCCAGCACATGGCACCGGCGCACAGACGGCAGCCAGACCACTTCGTCGCTTTGCTTGGCCGATGCGCCCGATGCACCACGACAGCAGTCCAACCCATCTGCCCCGATCGCCGTGGCTTCGGTATGCCACGACACGGCAGCCTTGCGCGCCAGCGGGTGAAGCTCTCACGGTGCCGCCGCGTAAACTGCCGCACGGCAGCTGCTGCCCCACGATCTTCCGGAAACGCCGTGATCTCACACTTGCCCCGCCTGCTCACGCTGCTCGTCATTGCCTTGCTGTCGGCCTGCGCCACACAAGCCCCGCGCGCGCCGCAACGCTCGTCCGATGCGGTCAAGGCCGATATCGCGCGGCGCCTGCCGGCAACCTTGCCCGACCGCGCCGGCTGGGCCAGCGATGTGTATGTGGCGCTGTCCTCGCAGGGGTTGGACACCAGCGCCGAGCACATCTGCGCAGTGCTGGCAGTGACCGAGCAGGAATCGACCTACCAGGCCAATCCGGTCGTGCCCAACCTGGGCAAGATCTCGCGTGCCGAGATCGACCGCCGCGCCAGTGCGCATCACATTCCCGGCTTCATGGTCGATGCCGCCTTGCGTCTGAATTCGCCGGATGGGCGCAGCTATGCCACGCGCATCGCTGCCGCGCGCACCGAGCAGGAACTGAGCCGCATCTTCGAAGACTTCACCGGCAGCGTGCCGTTGGGCGCGCGGCTGTTCGACGGGTTCAACCCGGTGCATACCGCCGGGCCGATGCAGGTAAGCATCGCCTTCGCCGAACAACATGCCCAGCGCTACCCCTACCCGCCCGGCGACTCGATCCGCCATGAAGTCTTCAGCCGCCGCGGTGGGCTGTGGTTCGGTACGCAGCATCTGCTGGGTTATCCGGCCAACTACGACGCGCTGCTGTACCGCTTTGCCGATTTCAATGCCGGCTGGTATGCCAGCCGCAACGCCGCCTTCCAGGCCGCGCTGAGCAAGGCCAGCGGGATTGCACTGGTCCTGGACGGCGACCTGCTCACGCCGGGCGCCAGCCTGGATGCGCCCGGCGGCACCGAGCGCGCCGCACGCAGCCTGGGCAGCCAGTTGGCGATGAGCGACCGCCAGCTCCGTCGCGCCCTGGAAGACGGCAACAGCGCAGATTTCGCCGACTCCGACCTGTATCGCCAGGTGTTTGCGTTGGCCGAGCGCAGCGCCGGCAAGCCGCTGCCGCGTGCCGTGTTGCCCGGCATCACCCTGGAAAGCCCCAAGATCACCCGCACGCTCACCACCGCCTGGTTTGCGCAGCGGGTCAATGAGCGCTGGAAGCGCTGCATGAGCAAGTGAGCGCGCGGAACGCAGCGCTGCCAGCGCTGCGCTCAGTCGCCTCCTTCGCCGCTCAGGCGACTGGTCAACACATCGCCGACAACCGGGCCATGGTCCACCGTGCCATCGCTGCCGCGTTGATACCTGATGCCGGCCCGGCACGCGGTAGGGTCCATCTCCCATACCCAGCCATACAGGGCACGCCCTGTGCCTGGCGGCGAGCGTAGCGGCATGTTCATGCGCAGGCCATCGTCCTGGCCGCGGTCCAGCGTGCACATGATGGTGCCGGCGCCGTCGTCTTCAGCGTCCGGGTCGATCTCGTGCACATGGGTGATGGTGGCGATGACCGCTTCGGCGTTCACCCGTTGCTGGAACACGTGTGGAAGATCGGCAAGCGGTGGCGCCGCGCGCCCGCCGGATGGCTCCTGGACGAACGCATCGGTCAACCTCATCTTGCGGAAGTAGTACTCGCTGCGACCGAGTGTTTTTGAGCCATCCATGGCCGTGGCCATGTCTGCCAGTTCGTCGGTGCGCAGCAGGAACATGTCGGTACCCGAGCGCATCACCAGCAGTTACGCATCGTTGGCATCGCTACCGCTCGAATCACGGCGCAGGCGGATGTCCAGCGTGACGTATTGATCGCCCATCTCGGTGTGCGTCACCTCAAAGCGCCCCGAATACACGCGCACATCGGTGCGTGCAAGACTGCGATGATCGATTTTCCAGAACAGCAGGCGATACTGCCCGTTGGGCTCCAGCGCCAGCATGCGATGCCAATCGATATACGACGACAGGTACAGGCCATGCAGGTCGTCGGCATTGGTCGTGGGCGCATCGGCCACCGGGGCGGGGCGGTCGACAGCGTCGCGTCGCCGGGTGTGCAGCGCCAACGCATCGACCTTGTTGACCCGCAGCATCTGCATCGAGAACAGCAGTTGATCGATCTCGTAGACCTCGCCCGCGGCGAGTGGGCCGCACTCCTTGCGCGCGGCGGCAAGCAGGGCCGATGGGATCAGGGAATCGCAAAATGCCGCGTCGCAGAGGGACTGGTTGAAGAAGTCCTCCAGGTTCCAGCTCAGATCGC
This sequence comes from Xanthomonas axonopodis, assembly GCF_001304695.1. Classification (GTDB taxonomy): domain Bacteria; phylum Pseudomonadota; class Gammaproteobacteria; order Xanthomonadales; family Xanthomonadaceae; genus Xanthomonas; species Xanthomonas axonopodis. The sequence goes on from NZ_JFAQ01000221.1 coordinate 12,692, forward strand.
CGGTGGCTTTGGAGACCGGATCCACATAGACCACGTCTTCGTCGGTGGCGGTGAGCTTGCGGTAGTACAGCAGCGCGCCGAAGGGAGTGAGCGCGATCGGAATACCTGCACCGCGTCAGGTGGCGAGACGATCCAGCGATCCAGCACCGGCTGCCACTGCCGGGGGTCGATCAGCGCGAACTGCATGCGTCCATAGTGCCCCAGCCCTTTTTTGCGCCACAGCTCAAGCAGGCTGGCAGGCAGCACTGGCGCATACGCGGCAATCAGATCCGTTGCGGCAGGCTGCGTCTTGCCTGGCGGATGCGCCTTGAGGAAGCGGGACAGTGCCAAGCGGCGAAACCAGGACATCGGACTGCCTCCAGTCGACGTTGCGTGCGTTCAACACCCCACAGCGTGCCGCATGGCCATGCAGGGAACATGGGAGAAAGCGTAGTTCATCGCGCAAGGGTCTCGTAGTCGCGTAGTCGGTGGCTGACCGAGCAGCGGCGCACGTGCAGGCCGTGGGTGTCTTCGCCCAGGATGGGGACCGAGCGCCCCCACGCAGTGGTGATGCCGGGCCTGGGCGATCCGCTGGGCAACCGCTCGATCGCCGGCCTGCTTTCTGGGCCACGCGGTGTCCTCGCCGACTGGGTGCGGCCTCCAACAGACGCCACCACGCAGGCACGACTTCTGGCAGAGGCACGCGGCCCACGTGGCCGGTAGCATCGGACGGTGGCACCGACCGCATTAGCGCGTTCCTTTCATCCCGGAGAGTCTTCATGCCCACCACCCCGCTGCCGCTGCGGCACCTGTTCGTCATCGCCCTGGCCGCTCTGCCGGCACTTGCCAGCGCGCAAGCCCCTGCCGTCACCGACGCCGACTACGCTCGCGCCGAACGGCTGATCAACTACGCCGCACAGCCGCTGGTCGACCATGCCCTCACCCGCATCGACTGGCTGGACGCCACGCACGTGGTGTATGTCGATCACGATGCCAAGGGCAACCGGCTGCTGCAGCTGGACACCGCCACCGGCAAGACCGCCCCGATCTTCAAACAGGCTGCGCTGATCGCCTCGCTCAATACGCTATTGAAGACCGGCGACAAGCCGCTCAAGACCGACACCTTCGCACCGGTGGTCAAGCTCACCGCCGATGGTCGCTACCGCCTCAACGTGCGCGATACCGCCGTGGTCTGCGATGCGCGTGCGCGCTGCAGCAAACTGTACGCCAAGGACAACCCGGAGCCGGGCGTGCTCTCGCCGGACAAGCGCAACGAAGCCTTCATCCGCGACTGGAACCTGTGGCTGCGCGACCTTGCGAGCGGCCAGGAAACCCAGCTCACCCGCGACGGCGTGGAGAACTTCGGGTACGCCACCGATAACGCCGGCTGGCAGCACACCGACAATGCCATCGTGGCGTGGTCGCCGGACTCCCGCAAGATCGCCACCTTCCAGCAGGACCAGCGCAAGACCGGCGACATGTACCTGGTCAGCACCAAGCTTGGGCATCCGGAACTGCAGGCGTGGAAATATCCGCTGGCCGGCGACAAGGACGTGACCATGATCGAGCGCGTCATCATCGACGTGCCCACGCGCAGCGTGCTGCGCCTGAAAACACCGTCAGACCAACATCGCTCCACGCTCTGCGACGACGTTAGTTGTTCGCCTGGCCTATGGGACGACGTGAAGTGGGCACCGGACAGCAAGACGCTGGCGTTCGCCTCCACTTCGCGCTTCCACAAGCAGACCTGGTTGCGCATTGCCGATGCCGGGACGGGCGCGGTGCGTACCGCCTTCGACGAAACCGTCAAAACCTATTACGAAAGCGGCCAGGTGGCCGCCAACTGGGCGTATCTGCCGACCAGCAACGAGGCAGTGTGGTTTTCCGAACGCAGCGATTGGGGCCAGCTGTATCTCTACGATCTGGCCACCGGCAAACCCAAGCGCGCCATCACCACCGGCGAAGGCAACGTCACCGAGTTGCTGCGCGTGGACCCGGTTACGCGCACCGCATGGTTTGTCGGCGTGGGCCGCAGCGCAGGCGTGGACCCGTACTACCAGCAGCTGTGGAAAGTCAGCCTGGATGGCGGCGAGCCGGTATTGCTCACGCCCGAACCGGCCAATCACAGCATCGCGCTGTCGCCCGATGGCGCACGCTTTGTCGACACCTATTCCACCTCGGTCACGCCGCCGGTCACGTTGCTGCGCGAAGCCGGCGACGGCCGCACCGTCAGCACGATTGCCACCGCCGATATCACACGCCTCAAGGCGGCCGGCTGGGTGCCGCCAGAACCCATCACGGTGAAGGCACGCGACGGCAAGACCACGCTGTACGGTTTGATGTTCAAGCCCAGCAACTTCGACCCGACGCGCAAGTATCCGGTCATCGATTACGTCTACCCGGGCCCGCAAACCGGCTCGGTGCGCGGGCGCAGCTTCCTGGCCGGCCACGGCGACAATCAATCGCTGGCCGAACTGGGCTTCATCGTGGTCGCCATCGACGGCATGGGCACGCCGTGGCACTCCAAGACCTTCCACGACACCTGGTACGCCGACATGGGCGACAACACCTTGCCCGATCAGGTCGCCGGCTTGAAGGAGCTGGGTCGGCGCTATCCCTGGATCGATCTGGATCGCGTCGGCATCTGGGGCCACTCCGGCGGCGGTAACGCCTCTACCGGCGCGATGCTGCGCTATCCGGATTTCTTCAAGGTCGCCTGGTCGGAAAGCGGCAACCACGACAATCGCGGCTACGAAGACGATTGGGCCGAGAAGTATCACGGCGAGCACATTGTCAACAAGGACGGCACCTCCAACTACGACGATCAGGCCAACGCCAACCACGCCAGCAAACTCAAGGGCCGGCTGATGCTGGTGCACGGCACCCTGGACGACAACGTGCCGCCGTACCTCACCTTGCTGGTGGCCGATGCCTTGATCAAGGCCAACAAGAACTTCGACATGCTGATGCTACCCAACGCCAAGCACGGCTATGGCGATCTCACCCCGTACGTCACCCGCCGACGTTGGGATTACTTCGTGCAGTACCTGCTCGGTGCGACCCCGCCGGCGCAGTATCAGATGAAGCCGATGCCGGCCAATTGACAGCGTGCAGGCGCTGCGGTGGCCGATGCTGCGCCATACCCGCGGCTATTGATTCACCGCACTAACGTGCTGGAGCACCGTGTCATCCGGTCAGAACCGGCTGACACGGTGGCCATTCACTTGGCCGTGCTGTCGCCCAGTTGCTTGCTCAAAACCGCCAGCAAGCGCGTGTCGTATTCGCGGCGGTGCGGTTCGGTGTGAAAGCCTTGGCCCTCGTTGGAAAAATACAGCGACTCCACCGGCACACCAGCACCTTTAAGTGCGCGCTCCATGTGTTTGGCGTGCTCGATCGGTGCGCGCTCGTCCTTGCCACCGGCCGCAAGAAACACCGGCATCTTGATCTGACTTGGCCAGCGTCACGGGCGAACGTATTGCCAAGGTGTCGCGCGCGCCGAGCGCGCAGCGGATCAGTGCGCAGCAGGTCGCCGTGGGCCCAGCAAGCCCATACGCCGGAACCACATCTCCAGGGGCACCGTCACCAGCGGTGGCAACGCCGCCAGCAGACTCAAGGCCCATGCCTACCACGGCCAGCGCAACCGCAATGCGGCAATCACGCTAACCGCGACATAGAACAGGAAGGCCGCGCCATGCAAGCGCCCGAACACCCAGACCACAAGCTCGCTGCTCTGCAGCCCGTACTTCAGAAACATGCCGACCAACAATCCGGCCCAGGTCAGCCCTTCGAAAAATGCAGCCAACGCAAACAGTCGGCCGATCGGCGACAACGCAGAAGACACACACGCATTCAACACTCCAGACGGACAGGGATTGCCGCGACGCGATGGCGGCGGCGACGCCGGCTGGCATTGCCAGTCTACAGCCCGCATCAACACAACTGAGAGCCAAAAGCCGGCAAGCACCTGCATGTCGGTACTCGACGTGGATGACTACAAGCGGCCCACGCTTCGGTTGGCGCTCCAAGCCCACATGCAAGCGATAATGTCGGCCCCTTTGTCATGAAGCCTCGCATCATGCGCATCGCACTGCTGTTGTTAATGCTCATCGCCCTACTGCCCGCCACGGCGCTGGCGCTGAAGGTGCACGATGGCGATCTGCTGTTCGTCACCGCGGCGCACACTGGCCTCAGTGGCGCCATCGACGGTGCAACTGGCGTACAGGGCCAACCCAGCTTCGATCATGTCGCGCTGGTGGCGCATGCAGGCGATGCTGCGGTGGTCCTGCACGCCGACGAGCACGGCTCGCACGAGCAACCACTGCAGGCATTCATCGACGAGGCCACCGCCAAGCAGCGGCAGATCGTCGTGTACCGGCTCGGCCGCGCGCATCGCCCTGCGATCCCCGATGCCATCGCCCAGGCACGGCGCATGCTCGGCAAGCCGTATAACGATACTTACGTGCAGGACGACAACAGCTATTACTGCTCGGATTTCATCGAGCGCGCCTTCCGCGCGCATCACGTGATTGCCCTGCAACCGATGAACTTCAGGAATCTGCAGACCGGCAAGATCTCACCGTACTGGATCGATTTCTACCGCAGCAAGGGCATGCCCGTGCCACAGAGCATGCCAGGCACCAACCCGAACGATATGGCCAAGGCACCTGCGTTGAGCGTGATTGGGCGGCTGAACTGAAGACCCCGTGCCGATCTTGTTGCATGGCGCGGATTACCTTGCCTGTTGAGCAACCCGGACATGTTTTCCGACGACATCCTGGGCAGCCCGTCGTACTGGTATGGCGAACATGCGATCGCGGCGCAGGAAAAAACCTTTGCTGCCGCGCATGGCGATTTGCCGGCGCAGGTGTCCATGTACATCGGCGAGTACGAACAAGTGCGTTATCGCCAGAACCACAAAATGGTCATCGATACCCAGAACATGGCGCGTGCGTTGCGGGCGCGTGGCTATCCGTCGTTACATCTCACGCTTGAGATTTTCCACGAGGAAGATCACCTGAGCATCGGGCCACGTGGCATCACACACGGCTTGGAAGTGGTGCTCGGGGTCAAGGCTGCCGATCGCAGCGAGCACTGACGCATGGCATGCCGTCGGGAGATTGAAGTGCCCAAGGCGATGGCATGCAACGCAATGGTCAGCCACGAACACCCCCCGTTGCTGCGCCGGCGTATTGCACGCGGCAACCACCGGCATGCGAGCACAACCGATGCGCGGCGTGCACAACATCTTGCCAACTCCCACACATGCCACGCCCTAGTTGTTCAGTCCCGGCATTAGATGGATCGGATTCACTTTGAACCGCTCGGGTTCGGATGTCCACTGCTTGCAGATGAATTCGTACGGTGT
>NZ_JFAQ01000222.1 GCF_001304695.1 Xanthomonas axonopodis
CGCTTGGACAGCGCTCTCAGGCTCTCTTGACTATGTTGTATCGCTCGACGGATCGCCTCTGTCGTAGTGGCGCTCCCGTGTAGAACCTGGCCCATAGTGCTTCCTTCCAATCGAGGGAAAATAGTGCACCATCAAAGCATGGGATCAAACACGTTGAGGTGTTAAACGAGGCCGAATTACAGCGGTGCCGCTCGCAGGGCAGCGTGATCGCGCCCGCCCTGCCGCCGCGATCATGACGCTCCTTTCATCAACAGCGAAGTGCGTGCCTGCCGTGGTCAAGGCTGCACATCACAGCTGCTGCGTTTGCGCGACAATGGCCGCATGAGCAGCCACGACATCTCTCCCGCCGACGCCCGTACCCGCGCCCTGCAAGGCGCCTTGCTGGTCGACATCCGGCAACTGCATGAGCGCTCCAGCGGCCAGGCCGAAGGCGCGTTGGCGATCGCACAGAACTCCCTGGAAACCGAGCCTGCAGTCCACCTGCCAGACCACACCCGCGCAATCGTGTTGATCTGCCAGAGCGGCAAACGCTCGGCGCACACGGCTGCCGTCTTGCGCGCCCAAGGCTATGCGCAAGTGGCGTCGGTGGCTGGAGGCACCAGCGCGTGGACAAGCGCCGGCCTACCGTTGGTACGCCCGACATTGCCGGCGGACGAGCAGGACTTTCTTGAGCGCTATTCACGCCATCTGCGTCTGTCGCAGGTCGGCCTGGAAGGTCAGCGGCGCTTGGCACGCGCACAGGTGTTGCTTGTCGGCGCAGGCGGGCTGGGCTCGCCGGCAGCGTTCTACCTCGCCGCAGCCGGTGTGGGGCATCTGCGCCTTGCCGACGATGACGTGGTGGACCGCAGCAATCTGCAACGCCAGATTCTGCACACCGAAGACAGCGTCGGCACTGCAAAGGTCGACTCCGCCGCACAACGCATTGCCGCGCTCAACCCGCGCGTGGCCATCGAGGCGGTGCAAACGCGCGTGACTGCCGACAATGTCGAAGCGCTGCTGCAGGACGTGGATGTGGTGGTGGATGGTGCAGACAATTTTCCCGCGCGGTATTTGCTCAACGATGCGTGCGTGAGACTCGGCAAGCCACTTGTCTACGGGGCCGTGCAGCAGTTCGAGGGACAGGTCAGCGTGTTCGATGCCGGCCGCCACCGTGGTCATGCGCCCTGCTACCGCTGCCTGTTTCCCGAACCGCCACCGCCGGAATACGCGCCCAGTTGTGCCGAAGCGGGTGTACTCGGCGTACTGCCCGGGGTGATCGGACTCTTGCAGGCCACCGAAGCGATCAAATTGCTGCTCGGCATCGGCGACGGCCTCGCTGGACGCCTGCTGAGTTTCGATGCATTGGCGATGCGCTTCCGCGACATCCGCTTGCCGCCGGACCCGCACTGCCCGGTGTGTGCGCCTGGCGCGGTATTTCGCGGATATGCAGATGATGCGGCGTTCTGCGGTAGTGCAGTGGGTTGAGGGAAGCTCACAGCGGATGGTTGTATCAGTCTTTGGCGGATTGGCTTGCCACCGATGCAATGCAAGAGGTATTGCTGCGTGAGCATTTTGACGACATGAGCATGCATGGCTTTCTTCCGCCGTCCCCTCACCCCAACCCCTCTCTCGCCGGGAGAGGGGCGATCGAACGACTCGCTCTCACTGTTCGAAGCGTCGGCGTTTCAAGGCGTTCGCTTTTACGCCACGCCCAAAATGTTTACGCAGGCCGACGATCATCCTGCAGCTTGAAGCGTCGCGCCCCGCACGGCGCATGCCCTGCGCATTGCATGAACACTCCAACAAAGTGCGCACCATTCTGCCGGGCACTCTCGATCAAGCACACGCTCACAACGCGTACGGAATCACCCGCACGATCTCGCCAGCCTCAAAGCGCCGCGCATGCTCAGGCAGCACGATCAATACATTGCTGTCGGCCGCGCCACGCAGTAGATGCGAAGCGTCGCCGCGATGCGGCAGCGCGGTCAGCCGCCCATCTTCGCCGCATTCCAATCGCCCACGCAGGAATTCCAGCCGTTCGTGGCGCTTGTCCCATGGGCTTGCCAACGCGGCATGCCAGACCGGGCGCGGCTCGCTGCGTCCCTGCAATCCATCCAGCAACGGCACGCCGTAGGCGATCAGCGTTGCCAGCACCGAGACCGGGTTGCCCGGCAGGCCCAGGACCAGGCAGCGCCCAATCTGCCCCAATACCGCCGGCATTCCCGGGCGCATCCGCACGCGCCAGAAATGGATGCGCCCCAACTCGCCGATCAGGCGCGGCAGGTAGTCCTTTTCACCAGCAGACACCCCGCCGCAGGTGATCACCACATCGAACGCCGCGGCCGCATCTTCCAGCATGGTGCGGATACGTTGCGGGTCGTCCGGCAAGGTCGGCCAGGCGGTCGGCGCATAGCCCAGCGCACGCAGTTGCGCCATCAGCATGTCGCGGTTGCTGTTGTAGATCTGACCGGGGCCGAGCGGCATGCCTGGCTCGATCAGCTCATCGCCGGTGGCCAGCACCGCAATGGTCGGGCGCGGCGCGACCGCAAGTCGCAACACCCCCAGCGCCGCAGCCAGACCGATGCGTGCAGGCGTCAGCACCCGCCCGGCCTGGATCACCAGATCGCCGGCACGCACGTCGCTGCCGGCCAGGCGCACGGCAGCGCCTGGTGCAGGCGCGGTCTGAAACCGCACCACGCCGTCGCGTTCGTCGGCCTCTTCCTTGGGAATCACGGTATCGGCGCCATCGGGCAGTGGCGCGCCCGTGGTGATACGCAGGCATTGCCCCGCGCCCAGCGTGCCGGCCCAGCGATCGCCGGCAAACTGTTCGCCAACCAGCTGCAACGACGCATCGCCGCCAGCAACATCGGCGTGCCGCAGCGCAAACCCATCCATCGCACTGTTGGCAAACGGCGGCAGCGCCAGCGGTGCGATCAGGTCGCCCGCGGAGATCCGCCCATCGGCACGCGAGGTGGCGATGTTTTCATCGGGCGAACGGTTGCTGGCCGCGACAGTGCGCAGAACCTGCAGCGCCTGCGCGTAGGGAATGCGGGAAGGATAATCGGTCATGCCGCGCAGGATACCAGCGCATCGCCAACGCGACGGATGGCGGCACCACACGGCCGCCGAAGCAGTAGAAGGGCGTTGAGAACGCGCTGCGCTGGGAGCGAGTTCGATTTCGATTGCGCCTGCACTGCACGCGCCGCCACGTGCCAAAGGACGAACGCGTGGGCGCGGCAGGAACTGCCTTGAGTATCGATCGAACGCTCAGGAGGATGCCCAGAACGTTAAGACCCGGCCCGTAAGCGAGGAACTACGACACGCAGGCCAACTGACCTGCGAATCTTCCACGCCGCCCGAACATCACGCCTCAGGCGGCCTGCGCGCCGTTACTTCCCTTTGACATGCCGCATCAGGCGCCGCTTGCGGGCCATCTGACGATCGGAGAGCGGATTCTTCTTGCCCTCGTACGGGTTGGCGCCCTCGCGGAAGATGAAGCGCACCGGCGTGCCAACCAGCTTGAAACGCTTGCGGAAGAAGTTTTCCAGATAGCGCTTGTAAGACTCCGGCAACACCTTCAGGCGCGTGCCATGCACGATGAAGGTCGGCGGATTCGTGTCGCCCGGGTGCACATACCGCAGCTTGGAGACATGCCCGCGAATGCTCGGCGGCGGGTTGGTCTCATAAGCGATTTCCAGCGCCTGGTTCACTTCGCTGGTGCTGAATTCATGCGTGGCCGATGCATGTGCGCGATGAATCGCCTGGAACAGCTCGCGCATGCCCGAGCCGTGCAAAGCAGAAATCCGCACCGCCTCGGCCCAGTTGACGAAGCCCAGCTTGCGCGACAGCAGATCTTCGGCCTGCGCACGCTGGTAATCGCTTTGCCCGTCCCACTTATTGATCGCCACCACCAGCGCACGGCCGGCATCCAGGATCGCGCCGAGAATCGTCGCATCCTGGTCGGTCACGCCTTCGGTGGCGTCCAGCATCAGCACCGCGACCTGGCATTGCTCGATCGCCTGCAGCGTCTTGAACGCGCTGAACTTCTCGACCGCCTCTTCCACCTTGCCACGCCGGCGCAGGCCGGCAGTATCAATCAGGCGGTACTGACGGCCATCGCGCTCCAGGTCCACCGCGATCGAATCGCGCGTGGTGCCGGGCACTTCCGAGGCGATCATGCGTTCTTCGCCCAGCAGGCGGTTGACCAGGGTCGACTTGCCGACATTCGGGCGGCCCACGAAGGCGATCCGCACGCGTGCCGGGTCGTTGTCCAGCAGCTCGCCGGCACCTTCCTCGGGCAGCCGCGCACCGACTTCTTCGAGCAATTCGTCGATGCCCTGGCGATGTGCGGCAGACAACGCCACCACGTCGGAGAAGCCGTAGCGCGCAAATTCCGAGCGCACGGTCTCTTCGTCGGTGCCGTCGATCTTGTTGATCACCAGCACGGTCGGCCGCGCCAATTTGCGCAACCAGGCCAGAATCTCGTCATCGAGCGAGGACGCGCCTTCGCGGCCATCGACCACGAACAGCACCAGATCGGCTTCGCCGGCAGCGGCCCGTGCCTGGCGGGCCGTGGCCCCGGCAAGACCTTCCTCGTCGCCGGCGATACCGCCGGTATCGACGACGATGAAGGGCTGCTGCTCGTCGAGCCGGCAGACCCCGTAGTGACGGTCGCGTGTGACGCCGGGCTGGTCGTGGACCAGCGCGTCACGGGTGCGCGTCAGCGCATTGAAGATGGTGGACTTGCCGACATTGGGCCGTCCAACAAGGGCGACCAGGGGCAGCATCGCAAGGTCCTTATTGTGCCAACCGGAAGGCGGTGAGATCGCCGTCGGTGTTTTGTACCAGCAAAATGCCGTCGACCACCTGCGGCTGGGCCAGCAGCGTATCGCGTCCAGCACGTGCGCGCGCAGCCAGTGCTCCGTCGCTGAGTTTCAGCCAGTGCAGGTAGCCCTTGTAGTCGCCAACCACGGCGTAATCGCCCTGGATGGCCACACCAGTCAGCGAACGGCGGGCCAAGGCTGCCTGCGACCACATCGCCGCACCGCTGCTCTTGTCCAACCCCCACACCGATCCAGCATTGTCGGACACCACCACGACGGCCGACGACACACCAACGCCGCCGGCGCCACCATGATCGCGCGTCCACAGTGGACGGCCGCTCGGGCCTTCCAGTGCGAGGGTTTCGTTCTTGAAGCTGGTCGCGTACAGCGTGGTGCCATCCAACACCGGGGCGCCATCGACGTCGGACATACGCTCCAGCTCGGTACGACCTTCCGGCACGCCGATGGCCTGCTCCCACAACGGGCGACCGTCCTGCAGCGCCAGCGCACTCAAGGTGCCGCTGTCATTACCGACGAACACCACGCCCGGGCCGGTCACGATCGGCGCATTGCCGCGGACGGACAATGTCGGGCCTTCTTCGGCATGGAACCAGCGACGCTCGCCGGTTGCGGCATCGAACGCGGTCACGCGACCGTCGTTGCTACGCACCAGCACCAGGTTCTGTGCGATGGCCGGCGCAGCGATCACTTCGTTGGGCACCTTGGCCCGCCACTTTTCCGTGCCGTCGGCCTGGTTCAAGGCAATCACATCGCCGGACAGGCTACCGATCACCACCAGGCCCTCGCCCACACCGGGACCACCGGACAGGCGCTGCTTGAACTTGCGGTCGTTACGCTTTTCTTTCTTGGGCTTGTATTCCCAGACGCGCTTGCCGGTCTGCAGGTCAAGTGCCTCCACGCCGCCGGTGATCGCCGCTGCATACACCTTGCCATCGGCCACGGCCGGGCGCTGACGAACGCCAATATGCCCTTCGCCCTTACCGACGCCGGCAGACCAGATCTTCTCGACCTTGACCGAGGGCTCGAATTTCACCAGCTCGGCAGGTTCCTGCGCCTTCTTGGCAGCAGCATCCTTGCCGGCGAACCAGCCCTTGACGGTGCTGCAGCCAGCCAGCGACACACCTATCAGGGCAATCAACGCAACGCGCTTATACATATCAACCTGCTTCATCGAATCTGCTCCGCCGGATCGGGCACCTTGCCGCCCACATCCATCAGCTTGGTTTCCAGCAACCGGCGCTGCGGCGAGGCCACATCCACCGTGGTCAGGGCCTTGGTGTATAGCGCACGCGCTTCATCCGGCTTGCCCTGCGCGACCAATGCGTCGGCGCGGATCTCCAGGCTGGCGTGGTCCTGCGCATCGGCCAGCAGTTTGATCGCTTCGTCATGCTTACCGCTTTCAGTCAGCAAGCGCGCCAGGCGCTGCTGTACGATCTGCTTGAGCTCGCCTTCGGCGGGCACGTCGCGCAAGGTCTTGATCGCTTCGGCGTTCTTGCCGGCATCGACCTGGGCCTTGGCCAGCCGCAGCGCCGCCAGCTCGGCGTAAACGCCGCCCTTGCCGTCGTCCAGCGCCAAGATGTCCTTGGCGGCCTTGTCCAGGTTCTTGGCCTGGATCGACTTCACTACCGCTTCGTAGCGGCCATTGGCCTCGACCAATGCGGTGTTGGTGCGCGTCTGCCACCACTGCCAGCCCAGGATCAGTGCCAGACCAAGCAGGACACCGCCCACCAGACCCGCGCCATTCTTTCTCAACCAGGAACGAACGCGTTCGCCTTGTTCGTGTTCGTCCAGCAGATCGTCGATCGCCATGCGTACTCTCGCTCCGTCATCCCGGAGGCGCGGAACATCAAAAGGGATAAATGAAAAACCGCAGTCCGCTTCACTCGGAAGCAGGTACCACGGAGCCGTCGGAGGATACCGCAAAACGGGCCACGTTAGCGCGTTGGAACGGTTTCACATCGACGATACTGCCGCCTTGCTGAACCTGTACCGCCGAGGCATTGCCGAGCACGATGCGCCCCACCTGACCGGGCGAATACGTGCGTTGTTCACCGGCACGTATCAGGGCTTTTTCGACCGCACTGCCATCCGGTGCCAGGATCTGCACCCAGCTGTCGCCGCTGAAACTCAACGACAAACTGCCGGCCGGAGCAACTGCCTCTGCAGGCGCCTGGGCGTCGGCGGTCGCACGCAGCACCGGGGTCATCGATGCGATATACGGCGCCGGCTGCTCGCGTGGCGCTGCGGCCGGCTGCGCTGCTGAGTTGCCTGGCGCAGCGGACTTGGCAGCCTCCGGCATGCTGTCCAGGGACACCGTGCTTGGTGCCTTGCCATCCAGATGCGAGCGCGTCGCATACCAGACCGGTACCGCAAACACGCCGGTAATGACCACATACATGGCCTTGCGCGCGGTGCTTTCGAGAATGCGCCGCGCACGCGGCGTATGCGTGTGACTGACCAGCTTGACCGGCTCGATCGGCGCAATGGTGGCCTGCTGCAGCAGCGGTTCCAGGTCGACCTGCAGCAAGCGCGCATAGCTGCGCAGCTGCCCGCGTACGAACACCGGCGCGCCCAGCCGCTGCCAGTCCTCCTGCTCCAACGCGCGGACCACGTGTGCCGGCATGCGCAGCTTGCCGGCCACTTCGTCCACACTCAGACCTGCTGCCTCGCGCGCTTCGCGCAAATGCTGTCCGCAGCCCTTTTCCTGCTCGAAAAGGTTCGGATTGGAATCACTGATCACAATGCATTGGCCCCGGGAGTAGCGGTCGCTGCGTCAGGGAATTCCTTGACCAACCGCTGTTGGTAACGGCCGGCAGCTACCTTGTCGCCTAGCCCTTGCTCAATCTGAATGGCGAGTTGTAACACGGAAGCCGTTGCCGGTGCAGCCGCAAGGCGGCGTTCGATAAAAGCGCGGGCCTCGAAATAATTGCGGCGCCCGGCTTCCAGACGTGCCATCGATTCGAGCGCGTACGGATTATTTGGATCTAGATCGAGCGCTTTGCGCAGATCGCCTGCTGCTCGCTCAGGCTGTCCTGCCTTGAGCGCGCAACCGCCGGCATTGCCCAATGCAGACGCAGGCGAGGCATATGTGCGGTCGGCCAGTGCGCGATCGAACCAGGTCAACGCTTCGGCGGGCGAGCCATTCGCGCACAACCAGGCACCGTAGTTATTCAGCACGTCGCCGCGTTGCGGCGCGAGTTCTACGGCACGCCGATACGACGCACCAGCTGCCGTCGCATCGCCCCTGGCGCCCTGAATCAGTGCCAGCAGGCCGATGGCATCCACCGACTGCGCGTCCTTTTTCAAGGCGGCACGCACCTGCTCTTCGGCACTGGCATAATCGCCGGTCTGCAGCCGATTGCGGGCCAGACCCAATTTCTCCTGGACAGCCAGGCGATTCTTGGTGGTCTTGTCGTCGCGGAACGAGTACACCGGCGCGACTTCCTCCACGCTCTTGGCCAAGCCGGCCTTGGCATTGCGACCGCCGCAACCGACCGCGCCAAGCGCGATCGCCACGGCCGCCATTAACGCGAGTTCACGCTGCCGCATCTCGATCGGCCTGCCCTTCAAATGTGCGGCGGAACTCCGCCTGGCGACGGGTACGGTCCATGACCTGCCCCTTGAGCTGCCCGCATGCGGCGTCGATGTCATCGCCACGGGTGCGGCGAACCATCGTCAGCACCTGCGCATCGAGCAGGATCTTCTGGAACGCGCGAATCTCGGTCTCGCCCGAGCGCTCATAGCGCGTTCCAGGAAACGGATTGAACGGAATCAGATTGACCTTGCCGGCGTCCTTGGATTGCACCGCATTGTCGAACTGCCGCATTAACCGGGACAGCTGGCGCGCATGCTCCGGCTGGTCGTTGATGCCCTTCATCAACGTGTATTCGAACGTTACCGAATCGCGTTTCTTGCTGCCGCGCAGATAGCGCGCGCACGACTCCATCAGCTCGGCGATCGGGTACTTCTTGTTCAACGGCACCAGGCTCTCGCGCAGCGCGTCGTTAGCCGCGTGCAGCGAGACCGCGAGCGAGACGTCGCTTTCGGTGGAAAGCCGGTCGATCATCGGCACCAGGCCGGAGGTCGATAGCGTGACCCGCTTGCTGGCCAGACCGTAGCCAAGATCGTCTCGCATCACGCTCATCGCGCGCACGACATTGTCGAAATTCATCAGCGGCTCGCCCATGCCCATCATCACCACATTGGTGAGACGACGCTGCTGGTGCGGCACATTGCCCAGATGGCGCGCCGCCCCCCACACCTGACCGATGATTTCGGCAGTGGTGAGGTTGCGGTTGAAGCCCTGGGTGGCGGTTGAACAAAAGGTGCAGTTCAAGCCGCAGCCGACCTGGGAGGAGACGCACAGCGTGCCGCGACCCTTGTCGGGGATGTACACGGTTTCGATAGCGTTCTTGCCATCGGTACCCATGGCCAGCAGCCATTTGTGGGTGCCGTCGGTAGATGGCTTGTCAAATACGACGTTCGGGACGAGGACCTCGGCATGCTGGTGCAACTTCGTACGCAATGCCTTGCCGAGGTCGGTCATCTGGTCGAAATCGGTGACGTAGCGATGGTGAATCCACTTCATCACCTGATGGGCACGGTAACGCGCCTCGCCGAGCGTGTCGGCGAAGAAGCGCTCAAGACCCTCGCGATCGAGGTCGAGCAGGTTCTGCTTGCGCGGCTCCGCGGTACGGACGGAGCCGTCCTGCAGCACGGAGGGGATCACGACCTCATTCACGATTCGACTCACTCGGCCTCAGCGCGAGACCACTTCGGTGGCGGCAAAGAAATACGCGACTTCGTTGGCAGCGTTCTCGACCGAGTCCGAGCCGTGAGCGGCATTGGCATCGATCGAATCGGCGAAGTCGGCGCGGATGGTGCCCGGCGCAGCGTCCTTGGGATTGGTCGCGCCCAGCAGGTCACGGTGTGCGGCAACGGCGTTCTCGCCTTCCAGCGCCTGGATCATCACCGGGCCGGAGATCATGAATTCGACCAGGGCGTTGAAGAACGGACGCTCGCGGTGCACGGCGTAGAAGCCTTCGGCTTCGCGGCGCGACAGCTGCTTGTACTTGGCGGCCACGACTTTCAGGCCAGCCTTTTCGAAGCGGCTGTAGATTTCGCCGATGGCGTTCTTGGCAACGGCGTCGGGCTTGATGATGGACAGGGTGCGCTCCAGCGCCATGGGAAGTTCTCCGTTGGGCGGGCCACTTAAGGCCCAAGGTTAACATGAAAAAACCCACGACAAAACGCGGGCTTAGGCTTCTTTGCGATGGTCAATTCTATCTCGTCAACGATTTGATTGCACACCGCCCCCTGAATCGTGCTGCGTTGCGACATGACCTACCGGCAAGCGAGCCCGTAGACTCAAACAATCGTTTGATTGAGTTCCACCTTCGCGCATGCCCAAGCCCGCCCACTTCTCCACCAAAGACCGCATTCTCGGTGCGGCCGAGGAGCTGTTCGCCCAGCACGGGTTCGCCGGCACGTCGCTGCGCCAGCTCACCACGCAGGCCGACGTCAATATCGCCGCGGTCAACTATCACTTCGGCTCCAAGGAAAACCTGGTCAACGAGGTGTTCCGCCGGCGCATGGACGAGATGACCGCCGCGCGCTTGCAGCAGTTGGAAACGGCGAAGAAGTGCCAGCCCGGCGAGCTCACGGCCGTGCTCGCTGCCTTCGTCGAGCCGGCGTTGGCCATGGCGCAGGACCGCCAGAACGGCGGCGCGTTCGTGCGCGTGATCGCGCGCGCGTACGCCGAAAAGAACGACAACCTGCGCAAGTTCCTGTCCGACCATTACGGCCATGTGCTGCGCGAATTCGGCAACGCCATTGCCGGCTGCGTGCCGGGCTTGAGCAAGGAAGAGCTGTACTGGCGGCTGGACTTCCTGGCCGGCGCTCTGACCTATGCCATGGCCGATTTCGGCCTCATCAAGCGGCCCGCCGGTGTCAGCGAGGCCGACCACCGTGCGTGCGCGGCGCGCGAACTCATTCGTTTCGCGGAACCCGGGTTCCGCGCTCACTCCACACCGTAAACGTTCCACAAGAGGCCTATCGCTATGTCCAACCCGTTGCTAGTCCGTCGCACCGCCGTGCTCGGTGCCGGCGTCATGGGTGCGCAGATCGCCGCGCACCTCACTAATGCCGGTGTCGACACCGTGTTGTTCGACCTGCCCGCCAAGGAAGGCCCGGCCGACGGCATCGTGCTCAAGGCCATCGCCAACCTGGGCAAGCTCAGACCTGCCCCGCTCGCCAGCAAGGCGCTGGCCGAGGCGATTACGCCGGCCAACTATGAGAGCGGCCTGGAACAGCTGCGCGACTGCGACCTGATCATCGAAGCGATCGCCGAGCGGATGGACTGGAAGCAGGATCTGTACAAGAAGATCGCCCCGTTCGTGGCCGATCATGCCGTGCTGGCGTCCAACACCTCCGGCCTGGGCATCAACAAACTGTCCGACGTACTGCCCGAGCAGCTGCGTCACCGGTTCTGCGGCGTGCACTTCTTCAACCCGCCGCGCTATATGCACCTGGCCGAGCTGATCCCGGCCAAGGGCACCGATAAGGCCGTGCTGGAAGGCCTGGAAGCGTTCCTGGTGACCACGCTCGGCAAGGGTGTGGCGTATGCCAAGGACACGCCGAGCTTCATCGGCAACCGCATCGGCGTGTTCTCGATCCTGTCCATCATCCACCACACGCAGGAATTCGGCCTGGGCTTCGACGAAGTTGATGCGCTGACCGGCCCGCTGGTGGGTCGCCCCAAATCGGCCACCTATCGCACCTCGGACGTGGTGGGCCTGGACACCATCGCGCACGTCATCAAGACCATGGGCGACACCCTGCCGGACGACCCTTGGCACCTGTACTTCGCCTCGCCGAAGTGGCTGGAGGCGCTGATCGCCAAGGGCGCGCTGGGCCAGAAGGTCGGCGCCGGCATCTTCCGCAAGGTCGGCAAGGACATCGTGGTGCTGGACCTGGAAAAACAGGATTACAGGGCTGCTGATCGTAGCGCCGCACCGGAAGTGGTCGAGATCCTCAAGATCAAGAACCCGGCCGAAAAGTTCGCCAAGCTGCGCGAGAGCCAGCACCCGCAGGCGCAGTTTCTGTGGGCTACCTTCCGCGACCTGTTCCACTACAGCGCCTATCACCTGGCCGATATTGCCGAAACCGCGCGCGACGTCGACCTGGCGATCCGCTGGGGCTACGGCTGGTCGCTCGGCCCGTTCGAAACCTGGCAGGCCTCCGGCTGGAAGCAGGTGGCGCAGTGGATTGCCGAAGACATCTCCAGCGGCAAAAGCATGAGCAGCGCGCCATTGCCGAACTGGGTGTTCGACGGCCGCGACGGCGTGCATGGCGCCGAAGGCTCGTACAGCCCGGCACGCGACGCCAAGCTGCCACGCTCCGCGCTGCCGGTGTACAAGCGCCAGCGCTTCCCCGACCCACTGCTGGGCGAGCAGTTCTCGCCGGGCGAGACCGTGTTCGAGAACGACGGCGTGCGCATGTGGCACGACGGCGACAATATCGCCGTGGTCAGCTTCAAGACCAAGATGAACACCGTGTCCGACCACGTGCTCAACGGCTTGCAGGAAGTCGTCGGCCGCGCCGAGAAGGACTTCGCCGGCCTGGTGATCTGGCAACAGAAGGAGCCCTTCTCCGCTGGTGCCGATCTGGCCGGCGCGCTCGGCCTGCTGCAGGCCGGCAAGGTCGATGCGTTCGAGGCGCTGGTCGCCAATTTCCAGGCCACCAGCCAGCGCATCAAATATGCGCAGGTGCCGGTGATTTCGGCCGTGCGCGGCCTGGCGCTGGGCGGCGGTTGCGAGTTCCAGATGCACAGCGCCAAGACCGTGGCCTCGCTGGAGAGCTATATCGGCCTGGTCGAAGCCGGCGTCGGCCTGCTGCCGGCCGGTGGCGGCCTGAAGGAAATCGCGGTACG
The DNA here is from genome assembly GCF_001304695.1 of Xanthomonas axonopodis. Lineage (GTDB taxonomy): Bacteria > Pseudomonadota > Gammaproteobacteria > Xanthomonadales > Xanthomonadaceae > Xanthomonas > Xanthomonas axonopodis. The sequence continues at coordinate 12,754 of NZ_JFAQ01000222.1, forward strand.
TGCCTCGATCGCCGCAGGTCCGGGCGGCGACGTGTTTGCGGAGCTGAAGAAGACCTTCGAAACCGTCGCGATGGCCAAGGTCTCCAACTCGGCGGTCAACGCGCAGGAACTTGGCCTGCTGCGCGCCACCGACAAGGTGGTGTTCAACAGCTACGAGAGCCTGCACATCGCCAAGGCCGAAGCGCGCGCACTGGCCGAGGGCGGCTACCGCGCCCCGCTGCCGGCACGCCGCATCCAGATCGCCGGCGACGTCGGTATCGCCACCTTCAAGATGCTGCTGGTCAACATGCTGGAAGGCCGCTTCATCAGCGAATACGACTATGAAATCGCCACCCGCATCGCCACGGTGATGTGCGGCGGCGAAGTCGATCGCGGCGCACTTGTGGACGAGGAATGGCTGCTGAAGCTGGAGCGCAAGCACTTCGTCGAACTGGCCCAGCAGGAAAAGACCCAGGCACGGATTGGGCACATGCTCAAGACGGGCAAGCCGTTGAGGAACTGAGATTGGGGAATCGGGATAGGGGATTCGTAATAGCGACTCCCCTGCCCTCCAACATTCTCGCTTCCACCAAATTCAACCGCCGGGCAGGAAACATTCGGGCGCGAGGATTCGCTTTGGCGAATCCCAAATCCCGAATCCCCAATCCCGGCTATCGGAGATAGCAAAATGAGCAAGCAGATCCAAGAAGCCTACATCGTTGCCGCCACGCGTACGCCGGTGGGTAAGGCGCCCAAAGGCGTGTTCCGCAACACCCGTCCGGACGACATGCTGGCGCACGTGCTGCGCGCAGTGGTCGCGCAGGCGCCGGGTATCGATACCTCGCGTATCGACGATGCCATCATCGGCTGCGCCATGCCCGAAGGCGAGCAAGGCATGAACGTGGCACGCATCGGCGTGTTGCTGGCGGGCCTGCCCCATTCGGTGGCAGGTCAGACCATCAACCGCTTCTGTTCGTCCGGCATCCAGGCCATCGCCATGGCAGCCGACCAGATCCGTCTGGGCAATGCTGACCTGATGCTGGCCGGCGGAACTGAGTCGATGTCGATGGTGCCGATGATGGGCAACAAGGTGGCGATGTCGCCAAGCGTGTTCGCCGACGACCATGTGGCCATTGCCTACGGCATGGGCATCACTGCCGAGAAGGTGGCAGAAGAGTGGAAGGTGTCGCGCGAAGACCAGGATGCATTCGCGCTGGCGTCGCATCAAAAGGCCATCGCCGCGATCGCCGCTGGCGAGTTCCGCGACGAAATCAGCCCGTACGAAATCCACTCGCGTCAGCCCGACCTAGCCGGCAACGTGATCGCCCTGCGCAAGCGCCTGGTCGATATCGACGAAGGCCCGCGCCCGGACAGCTCGCTCGAAGGCCTGGCCAAGCTGCGCCCGGTGTTCCGCAACGGCCAGTTCGGCGGCAGTGTGACTGCCGGCAATTCTTCGCAGATGAGCGACGGCGCTGGTGCGGTGCTGCTGGCCTCCGAACAGGCGATCAAGGATTACGGTCTGACCCCGCTTGCGCGCTTCGTCAGCTTCTCGGTCGCCGGTGTGCGTCCGGAAGTGATGGGCATCGGCCCGATCGCTGCCATTCCCAAGGCGCTCAAGCAGGCCGGGCTGACCAAGGACCAGCTGGACTGGATCGAGCTCAACGAAGCCTTCGCCGCACAGGCGTTGGCCGTGATCCGTGATAGCGAGCTGGATCCGTCCAAGGTCAATCCGCTGGGCGGCGCAATTGCCCTTGGCCACCCGCTGGGCGCCACCGGCGCGATTCGTGCCGCCACGCTGGTGCATGGCCTGCGCCGTCGTCAGCAGAAGTACGGCATGGTCACCATGTGCATCGGCACCGGCATGGGCGCTGCGGGCATCATCGAAGCGCTGTAAGGCGCGTTGGAGCGCCGGGTCGGCCTTCCGGGTCGATCTGGCGTTTCCACCTGTGTGATCGACCTACGGAAGACCTGCGGATAACAGGTCCTGGCGATCGAATCGCCATGCAATCAGAAGGGCGTGCGCAAGCGCGCCCTTTCCTTTACCAGTCAACGCGGTCTCGCCGAAATCGCGGCGATCCAGGCCATATTTCCCGCGTGCCATTGAAAGGCAACGCCTTGCATTCCGGTGCGTCGGTCATATCGCTCAGGCGACTGATGCTGTCAATCTAGCTGTCGCAATAGGGGCGCCGCAGACACCGCGATCAAGCAGCGGCGCTCAGCGCGTCACCAGCCATTGACCGGTCCGCGCCCCCGCAAAGACCAGCGCCAGTCCGGCCAGCAAGGTCACGGCCAGATAGATACCGATCATCGTCGAGCGGTCGGTGCGCGCGAACACCAGGCACTCCATCATCAGCGACGAAAACGTGGTCAACCCACCGATCACGCCGACGATCAACAAGGCCCGCAGCGGCCAGCTCGATGGTCCGCGTGCATCCAGCCAGACCAGCAACACGCCGGCAACGAACGAACCGAGCAGGTTCACCGTCAGCGTTCCCCACGGGAAGCCGGTACCGAAGCGCTGGATCAACGAGGCCCCGATCGCGAAACGCAAGCCCGATCCCAGTGCACCACCGGTCATCGCCAGCAACAGCTGTTGCCACCACACCGGTGCGTTCATGCGCGTGCCCCGCGACCAGCGCGTGTCTTCGAAAAATTTGTGTGCGGCATCGGCGTCATCCTTCCTGAGTCAAGAGCGATACCGGGGCACAGACCTGCCGCCCCGGCGGGGGTGGGCAGGCATCATCAGCGCGCAGGGTGCGTGCGGTTCAAGGAGGAATGCCATCTCCTGTGCCAACAATTATGCCGCGGGCTTGCCGGCTTTGTCAGCCCGGGCCTGCGCGCGCGCCTCGCGCAGCCGATCGAGCTTTTCCTTCAGCTTGATCTCCATCCCGCGCGGCACCGGGTTGTAGTACACGCGCTCGCCCATCGCATCCGGGAAGCCGGTCTGATCCAACGCGATACCGCCCTCGGCATTATGGTCGTATTGGTAATCGTGGCCGTAGCCCAGCGTCTTCATCAGCTTGGTCGGTGCGTTGCGCAGATGCAGCGGCACCTCTTGCGTGCCAGAGGCGCGCACGTCGGCCTTGGCCTGATTGAAGGCTGCGTAGCCGGCGTTGGATTTGGCAGTGCTGGCCAGATACAGCACCAACTGTGCGAATGCCAACTCGCCTTCCGGGCTGCCGAGACGCTCGTAGATGTCCCAGGCCTCCAGCGCCATGCTCTGCGCACGCGGATCGGCCAGGCCGATGTCCTCGATCGCCATGCGGGTCAACCGACGCGCCAGATACGCCGGGTCGCACCCGCCATCGAGCATCCGCGTCAGCCAGTACAGCGCTGCATCCGGGTTGGAGTTGCGTACGGACTTGTGCAACGCCGAAATCTGGTCGTAGAACTGCTCGCCGTTCTTGTCGAAGCGCCGCATGCGGTCGGCCAGCACCTGCAGCAGCGTCTGTGGCGTAATCTCGCCACCCTCGCCTGCCGCCAGTTCCGCAGCGATTTCCAACAGCGTCAGGGCGCGACGCACGTCGCCGTCGGCGGCGCTGGCGATTTCCAGCAGCGACGCTTCGCTGACCTGGATCGTCTCCGTCCCCAAGCCGCGCTCGGCATCGCGCAAGGCACGATGCAAGGCTTCGACGATATCCTGCGGCGACACGCCTTCCAGCACATGCACGCGGCAGCGCGACAACAACGCCGAGTTCAACTCGAAGGACGGGTTTTCCGTGGTTGCACCGACGAACAGAATCGTGCCGCGTTCGATATGTGGCAAGAATGCGTCCTGCTGCGCCTTGTTGAAGCGATGCACCTCATCGACGAACAACACGGTGCGGCGGCCACCGGCAAAACGCTGCGCCGCCTCTGCCAGCACCTGCCGCACGTCCGGCAAGCCGGACAGCACGGCCGAGATCGCCGTGAATTCGGCGTCTGCGTAGTGCGCCAGCAACAAGGCCAATGTGGTCTTGCCGCATCCCGGCGGGCCCCACAGGATCATCGAATGCACGCGCCCGGATTCGACCGCGCGCCGCAAGGCGCTGTCGGGAGCCAGCAAGCGCTTCTGGCCCACCATCTCGTCGAGCGTGCGCGGCCGCATCCGCTCTGCCAAGGGTCCCATGGCGCTGCGATCGACATGCAGCAGATCGGGCGTGATCGAGTCGGGACGTTTGGCTTTGCTCACCCCCCTCATTCTACCGCCTGCGCCTGATGGACGTCCCACAACGCAGTGTTCGGCCAGCACGCGCAGCAATGCTGGCGTTCTCTTTCCAAGCGACCACTTCGCGCAGGTGCAATGCCTCGAACGCGCAGCGCAATACTGTTACTAAGTAACGAGTGACCGCATGCAATCGCTTGCCGGCATCCCGCATCGGCCGCGAGCTGCGCCAGCGCAGGCGGCACGTTCAGCGTACGGATTCCACCATGCCCCGCATTCCGCTTCGCCCCTCTGTCATTACCGCCTGCCTTCCAGGGATGGCCGAGACCATCTCGCATCCCTCCAAACCTTCAGCGCGGCGGCAGACACACAACAAATTGGCGACTCCGGACCCATGCGCGTTCGAGGCGGAACTGATCCAGGCCCAGGAAGACCCGCTGGGTTGGTCTGCAACGCTGCTTGAGCAAGCACGACAGCCAAGCGTCGTCGAGCCCGGATTGAAAGCCGCTCCCAAACGCAAACACACGCTCCCGCAGCCCTGCAGGAAGGTCGCAGAGCGATTGGGCCTCAGTAGTGGTTCGCCAGAACCACATACGGCCCTGCTGAGCTATTCCTCTGTGCAGTGCGAGCGGGACAGACCAGCCGGTCCACCGGATCGCAACACCGATGCCACCCATGATCTGAGAGCAGCCCCGCCACTGTCGAATGCCACCCGGCATCTCAATGAAGCGCTGATCGCCCGCCTGGAGCAATCCAACAACGACTTGGCCGCACGCATCTCCCGGCTTCGCCATGACGAATTGAGCTACGCGCATGCACAGACGCTAGAGGCTGCACGCGAGCAGTTGGCCCTGAGAGCGCGGCGCGCCGCCAACCTCAGCGACAGCATCAACGTGCTCACGCGCGAACGCGCCGAACTGCTGCAACAGCTGCATGGATGCCATGCGCGAACTGATGCGGTGACGGCCGCGATCCACGATCTTGAGTCGGACATTCTCTCCGCGCGCGCCGCATTGAACGCGCTACCGGGCGATCAGCCGTCGCGCGCCGTCGCCGCGCACGCGGGCCCATCCTCGGCCAACGCGCAGCAGAGCGTCGATCGCGCGCAGCGGCAGCGTGCCTGCACTCGGCTCGAACAAGCACTGCGGCAGGCGCGTGCGCGCGGCGATGCGCTGGCCAAAGCGGTCTTTTTCGGCCGCGGTTCGGCACAGGAAGCACAAGCAGAGCAAGCACTTGCGGAGGCCAATGCGGAGATCGATCAACTGCAGAGCGCGTATGCGCAAGCGCGCGATGCGTTGCAGTCAGATCAAGCAAGCAGCGTCAGCAACATGCCCGCGTCTCGCACGCTCGCCTCGCACCTTGCTGCAGAGCGAGACCGGGAAATCAAGACATTGCGCACACGGCTGGGGCGCGACGAGAACATGCTGGCCCTGCAACGCACGCATGCCGAGCGCTGCCGGCGGAATGCGCGGCGCCTACAGGAGCGCCTGACCCAGGTGGACGCGAAACTGAAGCAGGCGCAGCATTCGTCGCGGATCAACACCGAGGAGTTGTGGCATCAGGAACAGACGATCAGCGCGCTGGAAGCAGCCAACGCCGACATGCAACGCGTGGTGCAACATGCAGCCGCACAGCCGCCGGCCGATGAGGCCCGGCCGGTCGCTGCCGATATCGTCGCCGACACCATGGAGGCACTGCTCGACGCCCTACCCGGCTTTCGCGAGGAAACCATCACCCCCGTGAGCCGACAGGCTCTGCGTGCCTGGGCTGACGGCCTGCATGGCCGCAGCGCTGCGTTCGGGACCGACGCCCTGCAGCCGGTCGACGCGTTGCGCATCGCCCTGCAGGCCTTAGCGATCGCCAGCGAGGGCGATGCCACGGCAGCGGCCAACGTGCTGCGACGTCTGGGCATGGTGCACTTGCGTGAGCTGATTCCGCCGCCGCAGGTCTCCATCGCTGCCGAGGCGGTTCCGCCAATGGATGCCATCGCCGCCTGCGTCGGCCTGTTGGCGAGCGTGCCGCGCGGTATGCAGGTTCTTTCGCACATGCTGCACGAAGAACCCACGCCCCTCTCCAGGGAATGGTTGGAGGCGGCGCAGGTCCATCTGCGTGCCAGCTACCGGCTTGCACTGACGCCAGACGCGGAACAGGCGCAACGCGCCTGGCTGGGCGATGCGCAAATGGGAGCCCGCCATGCCGTGCATGGAGACTCGCCGCTGCAGGGCCTGCAGTCTGCAACCGATGCCCAGCGCAGCGCATTCCACGCATTCCGCAATGGCTACGAAACCACCGCGGCAGGTTCCCCCTATGCGCGCGTCAACGCATGCCTGCAGATGTTTGCGCAATGGGCGGTAGCAGACAGCGGACGGCGCGGCAATCGCGCCCTCAATCCCTTCAACGCACTTGAGCTGGGAATGAAGGTCGGCGCCTCCGAGGCGCTTCCCACCGGTATGCGGCGTGCCAACGATGTTTTCCGCGAGGCGGCCGGCCACTTGACCAGTTGGCTCGTCGCGCGCCGCCAGATCCTGCTGGCATGCGGGCGAATGCCGTCGCAGGACGAGCTGGCGATGCAGGCGCTGTCGGAATACGCGCACTGGCTCCCACACGAGCAGAATGCGGCCGACCTGACATTCACTGCCAAGGTGCTGGGCACGATCGAAACGCGCGCCCAGGAACTTCAGCGCTCGGTGGCGGCCTCCGTGAGCGCGACCGATGATCTGCAGCCGGCCGCGTGCCATCCGGCGATTGCTTCCGCCTGGGTTGCATTACGCGCGGCCCGCATGCGTCTGCCGGAAACGCTGCGTCTGATCCAACGTGGCCTGCTCGACCATGCCGGACAACCGAGCGACCTGCCGATCGGTGCAGCGCCCTTGGATGAAGAAATGGCGTCGGTCGCGCGCAAGCACTTTCATCAGTCCGTTGGTCATGCCAGTCGCTTTCTGCATGAGGGCGACACGTCGCGCGTCAGATCGCCACGCGCGCTATTCGAATGCCTGCGCAACCTGATGGAACGGCTGGAATGGCGCGACAAGCTGCGTCTCACCGAGCAACGTGTGATCGGACTCAATACGACGCCGCTGTCGGCCGCGCTTGCGATCATCCCCAGCGGCCTGGGACTAAAACTCTCCGCGGGCGGTCAGACCAGTTCCGATCATTCGATGGAGATTTACATGGGGCGGACCGGGCTGTCGCTGCAGATCGGTCGGCAGAAGGCGCGGCAGTTCAACGCCAGTACCGGCATCAGTGCGGGTGTGCTGCTGCCGGGCACCGAACGCGCACCGGTGGGCATCACGGGCGCAGCCGAGTGGCGCATGAAAAAGGAATCGGGTATCGAGCATGGCATGCAAATCCGCGTACCACGGCGGGGCAAAGGCCAGGAACTGGAGCAGCGCGCGCAGTTCCTGGCCATGTTTGAACACTTGCTGCAGCTGGCCGAGCAATCCGGCGGCGTTGCAGGCCAGTTGAGCGAGCGCGACTTTCTGGGGGAGCTCCTGGCGCACCACCCCAGCATCACCGTTGGGTTGATCGGCCATGCCGAGCGCGAGGCTTCGGCCACCGAATCCAGCCTCAGCGTCGCTGCGGGCGTGCGCGTGGGAAACATGGACGGCCGACCGCGTCGCGCCACCCTGGGGGCGTCGCTCGGCCTGAAAGCGCGGCGGGAAACCTCCCGTTCGCAGACGCCGATCGAAGGCTACATGACGATGGTGCTGAAGGATTCGAGCGCGCAATCCAGGGTGGAGATCGCCGGGCGCGCGTCGGCCAGCCTCGTCGCCCAGCAGTGGACGCACCCAAGCGCCGGCAATGTGCCGCCCACACCAGTGGCGCGGCTGTCCCTGGCCACCCTGGATCTCGGCTACAGCAGGGAACTGCGCTCGGCTGGCAGCAATACGTTCTCCACCTTGTGGATGTTCAACAACGAAATCGATCCTGTGCGCACGGATCGCGGCTTCGAATTCTTCAACTTCGCGTCATTCGAACGCGAAGTGAAACGCAACTGGCAGTTATGGACGCACTACGGAATCTCCAAACTGCAGGGCAAGGTCGACGACCAGCGGCTCTACATGGTGGCCGAGCGCCAGTTGCAGGACTTCGTCGACCGGGTCCGCCTTCACATGCAAGACAACAAGTTCGCCTCGCTGATCGTGGACTGGGTGTTGCAGGCGGAGGCTGCACCGCGCCTGGACGCATTGCGCGCGCAGGCCCAGCTATTGCGGGTTGCCGGATGCGAAACGCAAGCGGAGGAAGCCGATCGCGCCTTCGATGAGCTGATCAGCCACCCAAGCATCTGGGAACCGACCATCCTGATCCTGCGCGAAAAGGGCAAACGCCAGCGCGAGCGTGGCATCGATTTCTTCATCAAACGCCAGACCAACCAGGCGGCGGAGGCGAGCCGGACGGTCGGCCAGTGGATCCCCTACGAGCCAGTCCCGTAGTGCTGCCGGCATCGTCCCGTGTAAGCGCCTGCGTCAGGTCACGACGCCTGCGGCGCCCCCGCAGGCGCGGCCGATCGCCTGCACCATGCCTTCAATGGGTGCGCCCCGCGGATGCGTCTACTGCGCGTCTCCCACCACGTCCACGCCCTTGGACGGCGTATAGCGGAAAGTGTCTGCAGCAAACGCCGGGTTGCGCTTCCAGCCGCTAAAGCTGATCGCCGTGCGTTGGCCGACCGCGTCCACCACTTCCATTCTGGTCAGGCCATCCTTGCCGAACCCCAGCGAGGCGATCTGGAAACTGGCGTCGGTATCCACCTTTGGCGTCAGCGACAACCACTGCAGGCCGTCGCGTGGCGCGGCTTCTTCGCTGACGTCGTACTTCTTGTCCAGAAGCGCCGGGTCGATCAATGCGACCAGCGGGCTGTTCTGTTCTTCGCTGCCCTGTGCGCGCACGGTGACCTGCTCCAGATCCGGGTCAAACACCCAGACCTTCTTGCCATCGGCCACGATCAGCTGCTTGTAGGGCTTGGCATATTCCCAACGGAACTGGCGCGGCGTTGCCAGCGCGACCCGCCCGCTCGAGGTTTCCTTGACCTTGCCAGTCGCGTCGGTCACCCGCTGGTTGAACTGCCCATCCAGACCCTTCAAACCTCGCGTGAAGGTATCCAACTCCTGGCGCGCACCGGCAAACGCGGTGCTGGCGAACAGAGCAGTGGCAAGGACGGCATAACGGAGCTGGCGATGCATCGCGGTCTTCCAGAAAGGCATGCGTGGATTCTGATACTTCATAGATGAATGGGCGAGCGCTATCTCGCGACGTGTTCAGATGGCGGCGTGTGCACGGCAATCCGCTTCATTGTGCAGTCTGCACTCTGGACAGATCGCCATAGACGATCTGCCCACGAAACCCGCGCCGCACCTGTTGATAGAGCTCGCGAAACGCACGGTAATCCTGCGGCTGGCACAACGCCTGCGGGCCGCGCACGGCGGCACGCTGCAGGCGATGCACGGCGGTAACCGTCTGCCCCTGCCGTGTCCACTCAACCTCGTATTGGCCGGCGGCATTGCGAAAGGTGCTGCTGCGCGGAATGGCGATGATCGGCACCGTCTCGGGAAAGCTCACCACGTAGGTTTCCTCGCGCACGCTGTCATTGCAGTAGAACGGGGTCAGATTGTTTTCGGCCGAGGTGGTGGTGTAGATGGCGCGCGTCGATTCGGCACCGGGCATGTCCGGCAAGGTCATGCCGCCGACCACCGAGAAATCCACCGCGTCCTTGGCCTGGAAGGTGTAGCGGTAGTTGAACGGTGCATCCAGATCCAGCGGGTCGCCCTGGATCAGCAGATCGCCGGTGCCGTCGAAACCGGACTGGGCAAGGATCGACTCTTCGATCCGGTTGCGATTTTGCGCGTTGAGCTGCACGAACATCGCGCGCAAGCCCACTTCGCCGGTCTGCCCGCTGTCGAGCGTGGTGGTGCCGTGCAGGTCGCCCTGCGCCGTGAAGCGGTATTCGGTGCGGGCGACATAGCGATTGACCTTGCGGTCGTTCGGCGGCGTCTGCGTGACCTTGCCATCGCGCGTATGCACCACCGGCGCGCCGAGATCGCCGGCCGGCAGCTGGCCAAAGCGCGCGAAGGGGTTGGTCGAGTCCACGTACAGATCGAATGCGGGAATGTAGGTGATGGCGTGATTGAAGCGGCCCAGCACCGGGATCTCCGGCAGGGTCGGTCCGCCCTCCGCCCCGATCAGCACCGGGGTGCTGGCAATCCCCTTGGCCGCAAGCAGGGCCTCTAGAATCACGGTGTGGTCTTTGCAATCGCCGTAATGGTTGGCCAGGATGCTCTCGGCGCTGTTGGGTTCCAGCCCGCCATTGCCCAGATACACCGCCACATAGCGGATATTGCGCGCCACCCATGCATACAGCGCCGCAGCCTGTGCGCGCGGCGCATCGATACCGCGCGTGACCTCATCGGCCAGCGCCTGGATCGCCGGCGTGACCGCCGCGGCGCGCCCGCCTTTGACGTGATACGCCAGGCCCATCTGCGACCAGCTATCGAAGGTGCCGGCCATCAAGGTGGGACTGAACTCCCAGGTCGCCGCGCTCCAGTTCTGGTTCTTCATCGGCGCAGTGCGCTGGTAGCGCCACTCCCAGCGTGCCTGGTCGCCGCGCACCACCGGCTTGGTGCTGCCCTGCAGCCCGCGTGCGGAAAGATGCATCGGCAACCCCTTCGGCGCTACCAACGTGATCATGGCATCGTCGTACTGCGCGAAGACGCTGAAGGTCTCCCACAGGCTGAAGTAACCGGGGAAATACGGCGTGTTCTGTGCCCGCCGCACGCGGTACACGATGCGGGCGCCGGGCGCCAGATTCGGGAACACCACCACTTTCACCTTGCGGTCGGCATACATCGCTGCCGAGGCGCTGGAATAGCTTTCCTGGGTATAGATCTTGTCGGCGGCCACGTCCTGGCGCAGCCCTTCGGCGGTGACGGTATACGCCTGCAGCACATCGAGCGTTTCCATTTTCTCGCTATAGCTCAGTCGGACCTGGCTGAACTGCTCCACGGCCGACTTGGTCTTGAGCAGGACCTCGTACTCGTCGGTTTCCACGCTGCTGGCGTCGGCGCGCACCTCGTAGTCGGCGCGGTAGCGCACGAAGCTGTAATTGGTGTCGGCCTGCGTGCGTGTTGCAGCAGTAGCAGCGGGTGCCGGTCGCTGCTGTGCCTGGACAAGCAGCGGAATACAGAGGAGCGGCACGAGCAATAACGAGGGACGATGCAACATGGGTCTCGATCACGGCGGGCCGGAGCGGCCCTCGCGCACAGGGTAGCCGTTGTGCCAGGCAATGACAGGCACGGACTTCCAACAATGCAGCATTGCTGCAGGCGCCCATGCCGGAGCTGCACCTAAACCGCGTTACGCCATCGCCGGCGCTTACTTGGGCGGCGGCGGTGCCAGCACGGTACGGTCGCCGTTGTGCTCGGGCGGGCTGACGACGCCGGCCGCTTCCATCGCTTCGATCAGACGCGCGGCGCGGTTGTAGCCGATCTTCAAACGCCGCTGTACGCCGGAAATCGACGCACGCCGGGTTTCGGTGACGATGCGCAAGGCTTCGTCGTACAAGGGGTCCGATTCGTCGCCACCGCCGCCGCTGCTCTCCGGCAAGCCGGTGGCACCGACCACGGTGCCATCGCCCATGGTCTGCACTTCGTCCAGCACGCCTTCGACGTAGGACACCGGCCCGCTGGCCTTGAGATGCTCGACCACGCGATGCACTTCCTCGTCGCTGACGAAAGCCCCGTGTACGCGGTCCGGCAATGCGGTACCCGGCGGCAAGTACAGCATGTCGCCATTGCCCAACAACGCTTCGGCACCGGACTGGTCCAGGATGGTGCGCGAGTCGATCTTGGAGCTGACCTGGAACGCCACGCGGGTCGGGATATTGGCCTTGATCAGGCCGGTGATCACGTCCACCGAGGGACGCTGCGTGGCCAGGATCAGATGGATGCCGGCCGCACGCGCCTTCTGCGCCAGGCGCGCGATGAGCTCTTCCACCTTCTTGCCGACGATCATCATCATGTCGGCGAATTCGTCGATGAAGATGACGATGAACGGCAGCGTCTCCAACGGCCGCGGTGCTTCGCCCAGTTCCGGGTTCGGCTTGAACAGCGGGTCCATCATCGGCTGACCGGCGTCGATGGCGTCCTTGACCTTCTTGTTGAAGCCGGCCAGGTTGCGCACGCCCACCGCGCTCATCAGCTTGTAGCGGCGCTCCATCTCGGCCACGCACCAGCGCAAGCCGTTGGCGGCCTCCTTCATGTCGGTGACCACCGGCGCCAGCAGGTGCGGGATGCCCTGATAGACGCTCAATTCGAGCATCTTCGGGTCGATCATCAGCATCCGCAGCTCCTTGTGCGAGGCCTTGAACAGCAGGCTGAGCACCATCGCGTTGACCGCCACCGACTTGCCCGAGCCGGTGGTACCGGCGACCAGCAAGTGCGGCATGCGCGCCAGGTCGGCCACCGTCGGCCGGCCGGCAATGTCCTTGCCCAGGGCCAGCGTCAGCGGACTGGCCGACTTATCGTATTCCTTGGAGCGCAGCAATTCGGAGAGGAAGATCATCTCCCGGCTGACGTTGGGAATTTCCAGGCCGATCACCGACTTGCCCGGAATCACGTCCACCACACGCACCGATTTCACCGACAACCCGCGCGCGATGTCCTTGTCCAGCGAGCTGATCTGGCTGACCTTGATGCCCGGCGCCGGCTCGATCTCGAAGCGGGTGATCACCGGGCCCGGATAAGCCCCGACCACCTGCGCCTCGATGCGGAAATCCTTGAGCTTGAACTCGATCTGCCGCGACAGCGTTTCCAGCGTTTCTTCCGAATAGCCCTTGGTCTGCGGCTTGGGGTCGTCCAGCAGCGCCAGCGGCGGCAGGTCCGAGCCGTCGGTGCTGACGCCCTGGAACATCGGAATCTGGGTGTCGCGTTTGGCGCGCTCGCTTTTTTCCACCACCGGCGCCGACGGCGGCTCGATCTTCACCGGCTCGCGCTTGGCCTGCTTGACCGCATCGACCTTGCGCACTTCCTCGCGTTCTTCGCGCATCACCCGGGTCTGCTGCCACTCGGTGGCCTGATGGGTCTTGCGCTGCATCAGCGGCCCCAGCGCCAGCACCCACTTGCCGATGCGCTCCATCACCGCAAACCACGACAAACCGGTCGCCAGGGTGATCGACACCAGCAGCAGCACCAACACGAACAGGTTCGCGCCCAGGGCGCCGAAGCCGGAGCTGAGCGAGCCACTCACTAGCTCCCCAAGAATGCCACCAGCCTCAGCGACTTCTCCACGATACAAGCATAGGTGCATAAAGCCAGTCGAAGAAATCAGGAAGCCGACCATGCCCACCAATCGCAACGCGGGTCCAAGGTCACTCTGGCTCTGCTCCTCGCGCTCGCCTATCAAAGCGATCCAGGCCACCGCACCCAGGATCAATGGCAGCAGGAAGGCCACGTAACCGAGCCAATACAGCAGCACATCCGCCGTCATGGCGCCAAATCTGCCGCCCATGTTATGGATCGGCGCAACCAGATTGCCGGTGCGCGACCAACCCGGATCGGTCGCCGAGTAAGTGAACAGGCTGGCCAGCAGATACAGCAGCAACGGCGCCACCGCGATCAAGGCCAGATCACGCCAGATCTTCTGCCGCCGCGGATTGTCCGCCACCGCCGTCTTGCGCGACGACGATTTGCCCTCTGCGGGCTTGCTGCTGCGTTCGGGAACCTGCTTTGCCACCTGTAGCCAGACCTTAGAAAAATGCTGTTAGTGTTTGATAATAAACGACTGAAGCCACGGTTTCAGCAGGTGCATGCGCCCTGCGCCGCGCAACGAAAAACGCCGCACAAGGCGGCGTCGAGCACGTGGTTTGAGTGGAGCATGCCATCTGCGGTTCAAGCAGTTCCATCGCGCCGCCTTGATTCACCGGGTGGGGACCGCCACTCTATGGCGCCACGGGGGGGGGGGG
>NZ_JFAQ01000223.1 GCF_001304695.1 Xanthomonas axonopodis
GCCGGTTGACCAGGGTCATGGTCAAGGCCGGAATGCCGAAGAACGGTGCGAATACGCCATCGCCCATCTTTGGTTGCTGGTCCGGCAGGATGCCGACCGCGCCGCCGTCCTTGAGCACCTTGAACAATTGCCGCACCGCCGGGCCTTCGGCGCGCACCTGGCGCACGTTGTTGCCGCCGCGTGCCAGCTGCAGGAAGCCATCCACCGCCTCCGATTCCGGCGGCCGGTAAACAATCGCGATGGGCCCGCGTTCGGACAGCCACTGGTTGAGCAGCTCCCAGTTGCCGAAATGCGGGGCCGCCACGATGACCCCGCGCCCGGAGGCCAGCGCAGCGTCGTAGAGCTCCTGGCCGTTGCGTTGCAGGCGTGCCAGGTTCTCCGCCGGCGGGCGGGTCCAGGTGCGCAGCACTTCCAGCGTCTGCCGCGCGGTCGATTGCAGGACCTGCGCATGCAATCGCGCGCGCTGCTTGGCGCCGAGTTCCGGATACGCCAGTTCCAGATTGCGGCGCGCCACGCGTGATTCGCGTGCATTGAGCTTGCGCCAGCTCCAGGCCAGCGTGTCGGCCAGGCGCTTGAGCAACGGCCAGGGCAAGCGGCCCACGGTGGCGGCGGTGGCGTACAACAGGCGAGCGCGAACATCAGGTGTCATCGGCGCAATTCTAAACAGCGCGGACCGCGAAGGCCCGCGCGTGACAGTGCCGGCAGCGCTGGGCATGCTGCGCGGCACAGTTTGCTGCCCGAGAATGCCCATGCTTGCACTGATCCAGCGAGTCACCCGCGCCAGCGTCACGGTCGATGACCAGATCGTCGGGCAGATCGGCCCCGGGCTACTGGCCCTGATCGGTGTGGAGCCCGGCGACAGCGAGGCGCAGATCCGGCGCCTGTCCGAGCGGCTGCTGAGCTACCGGGTGTTCGGCGACGACACCGGCAAGATGAACCGCTCACTCACCGACACCGGCGGCGGCCTGTTGCTGGTCAGCCAGTTCACCCTGGCTGCGGACACCCGTTCCGGCAACCGTCCAGGCTTCAGCACCGCCGCGCCGCCACTGGAGGCTGAATCAGCGTTCAATCAATTGGTGGCGATCTGCCGCGAAAAACATCGCGGTGGGGTGGAAACCGGCCGCTTTGGTGCCCATATGGTTATCGACCTGGTCAACGATGGCCCGGTGACCTTCCTTCTCAGACCCTAGATACAACACGTCCACCAGCGGCCCCGTCTTGAATCCGGCAGACCGGGCTTCACGCTGGTATAATGCTAGGTTCTCTTTCCAATCTCAAAGCCGGTGGCGCGAGCACTCATGGCCAACGAACGTCCTGCCCAGCAATCCGACATCAAGCTACTGATCAGCAAGGGCCTGGAACAGGGCTATCTGACCTACGCCGAAGTCAATGACCATCTGCCCGACGACTTGGTCGACCCGGAGCAGATCGAAGACATCATCAGCATGATCAACGGCATGGGCATCGATGTCCATGAAGTTGCACCCGATGCCGAAACCCTGTTGCTCAACGATGGCAACACCGGCAACCGCGAGGTTGACGACACCGCCGCCGAAGAAGCTGCCGCCGCGCTGACTGCGCTCGACACCGAAGGTGGCCGCACCACCGACCCGGTGCGCATGTATATGCGCGAAATGGGCACGGTCGAGCTGCTGACCCGCGAAGGCGAAATCGCCATCGCCAAGCGTATTGAAGAAGGCCTGAGCCAGGTCCAGGCCGCGTTGGGCGTGTTCCCGCTGTCGACCGAAATGCTGCTGGTCGATTACGAAGCGCACAAGGAAGGCAAGAAGCGTCTGGCCGAGATCGTGGTTGGCTTCAACGACCTGATCGAAGAAGCCGATGCGGCCGCTGCTGCGCTCGCCGCGGCCGGCCCGGTCGCCGTGTCCGACGATGAAGCAGTCGACGAAGACGACGACGAAGACGGCGATGACGAGGCCGCCGAAGAAGAGGCCGGCCCGACCGGTCCGGACCCGGTGGAAGTGGCCACGCGCATGGAGAACCTGGCCAACGAATACGCCAAGTTCAAGAAGGCCTATGCCAAGAACGGCGCCGAGCACAAGCTGGTGGTCAAGGCCCGCGAAGACATGGCCGCCATCTTCACCACGCTCAAGCTGCCGCTGCCGCTGACCGACGCGCTGGTCACCCAGCTGCGTGGCGTGGTCAATGGCATCAAGGACCACGAGCGCAAGGTGCTTCACCTGGCCACCACCGTGGCACGCATGCCGCGCAAGGATTTCATCCGCTCCTGGGAAGGCAACCAGACCAACCTGGAATGGGTGGAAGACGCACTCAAGCGCAAGCAGAAGTGGTCGTCGGCGCTGCGCGACGTCAAGGATCAGATCATCTCCGAGCAGCAGGGCTCGATCGAGATGGAAAAGGCCAACTACCTGACCCTGGGCGAGATCAAAGAGATCAGCCGTGCGATGGCCTATGGCGAAGCCAAGGCGCGCAAGGCCAAGAAGGAAATGGTCGAGGCCAACCTGCGTCTGGTCATCTCCATCGCCAAGAAGTACACCAACCGCGGCCTGCAGTTCCTGGACCTGATCCAGGAAGGCAACATCGGCCTGATGAAGGCCGTGGACAAGTTCGAATACCGTCGCGGTTACAAGTTCTCGACGTATGCAACGTGGTGGATCCGTCAGGCCATCACCCGTTCGATCGCCGACCAGGCGCGCACCATCCGTATTCCGGTGCACATGATCGAAACGATCAACAAGTTGAACCGCATTTCCCGCCAGATGCTCCAGCAGTTCGGCCGCGAGGCCACGCCGGAGGAATTGGCCAAGGAAATGGACATGCCCGAGGACAAGATCCGCAAGGTGATGAAAATCGCCAAGGAGCCGATCTCGATGGAAACCCCGATCGGCGACGACGAGGATTCGCATCTGGGCGACTTCATCGAGGACACCAACGTGGAGTCCCCGATCGACAACACCACCAACATCAATCTCTCCGAGACGGTGCGTGACGTGTTGGCCGGCCTCACCCCGCGCGAGGCGAAGGTACTGCGCATGCGCTTCGGTATCGACATGAATACCGATCACACGCTGGAAGAGGTCGGTAAGCAGTTCGACGTCACCCGCGAACGGATTCGTCAGATAGAGGCCAAGGCGTTGCGCAAGCTGCGTCACCCGAGCCGTTCGGAACAGCTGCGCTCGTTCCTGGATATCGACTGAGGCCCGGTCGTAACCGTGCAGTGATCACGCAACAGCCCCGCTCATGCGGGGCTGTTGCGTGATGGCGCAGGCAATTGGCTATGCTTGGGACTGACGTAGTGGTTGGTCGCATGCAAGGCGCGCGTCGGTGTGTAGCGCCTCGACGTTTCACGCACCGCCGACGAAGCTACACGGCCACGCAACATTAAACCGATGTTTCGCAAACCTCACGTGGCGTTCTGACCGCGACTTCTAAGTTGGCGGACGCATGGAGACGAGATTGCTTATGAGCAGGCAAAGCCGCTTTGAAACCACGACGTACCGCGAGCACGAGATCCGCGTGCGCGCCGAGCAGGCGTCCCCTGATGCCAAGTGGACGCTCTGGGTGGACGTGTATGCGCTCGGCGGCAAGCGCCAGCCGCGTATCGGCTGCAATGGGCTGGCCTATGCGACGTACCAGGAAGCCATTGCGCACGGGTTCCGTGCAGGTCGGCAATTGATTGATGGGCAGTTTGAGACGGCTGATGCCTGAGGGGCGGGATTGGGAATTCGGGATTGGTAGGTGTTGTTGGTTGCATTTAGATGTCGCGATCGCGTGCATGACGCTAGCTCCAGCTCCTCTCGCGATGCCGTACCCACCGCCACATCGTATTGGTTGCCATGCTTGCGCAAATGGCTCGCTACCGGTCACGCACACATGCGCTGCGATGGACTGCTAACCAAACCGGCTTCGGCATCACCAAGCTCCACACCGTGCTGCAATCTGCTCAGATGCACCGGTCTATCGAAAGCGTCTGTAGAGCGGGCGCGCGACGGGACTCTGAAATCTGCTGTGCAAGCCCAGCTGCCGCTGGGCTTTTCGTTGTAGGTAGCAGAGATACGTGATCTCGCGGCTGTGAGCGCTGGATCGCTGCAGGCAGAGGGCGCATAGCAGACACGGCAACGCCCAGACAGGTAAACTTTCGCGTCCGCTGCACGGCTCGACATGCTCGCCATCTCGCTGCCAGACACACGGGCCTATAGCTCAACGGTTAGAGCAGAGGACTCATAATCCTTTGGTTCCAGGTTCGAATCCTGGTGGGCCCACCATTTGAAGATCCGATAGCGTCCTATAGAGGCCGGAAATCCCTGATGTTTCACGGAATCCGGCCTTTTTTGCGTCTGCTTGCGTCCTATAGGATCTGCATCAATCCAATCTCTGTTGGCGGTGGCTTTGGCGGTAAGCTACCGCCCCCGATACCCACTTACCGCCATCATGCCTTTGACAGACACTGCTATCCGCAAGGCGAAACCCACCGCATCCGTGCAGAAGCTTCGGGATGGTGGCGGTCTGTATGTACTTTTGCGCCCGGATGGTGCCAAGTGGTGGCGATGGGACTATCGCCGCTCGGTGACGAGCAAGCGCAACACACTATCGCTCGGGACATATCCGGATGTCAGCTTGGCTACAGCACGTGAGCGGCATGCAGCGGCCCGCAAATTATTGGCCGAAGGCATCGATCCTGGCGAGCAGCGCAAGGCCGAGAAATCCGCAACGTTGGAGCGATCGGCCAATACATTCGAAGCGGTTGCTACAGAGCATTTGGCTATGCGAGCTAACAAGCTCTCTGCAGGCTCGGTCGTGCGCGAGCGTCGCCTCCTTCAAAAAGATCTTGGTCCATACATTGGCAGCCGCCCCATAGCTGAAATATCTGCTCGTGACTTGTTGGAAGCGCTGCGAAAGATTGAGTCACGCGGGGCGGTCGAAACCGCTCACCGCGCTCGCATGCTGGCCGGGCAGGTATTCCGCTACGCCATTGCCACGGGCAGGGCCGAACGAGACCCAGCCTCTGACCTTAGAGGTGCGTTGACTCCTCCGATAGGCCGCCACTTCGCAAGCGTGACTGAGCCAGCCCTGGTGGGTGAACTCTTGCGAGCAATCCACGGCTATCGTGGTTCACCAGTGGTGATGGCAGCACTGCAACTGGCCCCGCTCGTATTTGTACGCCCGGGGGAACTGAGGCGAGCACGCTGGGAGAACATTGATCTTGATTCGAGCGAATGGCGGTTCATTGCAAGCAAGACCGTTCAGTCCCACGTGGTTCCATTGTCCTCGCAAGCGGTTGCGATTTTGCGCGACCTACAGCCGCTGACGGGGGCGCGGTGAGTTCGTTTTCCCTAGGTGTTCAGTCCCGGCATTAGATGGATCGGATTCACTTTGAACCGCTCGGGTTCGGATGTCCACTGCTTGCAGATGAATTCGTACGGTGTCAGACCCTTCAGAGCTTTGAGCCTGCGACCGTAGTTGTAGGCGTCGATGAAGTTGGCTAAATGCTGTTGCAGTTGTGCGTGATCGTCGTAATGGAAGCGTTTGACAGTGGCTTCCTTG
>NZ_JFAQ01000224.1 GCF_001304695.1 Xanthomonas axonopodis
GAAACCGGTGGGTCATTACACGCGCTTGCAGACATGCGAGATGGGCCATCCCTAGACTTACTACAAATGTCTTATAGCGCAGCCTAGGAGACCTTGGAAGCCGTGGCAATGCTGTGGCGAACAAGCGCTGTCGGAAGCTGCTTTGGGATGTCTAGACCTGCATCGCACCCGCCAAACGGGCGACCCCAGGCCTTATTAAACAACAGGTTAGACAAGATAGCGGTGACCCCTCAATTTCCCCTCTTCCTTAGGAGGGGGACGCTCTATCCAGCTGAGCTACGGGGCCAAGGGCGGCATTGTCGCACGATCGTTGCGATTGCCAAGCCGGTAGGTGGCCGGCGGAGCCTGCTAAAATCGGCGGCTACCCGTGTCGCGGGTGTCCCTGCCACCGCGACCGCCACCGCCACCGTTTCCAGGAGATCCCATGTCCGCTGACCTGCTCAAGGCGCTCGACCTCGCTGCGTCCAATTCCGGCACCTATCTTGGCGAGGCGACCTGGTCGCAGGCCCCCGGCGCCGGGGGGCTGCAGCCGCTCAATCCGACCACCAACGCGGTGATCGCCGAGGTGCAGGCGACCACGCCGGAAGACTACGAGCTGATCGTCCAGCGCGCGCAGGCGGCCTTCAAGGTGTGGCGGACCACGCCTGCCCCGCGTCGCGGTGAGGCGGTGCGCCTGTGCGGCGAGGCGCTGCGTGCGCACAAGGATGCGCTCGGTTCGCTGGTGGCACTGGAAATGG
Organism: Xanthomonas axonopodis; assembly: GCF_001304695.1. Taxonomy (GTDB): domain Bacteria; phylum Pseudomonadota; class Gammaproteobacteria; order Xanthomonadales; family Xanthomonadaceae; genus Xanthomonas; species Xanthomonas axonopodis. The sequence goes on from NZ_JFAQ01000224.1 coordinate 738, forward strand.
GCAAGAGCAAACCCGAAGGCGACGGCGAAGTGCAGGAGATGATCGACATCGCCGACTTTGCGGTGGGCCAGAGCCGCATGCTCTACGGCTACACCATGCATTCGGAGCGCCCCGGCCACCGCATGTACGAGCAGTACCAGCCGCTGGGCCTGGTGGGCATCATCAGTGCGTTCAACTTCCCGGTGGCGGTGTGGGCCTGGAACGCGTTTTTGGCGGCAATTTGCGGCGATATCTGCATCTGGAAGCCATCCAACAAGACGCCGCTGACCGCGATCGCGACGATGAAGATCTGCAACGCGGCGCTCAAGGATGCCGGCTTCCCGGACATCTTCTTCCTGATCAACGATGCCGGCACGTCGCTATCGGAGAAGCTGGTCGAAGACACCCGCGTGCCGTTGATCAGCTTCACCGGTTCGACCCAGATTGGCCGCGTGGTGGCAGAGAAAGTCGCCCGTCGCCTGGGCCGTTGCCTGCTGGAACTGGGCGGCAACAACGCCATCATCCTGGACGAGACCGCCGACCTGAAGCTGGCCATCCCGGGCATCGTGTTCGGTGCGGTGGGCACCGCAGGGCAGCGCTGCACCACCACGCGCCGGCTGATCGTGCACGCATCCATCTACGACACCGTGCTGGCGACGTTGGTCAAGGCGTACAAGCAGCTCGACAGCAAGATCGGCGACCCGACCGACCCGGCAAACCTGATGGGCCCGCTCAACAGCCAGGGCGCCGTTGCGCAGTTCCTCGACTCGATCGCCAAGGCCAAGGCCGCCGGCGGCACCGTCGAAGTGGGCGGCACGGCGATCGATCGCCCGGGCAACTTCGTGCTGCCGGCGATTGTCACGGGGCTGCAGAACAGTGACGCGGTGGTGCAGCACGAGACCTTTGCGCCGATCCTGTACGTGATGAAGTACAGCACGCTGGATGAGGCGATCGAGCTGCAGAACGGCGTGCCGCAGGGCCTGTCGTCGTCGATCTTCACCCAGAACCTCAAGGCCGCCGAGAAGTTCCTGTCGGCGGCCGGCAGCGATTGCGGCATCGCCAACGTCAATATCGGTACGTCGGGTGCGGAAATCGGCGGTGCGTTCGGCGGCGAGAAGGAGACCGGCGGCGGGCGCGAGTCCGGCTCGGATGCATGGAAGGTGTATATGCGTCGTCAGACCAACACCATCAACTACTCCGATTCGTTGCCGCTGGCGCAGGGCATCAAGTTCGATCTTTGATCGACGTTGCATCGCGCGCCGGGCACATGCTCAGCGCGCCGCGTGGTCGCAATGAGCCTGCAACGGCCCGCGCGGCAGATGCGAAGCGCCCAACCCAGCGGTTCTGGCTATTGCAGTGACAGTGGCAGCCCGAAAACATCGCCGGCTGCAGGCGACGCTCACCCATCCGGCTCTGTGCAGAGCATGCCACGTCCGCACGGGGCGCAGCGTTCGCCCCGGCAATACAAACGCCGGTGCCACAGGGCATCGGCCCGACTTGAACCAGCCGAGCCGTATGGCGCCCGTGCGGCACCGCCGACGGCCAGCGCGGGCACGACGCGTCCAACCCGCATGAACACGCACTGTCCGCACGAGCGGCGATTTCAGCCCATCCCGCCCGCAAAACCAGCCCCGCAACGACGTTTGGCCGCAAACGGCACGCCTTTTGACCGGCGGCTCTGGGATAATCGTGCGACGCCAGCCTTCGGCTGCCCGCCTTTCAAGGAGTTCATGATGAACGTTATCGTTCGAAAGAACAGCGCCATGGCGATCGTCAGCCTGGTTGCAGGCATTCTCGGCTGGACGCTGATCCCGTTCCTGGGCAGCATCTGCGCCATCATTACCGGGCATCTGGCCCGCGCGGAAATCCGCCGCAATCCCCAGGATCTGGACGGCGACGGCCTGGCCATCGGCGGCCTCATCATGGGCTGGCTGGCCGTGGCGCTGTGGGTCGTGGGAATCGCGTTTTTCCTGCTGTTCTTCGGCGGCATGGCCTGGCTTGCGGCCGCCAACAGTTGAGCATGGCCACGCCCTCCTCCGCCCAGCGCTTCAACGACCGCGTGGCGGCCTACGTGCGCTACCGGCCCAGTTACCCGCCGCAGTTGCTGCGCTGGCTGCATGACGAACTGGGCGTGACGCCTGCAACGGCAGTGGCCGACATCGGCGCCGGCACCGGGATTTCCAGCCGCCTGTTTCTGGAAGCCGGGTATGCGGTGACGGCGGTGGAGCCCAACCAAGTCATGCGCGAAGCGGCGCTGCAGTGGCTGGCGGAATTTCCCATGTTTCAGGCGATCGACGGCACCGCCGAAGCCACCGGGCTGGCCGGTGCCAGCGTGGGCTTGGTGTCTGCGGCTCAAGCCTTCCACTGGTTCGACATGCAGGCCGTGCGCGCGGAATGGGCGCGCATCCTGCAACCCGGCGGGCTGGCGGTGGTGTACTGGAATTCGCGCGAACTGGACAGCACCGCGTTCCTGCGCGGCTACGAGCAGTTGCTGCTGGATTACGGCACCGACTATTCCGCAGTGGCCGAGCGGTATCAGGACGATGCCACCATGCAGGCGTGGTTCGGCGAGGGTTTCCTCGCGACGGCACGCTTTCCGAATGTGCAGCGACTGGACTTCGATGGCCTGCGTGGCCGCCTGCTATCGTCCTCGTACGCCCCGCTTGCGCACGACCCACGTCATGCACCGATGCTCGCCGCACTCCGCACGTTGTTCGATGCGCATGCGCACGATGGGCTGATCGACTTCCAATACCAAACCCGCGTATTCGCCGGGAGATTGAACTGACCCGCATGTATTCGCTTGCCCGCCCTTTCCTGTTTTCCCTGGATGCCGAGCGCGCCCACGCGCTGGCGTTGCGCTCCATCGACACCGCCTACCGCACCGGCACCGCGGCGTTGCTGGCCAGGCGCCCGGTGCCGCTGCCCACCCCGGCCTTCGGCTTGATGTTCCCCAACCCGGTTGGCCTGGGTGCCGGGCTGGACAAGAACGGTGAGCACATCGATGCGTTGTTTGCGCTGGGCTTTGGCTTTGTCGAGATTGGCACGGTGACGCCGCGCGCGCAGGAGGGCAACCCGAAGCCACGTATGTTCCGTTTGCCGGAATACCAGGCGGTGATCAACCGCATGGGCTTCAACAATCTTGGCGTGGATGCGCTGGTGGCCAACGTGCAGCGCGCACGCCGTACGGGAGGCCTGCTCGGCATCAACATCGGCAAGAACAAGGACACGCCCAACGAAGAGGCCACCAGCGACTACCGCTATTGCATGGAGCGCGTGTATCCGCTGGCCGACTACATCACAGTCAACATCTCCTCGCCCAACACTGCAGGCTTGCGCGACTTGCAGGAAGAACAATCGCTGCGCCGCCTGATTTCCGACTTGCGCGAAACCCAGGAAGCGCTAAGCGCGCACCACGGCAAACGTGTGCCGATGCTGGTCAAGGTGGCGCCGGACCTCAACGACCGCGACATGGATGCCGCCGCACGCGTGCTGGCCGACCTGGCAGTGGATGGCGTGATCGCCACCAACACCACGGTGACGCGCACGCTGGTGGCCAATCACCCGCTGGCTGCCGAAGCCGGTGGACTCTCCGGCGCGCCGCTGCTGGGGCAATCCACGCTGGTGCTGCGGCGCCTGCGCGCGCGCCTGCCCGAATCGATCCCGTTGATTGGCGTGGGCGGCATCAACTCCGGCGCCGATGCGGTCGCCAAGATGGCGGCCGGTGCGAGCCTGGTGCAGTGCTACAGCGGGTTGGTGTATCGCGGCCCGCAGCTCATCGGCGAATGCGTCAACGCCATCCGACGCCGCCGCGAAGCACCCAGCGGCGGTGCGGTGTCGCCGTTATGAGCGATGCAGTGCAAACAGGCTGGCAACTGAGCGAACAGGCGCCGCTGCGTGCGCTCAACACCTTCCATGTCGAAGCCACCGCGCGCTGGTTGCTCAGCGTCCACGCGACTGAAGCATTGCCGCAGGCGTTGGCCGCTCCCGAGATCGCCGGGCAACCGTTGCTGGTGCTGGGCAGCGGCAGCAATGTCCTGCTGGCCGGCGATCCGCCAGGCTGCGTGCTGTGTTTCGACAACCGCCAGACGTCCATTATCGCGCACCATGCCGACCACGCCATCGTGCGCGCCGGTGCCGGCGTGAACTGGCATGCGCTGGTGCTTTACTCGCTGCAGCAGGGCTTGTCCGGGCTGGAAAACCTGGCGTTGATTCCGGGCACCGTGGGCGCCTGCCCGATCCAGAACATCGGCGCGTACGGCGCGCAGGTGGGCGACTTCATCCACGTGGTGGAAGCCTTCGACCGGCATAGCCAGCAGTTCGTGCGGCTGGATGCGGCCGACTGCGCGTTCGGTTACCGCGACAGCGTGTTCAAGCAGCAGCCCGAGCGTTATCTGATCGTGGCGGTGGAATTCAATCTGCCGCTGCTGCACGAGCTGCGGCTGGACTACGCCGGCATTCGCGAGGAACTGGCGAGCATGGGCGCCGAGCTGGCAGGCGCGGCCGATGTGGCGCAAGCGGTGATCAACATCCGTCGCCGCAAGCTGCCCGACCCGGATGTGCTGGGCAATGCGGGCAGCTTCTTCAAGAACCCGCTGCTGCCGAGCGAACAGATTGCCGCCTTGCAAGCCAGCTTTGCCGACATGCCGGTGTATCCGGGCGAGCATGCTGGCCAGGGCAAATTGTCGGCCGCCTGGTTGATCGAGCAATGCGGCTGGAAAGGTAAGCGCGAAGGCGATGCCGGCGTGTCGCCCGACCACGCGCTGGTGCTGGTCAATTACGGCACCGCCACGGGCGCGCAGTTGCTGGATTTCTCGCGGCGCATCGCCGAGTCGGTGCGCGAACGCTATTCGGTGATCCTGGAGCCGGAACCGCGCATCATCGGGGCGCATTGGTGACGCCAGCGCAGGTATCGCGACATGCCGCGCTGTGGATGCTTACCAGTACATGCGCCTTCGGTTTGATGGCGATTACCATCTGCATGGCATCAAGCACGGTTGCGACGACCGAGATCGCGTTTTTCCGCAATGCCTTCGGATTATTGGCATTGCTGCCGTTAATCGTGCGGCCAGGCAAGCCGCTGCCGCGCACCCGGCAATTACCGCAGTACCTGGCACGCACGCTCATTGGTCTGGCCTCGATGCTGTGCGGGTTCTGGGCGATCGGCCATCTGCCGTTGTCACAGGCCATCTCGCTCTCCTACGCCACACCGTTGTTCGTCACCGTACTGGCGGTGATCTGGCTGCATGAGCAGGTGCGGCTGCGTCGCTGGCTGGCGGTGGCGGCGGGATTTATCGGCGTGCTGATGATTTTGCGGCCGGGCTCGTCAACATTCACGCCCGGCCTGTTGATTGCGCTGTTGGCTGCGGTGATCAGTGCCATCGTCGCGATCCAGATCAAGCAGCTTGCGCGCAGCGACGACTCCGACACGGTGGTTTTCTACACCTACGTGTTCTGGGTGCCGATGTCGCTGATTCCGGCGCTGTTCCAATGGACATGGCCGCAGGGCATCGGCTGGGTATGGCTGGTGGCCACTGGCATCTTCGGCACCGCCGGGCAGTTGTTCTGGACGCGCGCACTCAAGCTGGGTGAAGTCTCTGCGCTGCAGCCAATCAGCTTTATGCAATTGCCGTTGGTGGCGCTGCTGGGTTGGTGGCTGTTTGGCGAGGCGATCGAACGCCATACCGTGATCGGTGCGGCCATCATCATCGGCGCCAACGTCTATATCGCCCATCGCGAAACGGTGCTGGCACGTCACGCCGCCACGCATGCACCCGTGGAAGGCGCCAAGCCAGGCGAGTGAACCGATATCCCGAGCTGCCTGAGCGTGATCGGGAATGCATCTGGCCGGGACCGCCGACATACACTTCAGTCCCCATGCGCAGCACACGCTGCGTGCCGCACCTCTGGCAACCTCATCCGCTGTACTGTCATGGAGTTCGCATGCCAGTTCCAAGCAAGACAATCGGTTTGATCTGTGGAATGAGCTGGGAATCCACACTGCCCTACTACCGCATCATCAATCAGCGCGTGCGCCATGTCTGCAGCGGCCTGCACTCGGCGAAGCTGCTGCTTTACAGCGTCAATTTCCACGACATCGAACGGCTGCAGCATGTCGGCGATTGGGATGGCGCCCGCCAGGCGATGGCAGCAGCAGCGCGTGCCTTGCAGGCGGCAGGCGCCGACTTCATCGTGCTGTGCACCAACACCATGCACTGCGTTGCCGACGCGATCGCCGCCGCAACGCCACTGCCGCTGCTGCATATCGCCGATGCCACTGCCGATACGCTCGTCGCAGCGGGCATCCGCCGGGTCGGGTTGCTCGGCACGCGCTTCACAATGGAGCAGCCGTTCTATCGCCAGCGCCTGCAAGCACGCTGCCTGGACGTATTGGTGACGCCGGCCGAGGCACGCGCGCAGCTGCATCGGGTGATCTACGACAAACTTTGCCAGGGCGTGATCAAGCCCGAATTACGCACGTACTTCCGCCAGGTCATGGCCGAGCTCGGCCAGCGCGGAGCGCAAGCGATCATCCTGGGCTGCACCGAGATTTCGCTGCTGGTGGACAGCACCAATGCGCAACTGCCGTTGTTCAACACCACTGCATTGCACGCCGAGGCAGCGGCGCTGGCGAGCGTGTCTGGCTGATTCGCAGCGAAGGCCCGGACACGCGCGGCGGCCGAAGCCCGCCGGTGCATCCGCGCGAGGTCTGATAGGTGCCATCGGCAATTCATTGCCGGAACGGCGTAGCGACGGCCCCGCCCCGGCAGCTAGCATTGCCTGCTCGGCGCGCCAGCAGGCTTCAATCACAATGCGCGCCACCCGTGACAGGATGCGACTGCATGACCACCCATGTCCCATCAACGCAGCTCACCCGCAGCGATTACAAGACGCTGGGCTTGTCCGCGCTAGGCGGCGCGCTGGAGTTCTACGACTTCATCATCTTCATTTTTTTCGCGAAGGTGCTGGGCGAGCTGTTCTTTCCGCCAGGCATTCCGGAGTGGACGCGGCAGCTGCAGACATTCGGCATCTTTGCGGCCGGCTACCTGATCCGCCCATTGGGCGGCATCGTGATGGCGCACTTTGGCGATCTGCTCGGCCGCAAGCGCATGTTCGCGCTGAGCATCGGATTGATGGCGCTGCCCACATTGGCCATTGGCGTACTGCCGACCTACGCGCAGATCGGCGTAGCCGCGCCGCTGCTGCTGTTGACGATGCGCCTGCTACAGGGCGCAGCCATCGGTGGCGAAGTCCCCAGTGCGTGGGTGTTCGTGGCAGAACACGTGCCGGCGCGGCGCAGAGGGCTGGCCTGCGGCACCTTGACCGCCGGCCTGGCTGCCGGCGTGCTGCTTGGTTCGCTGAGTGCCGGCGCACTGAATCGTGCGTTTTCTCCGGACCAAATCGCCGAGTGCGCCTGGCGCCTGCCGTTTTTGGCCGGCGGCATCTTCGGCCTGCTCTCGGTGTATGTGCGGCGCTGGCTGCACGAAACGCCGGTATTTGCCGAACTGGTCGCGATGCGCGCGCTGGCGCGCGAGACGCCACTGAAGGTGGTACTGCGCGATCACCCGCGCAGTCTGGCCATGTCGCTCTGGCTGACCTGGGTGATCGCCGCCGCCGTGCTGGTGGTGTCGCTGATGACACCCACGCTGCTGCAGAGTGCGTACGGCTATCCGGCACCGGTGGCATTGCAGGCCAATCTTCTGGCAGTGCTGCTGCAGGCGATCGGCTCGGTGGTGGCCGGGGCACTGTCGGATCGTTGGGGCAACGGGCGCGTGCTGCTGGCCGGCAGCGTTTGTCTGGGCATCAGCGCATGGCTGTTCTACCGCTTTGCGGGCGACCCGCACCTGCTGTTCCCGCTGTATGCCCTGCTCGGCGCTGCGCTGGGCGTGCTGGGTGCGATTCCGCGCGTGATGGTCGAGGCGTTTCCACCGGTGGTTCGTCTGTCCGGCGTGTCGTTCGCCTACAACCTGGGCTATGCCGTGTTCGGCGGCCTGACCCCGCTGCTGGTGGTGATGCTGCTCAAGCAGCACCCGATGGGGCCGGCGTACTACGTGATCTTGCTGGCTTCCATCGGCGCCTTGGTTGGCGCCCGGTTATCGCAACGGGAGCATATCAGCCGCTGTTAATCGGCAAACGGCACGCGCCCGGGTTGCTCCGCCACCGCACCAGCGGGCGTGCGCCAATGCAGCCGCCGCGCGCCGCGGACCACACCAGCGCGGCCGACCAGCCGCCCAGGATGTCGGAAGGGTAATGCACGCCCAGGTAGATGCGCGAGATGCCCACCAGCAGCGCAAACAAGCTGGCAACGATGGTCACCGGCCAGCGCCAGCGCGTGTTCCAGGCCAGCGCGATGACCACCGCGGCCAGCGTCATCGAGCCCATCGCATGGCCGCTGGGAAAACTGAACGTGCTCTCCGGCGCGATCGATTCCCACAAGCTGGGCCGGTCGCGCTGGAAAAACTGCTTGGCGCCCATGTCGAGCAGCGCCGAGCCACCGAATCCCAGCGCAGCAAACGTGCCCTCGCGCCAGCGCTGCAAGACCAGCAACACCAGCACGATGGCGATATCGGCCGGAATCACGCCGTACCGGTGTAGCCGGCCTTGGAGATCGCGCCGAAAAACGCATCCAAGCCGGGAGTGGCGATGCTGCGCATGCTCCACAGCAGCGGCTAGTCGAAGTAAACATTTTCCAGCGCGATTTTCCAGCGCGTGGACTTCATCGGCCAGGTCCACGAATAGCCCAAGCGGCAGCAGCACCCCGGCGAACAGCAACGCCATGCGCCACGCATTGCTACGCAACCATCCCTTGAACCCGGCCGGCGATTCAGCCGGCACGGCGGACATAGGTGCGTTCGACGTATTGATCGATCAACTCGATGAATTCGTACGCGATGTTTTCGCCGCGCAAGGTGACGCTTTTTTCGCCATCGATAAACACCGGTACCGACGGTGCCTCGCCCGTGCCCGGTAGCGAGATACCGATATTGGCGTGGCGCGATTCGCCCGGCCCGTTGACCACGCAGCCCATCACCGCCAGTGTCATGTTTTCGGCGCCGGGGTTGGTGATTTTCCACTCCGGCATCTTGGCGCGCACATGGTTCTGCACCACGCCGGCCAGCTCCTGGAAGAACTCGGAGGTGGTGCGACCACAGCCCGGGCAGGCGGTGACCATCGGGGTAAACGCACGCTGGCCAGTGGTCTGCAGCAGTTCCTGCGCCACCACCACTTCCTGGGTGCGCGACTGCCCCGGCTCGGGGGTCAGCGAGATACGGATGGTGTCGCCGATGCCCTCCTGCAGCAGCACGCTCAGCGCCGCCGCCGAGGCCACGATACCCTTGCTGCCGATACCGGCCTCGGTCAACCCCAGATGCAGCGCGAAATCGCAGCGGCTGGCCATGTCGCGATACACCGCGATCAGTTCCTGCACGCCGGATACCTTGGCCGACAGGATGATGCGCTCGCGCGGCAGGCCCAGCTCCACCGCACGCTCGGCCGATTCCACCGCCGAGCGGATCAGCGCCTCGCGCAGCACCCGGCCGGCATCCCACGGGGTAGCGCGTTGCGAGTTTTCGTCCATCAGCTGCGCTGCCAGCGACTGGTCCAGCGAGCCCCAGTTGGCGCCGATACGCACCGGCTTGCCGTACTTGATGGCGAACTCGATCAACTGGGCGAACTGCAGATCCTTCTTCTTGCCGAACCCGACATTGCCCGGATTGATGCGGTACTTGGCCAGCGCCTCGGCGCAGGCCGGCTCGGCAGCGAGCAATTGATGGCCGTTGTAATGGAAGTCGCCGATCAACGGTACTTCGATGCCCATCATGCGCAGCTTGTCGACGATGCGCGGAATGGCGGCAGCGGACTCGGCATTGTTGACGGTCAGGCGCACCATTTCCGAGCCGGCGCGCCACAGATCGGCCACCTGCTTGACGCTGCCGGCGATGTCGGCGGTGTCGGTGTTGGTCATCGACTGGACGACGACCGGATGGCCCCCGCCCACGGTCACGCTGCCGATCTTGACGGCCTGGGTGATGCGACGCGGCCAGGCGGTGGCGTCGGCGGGAGGGGTTGGGC
>NZ_JFAQ01000225.1 GCF_001304695.1 Xanthomonas axonopodis
AAGGTGTTGACGAAACGAAAAAGCCGGCTATGATGGCCGGCTCGCTACACGGAAAGCCGGTACGGCGGATTGAGGTGCAGCGGCGGCAACTTCTTCTTCATGATGGGTTGACGAGGATAAAAAGCCTGCTAATATGGCTGGCTCGCTTCACAGAAAGCCTTCGGGTTCAAGCGAAGCAGCGCCAACACCTCGAAACGGAGTGTTGACAGCAATAAAAACTCCGCTATAATGGGCGGCTAGCTTCGACGGAAACGACGAAGCTGACGGGAACGGCGCTGAGGCCATTTCCCAGTGTTCTTTGACAGTGTGCGCAGGTAATTTGTGCGGACGCCTGCAGGAAAGGATGATTGTCCATCTTGCAGACGTTTAATCAAGCAACATATTAACTGCTTTGCAAGCGATAAGTTGCCAGTAGTTGAACTTCTGCAGCTAAAGTATTTGCCTTCGGGTATGTAATTTTAAATGAAGAGTTTGATCCTGGCTCAGAGTGAACGCTGGCGGCAGGCCTAACACATGCAAGTCGAACGGCAGCACAGTAAGAGCTTGCTCTTATGGGTGGCGAGTGGCGGACGGGTGAGGAATACATCGGAATCTACTCTTTCGTGGGGGATAACGTAGGGAAACTTACGCTAATACCGCATACGACCTACGGGTGAAAGCGGAGGACCTTCGGGCTTCGCGCGGTTGAATGAGCCGATGTCGGATTAGCTAGTTGGCGGGGTAAAGGCCCACCAAGGCGACGATCCGTAGCTGGTCTGAGAGGATGATCAGCCACACTGGAACTGAGACACGGTCCAGACTCCTACGGGAGGCAGCAGTGGGGAATATTGGACAATGGGCGCAAGCCTGATCCAGCCATGCCGCGTGGGTGAAGAAGGCCTTCGGGTTGTAAAGCCCTTTTGTTGGGAAAGAAAAGCAGTCGGTTAATACCCGATTGTTCTGACGGTACCCAAAGAATAAGCACCGGCTAACTTCGTGCCAGCAGCCGCGGTAATACGAAGGGTGCAAGCGTTACTCGGAATTACTGGGCGTAAAGCGTGCGTAGGTGGTGGTTTAAGTCTGTTGTGAAAGCCCTGGGCTCAACCTGGGAATTGCAGTGGATACTGGATCACTAGAGTGTGGTAGAGGGTAGCGGAATTCCCGGTGTAGCAGTGAAATGCGTAGAGATCGGGAGGAACATCCGTGGCGAAGGCGGCTACCTGGACCAACACTGACACTGAGGCACGAAAGCGTGGGGAGCAAACAGGATTAGATACCCTGGTAGTCCACGCCCTAAACGATGCGAACTGGATGTTGGGTGCAATTTGGCACACAGTATCGAAGCTAACGCGTTAAGTTCGCCGCCTGGGGAGTACGGTCGCAAGACTGAAACTCAAAGGAATTGACGGGGGCCCGCACAAGCGGTGGAGTATGTGGTTTAATTCGATGCAACGCGAAGAACCTTACCTGGTCTTGACATCCACGGAACTTTCCAGAGATGGATTGGTGCCTTCGGGAACCGTGAGACAGGTGCTGCATGGCTGTCGTCAGCTCGTGTCGTGAGATGTTGGGTTAAGTCCCGCAACGAGCGCAACCCTTGTCCTTAGTTGCCAGCACGTCATGGTGGGAACTCTAAGGAGACCGCCGGTGACAAACCGGAGGAAGGTGGGGATGACGTCAAGTCATCATGGCCCTTACGACCAGGGCTACACACGTACTACAATGGTAAGGACAGAGGGCTGCAAACTCGCGAGAGTGAGCCAATCCCAGAAACCTTATCTCAGTCCGGATTGGAGTCTGCAACTCGACTCCATGAAGTCGGAATCGCTAGTAATCGCAGATCAGCATTGCTGCGGTGAATACGTTCCCGGGCCTTGTACACACCGCCCGTCACACCATGGGAGTTTGTTGCACCAGAAGCAGGTAGCTTAACCTTCGGGAGGGCGCTTGCCACGGTGTGGCCGATGACTGGGGTGAAGTCGTAACAAGGTAGCCGTATCGGAAGGTGCGGCTGGATCACCTCCTTTTGAGCATGACGTCATCGTCCTGTCGGGCGTCCTCACAAACTACCTGCATTCAGAGATGCGTATCGGCACAGGCCGGTATGCGAAAGTCCCATCATGGGGCCTTAGCTCAGCTGGGAGAGCACCTGCTTTGCAAGCAGGGGGTCGTCGGTTCGATCCCGACAGGCTCCACCATTTGAGTGAAACGACTTTGGGTCTGTAGCTCAGGTGGTTAGAGCGCACCCCTGATAAGGGTGAGGTCGGTGGTTCGAGTCCTCCCAGACCCACCACTCTGAATGTAGTGCACACTTAAGAACTTATATGGATCAGCGTTGAGGCTGAGACATGTTCTTTTATAACTTGTGACGTAGCGAGCGTTTGAGATATCTATCTAAACGTGTCGTTGAGGCTAAGGCGGGGACTTTGAGTCCCTAAATAATTGAGTCGTATGTTCGCGTTGGTGGCTTTGTACCCCACACAACACGGCATGTGACCCTGAGGCAACTTGGGGTTATATGGTCAAGCGAATAAGCGCACACGGTGAATGCCTAGGCGGTCAGAGGCGATGAAGGACGTGGTAGCCTGCGAAAAGTGTCGGGGAGCTGGCAACAAGCTTTGATCCGGCAATATCCGAATGGGGAAACCCACTGCTTCGGCAGTATCCTGCAGTGAATTCATAGCTGCTGGAAGCGAACCCGGTGAACTGAAATATCTAAGTAACCGGAGGAAAAGAAATCAACCGAGATTCCCTAAGTAGTGACGAGCGAACGGGGAGCAGCCCTTAAGCTGGAATGGCTTTAGAAAAACAATCTGGAAAGATTGGCCATAGAAGGTGATAGCCCTGTATTTAAAAGGGCCACTCCAGTGAAGACGAGTAGGGCGGGGCACGTGAAACCCTGTCTGAATATGGGGGGACCATCCTCCAAGGCTAAATACTCCTGACCGACCGATAGTGAACCAGTACCGTGAGGGAAAGGCGAAAAGAACCCCGGAGAGGGGAGTGAAATAGATCCTGAAACCGTGTGCGTACAAGCAGTAGGAGCTCGCAAGAGTGACTGCGTACCTTTTGTATAATGGGTCAGCGACTTACTGTTCGTGGCAAGCTTAACCGTATAGGGGAGGCGAAGGGAAACCGAGTCTGATAAGGGCGCATAGTCGCGGGCAGTAGACCCGAAACCGGGTGATCTAGTCATGGCCAGGGTGAAGGTGCCGTAACAGGTACTGAAGGCCCGAACCCACGTCTGTTGCAAAAGACGGGGATGAGCTGTGATTAGGAGTGAAAAGCTAATCGAACCCGGAGATAGCTGGTTCTCCTCGAAAGCTATTTAGGTAGCGCCTCGGACGAATACTACTGGGGGTAGAGCACTGTTATGGCTAGGGGGTCATCGCGACTTACCAAACCATTGCAAACTCCGAATACCAGTACGTACTATCCGGGAGACACACGGCGGGTGCTAACGTCCGTCGTGAAAAGGGAAACAACCCAGACCCACAGCTAAGGTCCCCAATTCACTGCTAAGTGGAAAACGATGTGGAAAGGCATAGACAGCCAGGAGGTTGGCTTAGAAGCAGCCACCCTTTAAAGAAAGCGTAATAGCTCACTGGTCGAGTCGGTCTGCGCGGAAGATTTAACGGGGCTAAGCAGTGAACCGAAGCTTGGGGTGCATAAAACTTGTTTTATGCGCGGTAGAGGAGCGTTCCGTAAGCCTGCGAAGGTGGATTGAGAAGTCTGCTGGAGGTATCGGAAGTGCGAATGCTGACATGAGTAACGATAATGCGGGTGAAAAGCCCGCACGCCGAAAGCCTAAGGTTTCCTTGCGCAACGTTAATCGACGCAGGGTTAGTCGGTCCCTAAGGCGAGGGCGAAAGCCGTAGTCGATGGGAAGCAGGTTAATATTCCTGCACCTCGCGTGAGTGCGATGGAGGGACGGAGAAGGTTAGGTGTACCGGGCGTTGGTTGTCCCGGGGAAAGGCGGTAGGTTTGGATCTTTGGCAAATCCGGGATCCTTTAAGACCGAGCACCGAGACGAGCCTTCTTGGCGAAGTCACTGATACCACGCTTCCAGGAAAAGCTCCTAAGCTTCAGCTCACGAAGACCGTACCGTAAACCGACACAGGTGGGTAGGATGAGAATTCTCAGGCGCTTGAGAGAACTCGGGTGAAGGAACTAGGCAACATGGCACCGTAACTTCGGGAGAAGGTGCACCCTTTTTGGTGGCTCATGCGAGCTATAGCTGAAGAGGGTCGCAGAAACCAGGCCGCTGCGACTGTTTATCAAAAACACAGCACTCTGCAAACACGAAAGTGGACGTATAGGGTGTGACGCCTGCCCGGTGCTGGAAGGTTAATTGATGGGGTCAGCCGCAAGGCGAAGCTCTTGATCGAAGCCCCAGTAAACGGCGGCCGTAACTATAACGGTCCTAAGGTAGCGAAATTCCTTGTCGGGTAAGTTCCGACCTGCACGAATGGCGTAACGACAGCGGCGCTGTCTCCACCCGAGACTCAGTGAAATTGAAATCGCTGTGAAGATGCAGCGTTCCCGTGGCAAGACGGAAAGACCCCGTGAACCTTTACTATAGCTTTACACTGAACGTTGAGTTCGTCTGTGTAGGATAGGTGGGAGGCTATGAAACTGTGGCGCTAGCTGCAGTGGAGCCATCCTTGAAATACCACCCTGTCGTGCTTGACGTTCTAACCTAGGTCCGTGATCCGGATCAGGGACCGTGTATGGTGGGTAGTTTGACTGGGGCGGTCTCCTCCTAAAGAGTAACGGAGGAGCACGAAGGTACGCTCAGCGCGGTCGGACATCGCGCACTGTGTGCAAAGGCATAAGCGTGCTTGACTGCAAGATCGACGGATCAAGCAGGTACGAAAGTAGGTCTTAGTGATCCGGTGGTTCTGTATGGAAGGGCCATCGCTCAACGGATAAAAGGTACTCCGGGGATAACAGGCTGATACCGCCCAAGAGTTCATATCGACGGCGGTGTTTGGCACCTCGATGTCGGCTCATCACATCCTGGGGCTGTAGTCGGTCCCAAGGGTATGGCTGTTCGCCATTTAAAGTGGTACGCGAGCTGGGTTCAGAACGTCGTGAGACAGTTCGGTCCCTATCTGCCATGGGCGTTGGAAGTTTGAGAGGGGCTGCTCCTAGTACGAGAG
The DNA here is from genome assembly GCF_001304695.1 of Xanthomonas axonopodis. Classification (GTDB taxonomy): domain Bacteria; phylum Pseudomonadota; class Gammaproteobacteria; order Xanthomonadales; family Xanthomonadaceae; genus Xanthomonas; species Xanthomonas axonopodis. Next base: position 5,142 of record NZ_JFAQ01000225.1, read on the forward strand.
GACCGGAGTGGACGAACCTCTGGTGTTCCGGTTGTCACGCCAGTGGCATTGCCGGGTAGCTATGTTCGGAAGCGATAACCGCTGAAAGCATCTAAGCGGGAAGCGCGCCTCAAGATGAGACTTCCCGGGGCACAAGCCCCCTAAAGGAACCATGTAGACTACGTGGTTGATAGGTCAGGTGTGTAAGTACAGCAATGTATTGAGCTAACTGATACTAATGATCCGTGCGGCTTGACCATATAACCTCAAGTTGCCTTGGTCCCAACAAACGTTGGTAGATCATCAAATGCAAGCTACGTCACAAGTTAACTCTGCGAGACGAGCGCCGTATGCGCTTCCCTTCCCAAGAGCTTGCACGTCCCTGTGCAGACCCTTGAAGAGAAGCAAACACTGGCGACACTCCAACCGTCTCCCTGGTGAAATTAGCGCTGTGGAACCACCCGATCCCATCCCGAACTCGGAAGTGAAACGCAGCTGCGCCGATGGTAGTGTGGCTCAAGCCATGCGAGAGTAGGTCATCGCCAGGGGCTTTACCCGAAACCCTCAGTCCGCAAGGACTGAGGGTTTCTTTTTGCGCTAAAATCGATGAAAGACCCGCAGGCAATGGCCTCATGGCGCCCGGAAGCCGGCGGCGACCGATGGGCTGCAGCAGCACAGCACGTGAGATAACCACCGGAAATCGTATGGCGGTCGGACGTCTGTAACCTTATCCACAGCGACGTCCCCCCGTCCTGAGTAGCGGCCGGGTTTAGAGTCCGGGGTTGATGATATCGGTATTGGCCAGCTGTTGGGCATACGCGGATGGCGTCATGCCGTCGATTGCCTTCTTGGGTCGCCGCTCTT
>NZ_JFAQ01000226.1 GCF_001304695.1 Xanthomonas axonopodis
GCCGGGACTGAACACCTAGCCATCAAGATGGGCCGCCCGCCGAAGATTCAAGCCGAACACGAAGCAATGTTGGTGGAAATCGTAGAGTCGGATCCGACTGCGACGATAGAAGAAGTCAGGTTGGAGCTTTTTCGTCGCTGCAACGTGAAGGTTCACGATCAAACGCTGGCATCGACGTTGAAGAGGCTTGGGATTGAACGCATGCCCAGCCACGAGGTGGTGACGATCGAGAAAGCCGAGACGGATGTGTCACGCTATGGCTATACCGATGCTCATCGCCGCCAGACGCCAGACGCCAGACCAGACTTCCCCGGGCTGCCTGACCGACGCTGAATGGGAGTTGGTCGGGGATATTTTTGAGAACGAAGGCGGTCGCGGCTTGCCGCTGTCAACAACAACCTCAACCTGACCCACCTTGAACGCTGATCAGCAACTTAGGGTTGACCCACCTCGATGGGTTCGGCGGTTTGGCGGGATGGAATGAGGCCCGCCTTGCGTTTGTCTTTGAGTCGGAAGCTTTCTCCGTTGATCTGGATAACGTGGGCGTGGTGCAACAATCGATCCAGCAAGGCGGCCGTGAGAGTGGTATCGCCGGCGAAGGCTTGATCCCATTGTCCGAACGGCAAGTTGCTGGTCAGCACAATGGCCCCTTCTCGTAGCGCTTGGCTACGACCTGGAAGAACAGATTGGCCTGGTCGCGATTCATCGGCAGGTAACCGATCTCGTCGATGATGAGCAGCCGCGGCCCCATCACGTTGCGGCGGATGAAATCGGCCAAGCGATCCTGGCATTGGGCCGCACTCATGGCCACCATCAGGTCGGCGGCACTGACGAAGCGGGTTTTCATGCCGGCGTGGGTGGCCAAACTGTCGCCGGATTGCCTCGGCTATCGGGTGGTGGGCGTGTGCTACTGGCTGTTCTGCACGTCGTTTGGCTGCACCGTGCGCACGACAATCAAGGTGCGCCATTACGTTCGCGATGCGGTGGCATCGAGCTATAGCAACACGGCGACGTCCCCCCGATTT
>NZ_JFAQ01000227.1 GCF_001304695.1 Xanthomonas axonopodis
AATCAGTATCTGACGCGTTGATGTCCCGTGGCCGGCGGCGCATTGCGTCGCCGGCCGATGGCGGCCACCCCCGTGGACGCTCCCTTGCATGTTCCCAGGTGAACCCATGTCCAGTGTTTCCATTGACGGCGCCCCCGATGCCGGCGAGAACACCCGTTTCATCATCCTGATTAGTTGCGTGGCCACGATCGGTGGCTTTCTGTTCGGCTTCGACAGCGGCGTGATCAATGGCACCGTCGATGGCCTGAAACAGACCTTCCAGTCCACCGCCGCCGAGACCGGCTTCGAGGTTGCCTCGATGCTGCTGGGCTGCGCCATCGGCGCCTTCTTTGCAGGACGCCTGGCCGACCGCTGGGGCCGCCGCTCGGTGCTGATCATTTCCGCGGCGCTGTTCCTGCTCTCGGCCATCGGCGCCGGCGCCTCGCACAGTTCCGGCTTCTTCATCTTCGCCCGTGTGATGGGCGGCTTTGCGGTGGGCGCGGCCAGCGTCATTTCGCCGGCCTACATCGCCGAAGTGGCCTCTGCGCGCTATCGCGGGCGGCTCGCCACGATGCAGCAGATCGCCATCATCAGCGGGCTGTTCTGCGCATTTCTGAGCAACTACCTGCTGGCCAACGCCGCCGGTGCTTCCACCGAGCCGCTCTGGGCCGGGCAGGCCGCCTGGCGCTGGATGTTCTGGATGCAGGCGGTTCCCTCGATCCTGTTCCTGTTGCTGCTGCTGGTCATCCCGGAAAGCCCGCGCTACCTGGTGGTCAAGGGTCGTCTCGAGCAGGCGCTGGTGGTGCTCAAGCGCCTGTACGGCAACGCCGCCGCGCAGACCAAGCTGGGCGAGATTTCCGCCTCGATGGCGGCCGACCAGCACAAGCCCAAGCTCTCCGACCTGATCAACAAGGCCACCGGCAAGATCCGCCCCATCGTCTGGATCGGCATTGGCCTGGCGGTGTTCCAGCAACTGGTCGGCATCAACGTGGTGTTCTATTACGGCGCGGTGTTGTGGCAGGCAGTGGGCTTCTCCGAGCAGGATGCGCTGTTGATCAACGTGCTTTCCGGCGGCCTCAGCATTGGCGCCTGCCTGGTCACCGTGATGCTGGTGGACAAGATTGGCCGCAAGCCGTTGCTGTGGATCGGCTCGGCCGGCATGGCCGTCTCCCTGGCCTTGGTAACGTACGCGTTTGCCACCGCCTCGCTGGATCCCAACGGCAAGCTTGCGATGTCCGACGCCATGGGCATGCTCGCCCTGGTGGCTGCCAACGTCTACGTGGTGTTCTTCAACGCCTCGTGGGGCCCGGTGATGTGGGTGATGCTGGGCGAGATGTTCCCTAACCAGATCCGCGGCTCGGGCCTGGCCATTGCTGGCGCCGCGCAGTGGACCTCCAACTTCGCCATCACCGTCAGCTTCCCGATCCTGCTCGGCAGCATCGGCCTAGCCGGGGCCTACGGCATCTACACGGTCGCCGCCTTCATCTCGGTGTTCTTCGTCCTCAAGTACGTCTACGAGACCAAGGGCAAGGAACTCGAACAAATGGAGGGCTGATCGCCTCTATATGCCGATATCGGCACGGAAAACGAAGAAGGTCGCGCAATGCGTGGCCTTTTTTGTTGGGATGATTTTCTTATAGCCAAACGCTACGCGCGCTTGCATAAGCCGCCTCAGCAAGCCGAACCACGCAGCAAGGCCTGGTTCGCGTCAGCAGCATTGCGCGCTTGTGTTCCTCTCCAATGCGTCGTCGGATGCATTGCTATCGCTACCGAACTCAGCGTTCATCCATGTGCGGGCTAAGAGGGTGTTTACATAATTATACAATTGCATCATCTCCTGACGACTAGCCATCAAGATGGGCCGCCCGCCGAAGATTCAAGCCGAACACGAAGCAATGTTGGTGGAAATCGTAGAGTCGGATCCGACTGCGACGATAGAAGAAGTCAGATTGGAGCTTTTTCGTCGCTGCAACATGAAGGTTCACGATCAAACGCTGGCATCGACGTTGAAGAGGCTTAGGATTGAACGCATGCCCAGCCACGAGGTGGTGACGATCGAGAAAGCCGAGACGGATGTGCCACGCTATGGCGATACCGATGCTCATCGCCGCCAGACGCCAGAACAGACGTCCCCCAGCTGCCTGACCGACGCTGAATGGGAGTTGGTCAGGGATATTTTCGAGAACGAAGGCGGTCGCGGCTTGCCGCCCCGCATCAGCCGCACAGTGTTGGTGGACGCCTGCTGTTACGTGGTTGGCAGCGGTGGATCGTGGCGGATGCTACCCAGGCATTTTCCTCGTTGGCAAAACGTGTATCGAACCTTTCGCCGCTGGAGCGAGCAAGGCAAGTTCGAGCAAATGCATGATCGTCTGCGCGCACAATGGCGCGAGCGTGAAGGCAAGAACGCCGAGCCCACCGCCGCGGTCATTGACGCACAATCCACACGGGGTTCTCCGCAAGGCGGCGAAAGTGGCTA
>NZ_JFAQ01000228.1 GCF_001304695.1 Xanthomonas axonopodis
CACGTATGTCGGCTGAACCCCCCGATCACCGAGCAGGTGGTGCTTCCAATGCTGTGCCAAGGCCCGGTGCTGCAGTGGTTGGGCATCCGCGCGGAGGAAAGCCCCCACCGTGCACGGCAACCGCGCTGGAACCGGCACGAGTTCGGCAGCGTCCTGTGGCGCCCGATCTTCAATTGGTCGGTGCAGGACGTGTGGAAGAAGCATGCCGACCATGGTCTGGTGTCTAACCCGCTGTATGCCCTGGGCATGGGGCGTGTCGGCTGCATGCCCTGCATCCATACTTGCAAGGCCGAGCTGCGCTCGATCGCTAAACGGTTCCCGGAGCACATCGACCGGATCGAACGCTGGGAACGTGTGGTGGCCGCTGCGAACAAGCGCCACCCGGCGACGTTCTTCCCGGCCATGAAGGACCCAACCGATGCGGATCGGCCTGGCCGCTACTCGGGCATCCGCCGGCTGGTGCAGTGGTGCCGCACTGTGCGGGGAGGACGGCAGTACGCATTGTTCTTCGATGACCCGCACAGCGGCGGATGCACGTCCGACCTGGCGCTAAGCGAGAGGAACCCTTCGTGACCAAAAGGCGCAAACGCCGCTTTGCCTGGCTACTCAACCGCCAGCTGGGCATCGCCTTGCTGTGGACGACGCTGGCCATCGGCATCGCCGCTGCTGCGAACCTGATGAGCATCCGAATGCTGGTTGGCCCAGTCCTGCATCATCAGACGCCGTTGCTCCACGTAGGCCGCATGGTTGTAGGCGGCCCGGATCTGATTAGGGTCGGCGTGTGACAACTGCGCATCGATCCATTCCACGCGGTAACCCAGCTCATTCAGTGCGGTAGAGATCGTGCCCCGAATGCCGTGGCCGTTCAGCTGCTCTTCGTAGCCCATGCGACGCAGCGCGCCATTGAGCGTGTTCTCGCTGATGGGTTCCTTGAGGTCATCCCGATTCGGCAACAGATAGCGCTGCGCTGGCCGTCGTCCCTGGGCGTCCAGCAGTTCGCGGACGATGGCAATGGCCTGGGTCGACAGCGGCACCACGTAGAGCGGCACGGTCTTGCCTTCCTTGCGCATCTTCAACTGCAGTTGCTTGACGATCACCGCGGGGATGGTCCACAAGCCTCGCTCCAGATCGAACTGCTCTGGCACTGCTGCGCGCAGCTCGCCGGTTCGAACGCCGGTCAGGAGCAGCAATTGAATGCCCTATCGCGTGGTCTTGAAACCACGGTACTCGCGCAATGTCCGCAGCAACGCCGGCAGTTCCTCCATGCGCAGAAACGGGTTGTGGCTGACCGGAGGCTTGGGCACTGCCACGATATCCAGATCGCTGGCAGGGTTCGCAGGCAGGCCCTTCTCCACCATCGCATAGCGAAACATCTGGTTGAACCAGGTGCGCACCTTCTCCGCGGTGGTCAGGGCCTGGCGGCGCTCGATCTTGCGCAACACTTCCAGCAGGTGCGCCGGCGTCACATCGAAGATGGACAACGTGCCAAGCCAAGGCAGCACATCCTTGTCGAAGATGCGATTGAGCTGCGACAGCGTACTCTGGCGACGGGTTTTCAGGCTTAATGCCTTGAAATCCCGCCACGACTGGAACACGGCTTGGAATGCATGAGTCGGGGCTGCCAACGCCTTTTTTTCTGCCTGGAGAAGATAGACCCGCGGATCGACACCATTGGCAAGCTGCGCCCGGAGTTCATCCCGGCGGTCCCTCGCCTCCTTGAGGCTGATCTCTGGGTACGGGCCGATGGCGATGCGAGACTGCTGGCCCAGCCAAGAGAAACGGAAGTGCCACTTCTTCTTGCCTTTGGCACTCACAAAGAGCAGCAAGCCGTGCGCGTCGTTGAGGGTGTAGTCCTTGCCAGTTGTCCTGGCCTGCCGCACGGCGGTATCTGTCAAAGCCATCGCACTCTCCTTCAGGATGAGGAGAGGTGTACCGACGTCGATGGACGCAGCACAGCCGAAAACCGGACAGCCCAGCGCGCAGATTTTCAGTACTAATTGATGTACTAAAAATGCGTGGCTGGGGGTGGACTTCAGCAGACTTCGCTGGATGCTCCACAGACGAAAACCACTGTGTGATCAAGACGCTATGGACTTCAGTGGAAGTCCACAGCATAAGACTTGGAGCGGGAAACGAGACTCGAACTCGCGACCTCAACCTTGGCAAGGTTGCGCTCTACCAACTGAGCTATTCCCGCGTAGAGCAAAAATTGTACAGCGTGTTACTTCGTTGCGCTAGCGCTGTCGTCGTTATCGACGGCAGAAATACTGCATGCGATGTGGAGGCCTGGGCCGGAATTGAACCGGCGTACGCGGATTTGCAGTCCGCTGCATAACCACTCTACCACCAGGCCGAAACATCAAACCCAAGGCATCCTGCCTTGAAACAACGAGACCCATGACGCGGGGTCTTGTCTACATCTGGAGCGGGAAACGAGACTCGAACTCGCGACCTCAACCTTGGCAAGGTTGCGCTCTACCAACTGAGCTATTCCCGCTTGGGAGGCGAAATTCTACAGCGAACAGGATAGCTGTCAACTGTTGCTTTCGATTTTTTTCGGCTTGTTGCTGATCGCTGCTTTTTCGTCGGCGCGCAGACTTGGCCATGCAGCCTGAAGATACTGAAAACCCGACCACAGCGTCAGCAAGGCGGCAATGGCCAGCGTCCAGTAGCCCGCACGAAAAATCAGGTTGCCCAGCCAGATTTCATGGGTCGGCATCTGTCCTGGGGTTACCGAATACAGCAGAAAAAGCAAGGCGACCATTTGTGCGGTGGTCTTGATCTTGCCGATCGCCGCCACGCGTACCTTGGCGCGCTGGCCGATCTCGGCCATCCATTCGCGGAGTGCAGAGACGGCAATCTCGCGTCCGACGATGACTGCAGCCCAGAATGCCATCCACGGCGTGGGGTGGCCCTGCACAATCAGGAACAGCGCCACTGCGACCATCAACTTATCGGCGACCGGATCCAGGAATGCGCCGAATGCGGAATATTGGTGGTAACGCCGTGCGACCCAGCCGTCCAGCCAGTCGGTGATGGCGGCCAGCGCAAACACGCCAGCGGACGCAAAATTCGTCCACGTGTACGGCAGGTAGAACACCACGACCAACACCGGAATCATCACGATCCTCAGCAGTGTCAGCCACGTGGGGATGGTCAACTTCATTGCGGACTCGCCTCGCCTGCCGCATCGGGAAGCGCCAGCCCGTGCAGGTTAGCGTAGATTCGCGCGGCAAGTGCGGCATTGACCCCCTCCACCCGCGCAATCTCGGCCTCGCCGGCGGCCTTGAGCCCAACCAGCCCGCCGAAATGCTTGAGCAGGCTGGCCCTCCGCCGTGGCCCGATACCGGGGATATCCTCGAGCTTGCTGGTCATGCGCGCCTTCTGGCGGCGCCCGCGGTGGCCGGTGATCGCAAAGCGGTGCGCTTCGTCACGCACTTGCTGGATGAATTGCAACGCAGGCGACGCCGTGCCCGGCCGCAGCTCGCGGCCGTCGGCCATGATCAACGCCTCGTGCCCTGCCCGGCGCTCTTCGCCCTTGGCCACGCCGACCAGCAACACGTTCTCGACTCCAAGATCGGCCAGCGCGGCCTGCGCCTGCGCCAGCTGGCCTGCGCCACCGTCGATCAGCAGCACGTCGGGTAGCACGCCGTTCTCTTCCACGGCGCGCCGGAAGCGGCGCTCGATCGCCTGACGCATGGCTGCGTAGTCGTCGCCCGGCGTGATCCCGGAAATATTGAAGCGCCGGTACTGGCCACGTACCGGGCCGCTGGCGTCGAATACCACGCACGAAGCGACGGTCGCCTCGCCCATGGTGTGGCTGATGTCGAAACACTCCACGCGCTTGACCGGCTCGGCAAGTCCAAGCATCTCGCGCAAGGCGTCGCTGCGTGCATGCTGCGCGCTTTGGCTGGTCAGCTCGGTGACAAGGGTCAGCTGCGCATTGCGTGTGGCCAGCAGCAGATAGCCGGCACGCTCGCCGCGCACGTTCCACTTCAGCGCCACCTTGTGCTCGGCGGCCGTACTGAGCGCGGCCTCGATCAGCTCGGCTTCCGGGATCTCGCGGTCGAGCAGGATTTCGCGCGGAGGAGAATGCTCGGCGTAGTACTGCGATACGAACGCGCCAAGAATTTCGTCGGCACTGTCTTCCCCGTTGGTCTTGGGAAAGAACGAGCGCGTGCCGAGATTGCGGCCGTCGCGAAAACTCAGCAACAAGACGCAGGCCTGGCTGGATTGCGTGGCGCAGGCCAGCACGTCCAGATCTGCGGCACGGCCGTCGACGTACTGACGGTTCTGCATGCTCCGCAGCGAGGAGAGCAAGTCGCGCAAACGCGCGGCGCGCTCGAATTCCAGCGACTCGCTGGCCTGCTGCATCGAGTGCATGATCTCTTCGCCAAGCTGATCGCTCTTGCCTTCGAGAAACATGTTGGCACGGCGTACCGATTCGGCGTAATCCGAAGCCGCCACCAAGTCCACGCACGGGCCGCTGCAACGCCCGATCTGGTATTGCAGGCACGGCCGCGAGCGGTTGCGGAACACGCTGTCTTCGCAGCTGCGCAGCTTGAAGAGCTTGTGCATCAGGCTCAGCGTTTCGCGCACGCCGGTGACACCCGTGTAAGGGCCGAAATAACGCCCTTGCACTGCGCGCGGACCGCGGTGCAAGGCAATACGGGGCCATTGTTCGCGCGTCAGCAACACGTATGGGTAGCTTTTGTCGTCGCGCAACGAGACGTTGTAGCGCGGCGACAACGATTTGATCAGCTGGTTTTCCAGCAGTAGCGCTTCGGCTTCGCTGCGGGTGACGGTGACGTCCATGCGCGCGACCTGCGACAGCATCGAGGTCAACCGGGCGTTCTTCGGCGTCCCGTTGAAATAGCTGCCCACACGCTTGCGCAGCGCGCCCGCCTTGCCGACGTACAGCAAGGTGTCGTCACCTGCATACATGCGATAGACGCCGGGCGCGGTGCTCAGTTGCGCAGCAAACGCTTTTCCATCGAACTCGTTTTGGGGCCTGACGCTCATTCGTCTATCGAAACATCACTCAGTGCGCCGCTTGCAAGGTCGTACCGCAAGATGGCGTGTGCATCGGTTTCTGCGATCCAGACCGCACCGGCGGTGACCGCCAGACCGGCCGGGCCGTGCAGACGGCGCGGCAGCGCGACCGTGGTCAATTCACCGCCGCCCAGGCGCAGGCAGCGCAGGCGGCCATTGCCGGTGTCGGCGATCCACAGCAGCGGCGAATTGGCCTCCAGTGCGATGGCCTGCGGGAATTGCAGACGCGCTGTGCTGCGTGGACCGTCCTGATCTCCAAACTGCCAGGTGCCCTGCCCGCCGACCAAGGTCTGTACCAGATCACCGCGCAATTGCATGGTGCGGATCGACGAGCCCAGCCCGTCGCAGACATAGGCCACTTGCTGCACCGCCGCCAAGCCGGCCGGCTGTGCGAAAGCAGCGAGATGGCCACTGCCGTCGCGGGTTTCAAGGGCGCCGGTACCTGCGCGCGCGGTCAGCGCGGCGCGGCCCAGGTGATAGCTCCAGATCCGGTTATCGCCGGCCATGGCGATCAATACCTGGTTGTCGGCGATGGCCAGACCTTGCGGATAGTTCAGCGCAGAAGCACCGGCCGACGCCACCAGGCCTTCGACCGGCTCGCCAGAGCGACCGGTGCCGCACAAGGTGTCCACCTGTCCGCTGCGCAGGTTGATACGACGCAGCGCATGATTGCCGGTATCGGCGACATACAACTGATCGCGTTCCAACGCCAGACCCTGCGGACGCCGAAATGCCGCTTCGCCGACGCCGCCGTCGATGAGATCAGCATTGCCATGCCCGAACTGGCGCAGTACGCGTCCGCTGTGCGTGCACTCGAGCACGCGGTGGTGGCCGGTATCGGCGACATACAACCTGTCGTCGGTCGCGGCCAAACCGGTGGGAAAACGCAACGCCAGGTGCGGCTCGCGCTCGCGCTCGGCCACGCCGTGCAGGTCGGCATCCGAGGGGGGGGGCTGGCCCTCGCACAGGGCAGTCAGCGCCTTGTCCAAATCGCCGGTGACGCCCACCAGGCGCTGCCGCTCGCGGCCGTAGGCATCCAGCAGCACCAGCGTGGGCCAGGATTCGATACCGAAGCGACGCCAGGTTTCCCAATCCTTGTCGAGCAGGATCGGCGCACTCACGCCGTGTCCGCGCAATTGTTTAAGCGCGCGTTGCGGCAGGCGCTCGCTGTCGAAACGCGGCACCTGCACCACGATTACCTGGAGCCGGCCAGGGCTGCGCGCCTGCCATTGGGCAAGCTCGGCCAGGCGTTCGGCGCACCATACCGAGCTGGCGTTGACGAACGCCAGCACCAGCGCACGGCCGCGATGCTCCTGCAAGGTGGAGGGCCTGGCGTTGAGCCAGGTGGGAAATTCCGGCAGTTCCTGGGTGAGCTGGGCGTTCATGCGGTGATTATGCCCAAGCGCGATTAGCCGCGGGTGAGTCTGGCCACGGTCAGGCGCGCGGCAGCGTCGACCAGCTGCCATACCTGCTCGAAGTCATCCATGCCGCCAGTATATGGGTCGGGGATCTCATCGCGCTCGTCGATGCCGGCCCAGGGCAGCCACAAGGCGAGCTTGTCGCGCTGCGCCGCCGGGGCGAGCCGCTGCAGATCGCGCAGGTTGCTGCCGTCTGCGCACAACAGCCAATCGAAATGCTCGAAATCCGAGTGCTTGACCTGGCGCGCACGAAGACCCGAGATATCCACGCCATGGCCGCGCGCACAGCGGATCGCGCGCGGGTCCGGCGGATCGCCGGCATGCCAGTCGCCGGTGCCAGCCGAATCGACCTCGATGCGCCGCGACAGCCGTGCCTTGTCCAGTTGCGCGCGCATTGCACCTTCGCCCATCGGTGACCGGCAGATATTGCCCAGGCAGACGATCAGCACCTTCATGCCGAAGCGACCCGCATCTGCGCGCGGACCAGATCGTCCGGGGTATCGATGCCCGGCGGAAACGGCTCGGGCGTCACCGCCACGGCGATGCGATAGCCGGCTTCCATCGCGCGCAGCTGTTCCAGAGATTCGATGCGCTCCAGCATGCCGGGCGGCATGGTCGCGAAGCGTTGCAGGAAGCCTGCGCGATAGGCGTAGATGCCGATGTGGCGCAGCCACTGACCTTCTGCAGGCACGCTGTCGCGCTGGCCGGCAAAGCTGTCGCGGTGCCAGGGAATCGGCGCACGGCTGAAATACAGCGCATCGCCGCTGGCTGTGCGCACTAGCTTCACCACGTTGGGATCGAACAGGTCGTGCGCGTTGTCCACCGGCGCGGCCAGCGTGGCCATCTGGGCACCGGAATGCTGCAGCAGATCTGCCACGGCGCGGATGCCTGCAGCCGGCGCAAACGGTTCGTCGCCTTGCAGATTGACCACGCAGGTCTGCTCGTCCCAGCCGGCAATGCGTGCGCATTCGGCAAGGCGGTCGGTGCCTGAAAGATGCGCGGTGCCGGTCATCGCCACATGCACTCCGGGCAGATGCTCGATCGCCGCGGCGATACGCGTGTCGTCGGTGGCCACCCACACCTCGCGCGCACCCGCCAGCAAAGCACGCTCGGCCACATGCTGGATCATCGGGCGATCGCCGATTCGTTGTAGCGGTTTACCCGGCAGCCGCGTGGAGGCGTAACGGGCGGGAATGGCGACGACGAAATCGGCAGGCGTGGTGGGTGTCATACGTGCGCGCTCTGGAGACAGTAAGAAGTGGAGAAACGGGAGAACCGAATCGTTTGATGCCGATGTGTGATTGAACGAGGTCGCGGTATTCGTCGGCGCTGCGCTGCACGACATCAGCACTTAGAACACCTTTGCATGCGCTGCTTGCAGCCATGCGCACCCATATTTCCGGGTAGACCGTTGCCCGAGCACTGCGAGACTTCATGCAGCATGGATGCCCCATTACAGACGCGAGAGCGTATTCAACGCCTGGCTCGCGATGGTTGGCCGACAGCGTCCAGCTACAAGCTCACCACGGCCGATGACGCACTTACACGCCCTGCCGGCTGGCCAATTTGTTCAAGCGGTCCAGCAGACTCACCCAGAACGCGGCCGGAAGCTCCGCCTTCAATGGCACGCTATACAGCCACTCGTCGGCGAACGGACGGCATTTCACCGCGTCCTTTTCGGTCATCAGCACCGGCAGGCGGCTTCCGAAGCTGAAATCCGCGGCGCGATAGACGTGATGGTCCGGAAACGCGTGCGGCACAACGCCAATACCGCGCGCGCGCAGCATGGCGAAGAAACGCTCCGGATGCGCGATGCCCGCCACCGCATGCACGCGCTGCCCTGCAAGCATGCTCAAGGGCTGCGCACGCTTGCCATCCATCGGCTGCACGCTGTCGATGCTCAGACGCATCTGCCACTCGCCGAAACCGGCATCATCGGGCACCTGCGGTGCGGCAGTCGCACTGGCCTGGCCGAGATTGACCACGCGGAAATCGCAATCGCGCGCCCGCGCGGCCGGTTCGCGCAACGGCCCAGCAGGCAGCAGGCGTCCATTGCCGTAGCGCCGCTGTCCATCGACCACTTCGATTTCGACATCGCGCGCCAGACGGTAATGCTGCAGCCCGTCGTCGCAGATCACGATGTCGCAGCCCGCCTCGACCAGCGCCCGTGCAGCAGCGAGCCGGTCGCTGTCGACACGCACGCGCGCGCCGGTCTTCCAAGCGATCAACACCGGCTCATCGCCGCCGAGCGCCACCAGGGTGTCCGCTTCGACCCAGCGTGCGGCACCGGCGTCATCGCGGCCGTAGCCACGGCTGGCGACGCCAGGCGTCCAGCCGGCTTCCTGCAGCTTTGCGACCAATGCAATCGTCAGCGGCGTCTTGCCAGTGCCGCCTGCGGTGACATTGCCGACCACGATCACCGGCACCGGTACCCCGTGGCGCCTGCGCCAACCGCGGCGATACAGCGCCCGTCGCAATGCGATCGCCGCGCCGTAGACCGGCGCCAGGATGCGCGCCGGCAACGGGATCGGCGTGTTGTCGTACCAGTAGCCCGGGGTGCGGGTGCCGTGCTTGCTCATGCCTGGCGTTCGCGGAATTGCATGCCGTGCAAGTGCGAATACAAGCCGCCCTGCGCCAGCAGTTGGTGATGCGTACCGCGCTCGACGATCCGGCCCTGGTCCATCACCAGCACCTGATCGGCATGCTCGATGGTGGACAGGCGATGCGCGATCACCAGCGTGGTGCGGTCCGGCATCAGCTTGTGCAGTGCGTCCTGCACCAAGCGCTCGGATTCGTTGTCCAGCGCTGCGGTGGCCTCGTCCAGAATCAGGACCGGCGCATCCTTGAGCATGGCGCGTGCGATCGCCAGACGCTGGCACTGGCCGCCGGACAGACGCCCACCCTTGGTGCCGACATGCGACTGCAGGCCTTCGGGCAGTTGCGCGACAAATTCCATTGCATTGGCACCCAGGATCGCGCGCTCCAGCTGGCTGGCATCGGCGTTGCGCATTTCGCCGAATGCCACGTTGTCGGCGATGCTGCCGTCGAACAACATCACCTGCTGGCCCACCAGCGCGATCTGCCTGCGCAGATCCGCCAAGGCGTATGCCTGCACCGGATGACCGTCGAGCAGGATCTGCCCGGCCTCGGCTTCGTAAAAACGCGGAATCAACTTGATAAGACTGGATTTGCCGCTCCCGGAGCGCCCGACGATGGCAGTGACGGTGCCCGGTTGCGCGACAAAACTGACATCGGCCAGCGCCGGATTGACCTGGCCCGGGTAGCGCGCGGTGACATCGCGAAATTCGATCAAGCCCTTGGCACGCGTCAGCGGCAAGGTCCCATGATCCGGCTCGTCCGGGCTGTCGAGCACCGAAAACAGACGCTCGGCCGATGCCAGGCCGCGCTGCACCATGTTCTGCACATTGGTCAGCTGCTTGAGGCCAGGAATGATCGTCAGCATCGAGGTCATCAGCACGACGAAATCGCCGGCCGTCAGGCGCCCGGCCAAGGCCTGTGCACCGGCCACGAAGAGCAGTGCCGACAAGCCGATCGCGCCGATCATCTGCACGGTGGCCGTGGAAATGCCGCGGGTGGATTCAACCTTCATCGCCAGGCGCAGGTTGCGATTGGCGAGCGCGCCATAGCGCTCCATTTCGGTCTGCTGGGCCCCGTAGATCTTGACCTCCTGATGGCTGGACAAGGTCTGGTCGGCGGCCTGCAGCAGCTGCGCCCCGCTTTCCTGGATGCTGTGGCTGATACGCCGGTAGCGCCGCGCCACCTTGTCCATCACCCAGGCCAGCACCGGGGCGAGCACCAGGATGGTCAATGTCACCTGCCAGCTATGCCACAGCATCAATGCCAGCGCACCGATCACCTGCAGCGATTGCTGGATCATGACCTTGACCGCATCCACTGCGGCCTGCGCCACCTGGTCCGAGTCCGAGCCCAGGCGTATCAGCATCGACGGCACCGGCTCCGAATCGAAGCGTGAGCCGGGCAGCCGCAGATACTTGGCCATCACCTTGATACGCAGATCGCGCGCAATGCTGCGTGCGGATTTGCCCATCGCCATGTCGGTGATGTAGCCGGCGACGCCGCGCACCACAAACAGCAGGATGATCTGCACCGGTAGCCAGCGGCTGACCTCGGCGTTCTTGTAAATGAAGGTCTCGTCGGTGATCGGCTTCATCAACGCCAGAAACCCGGTGGTGCCGGCCGCTTCGATCAACGCGGCGATCAGCGCGGCCACCAGCAACAAGCGATACGGCTTGGCGAATGCCAGCAGGCGACGGTACGTGCGCCAGGAAGACACTGGCGCCGGGCGCGCGGTGGAGAGGGTCACTGGCGGGTTCCGTTGGTGCTTGTCTTGCCGGTCGTACTGATGGCGCTGGCCGGAGGCGCGGTGGCGATGGCGATGCGCCGGAAGCCGAGCTGGCCCAGCGCATCCTGCGCGGTCACCACGGCCTGGTAAGGGGTCCGCGCATCGGCGCGCATCAGCACGGTCTGTTCGCGGTCATCGCCGGCAATCTGGGCAATGGTCTGCTTGAGCGAATCCACATCCGAGCGCAGCACTTCCCGATCGTTGATGAAATAACGCCCATCGGCATTGACCAGCACTCTCAACGAACGCGGCGGCGCACTCGTGTGCTGGTCGCTGGCGGTCGGCAACTGCAATTGCAGCGTGGAGCGTGCGTCGAAGGTTGTGGTCACCACGAAAAAGATGATGAGGACGAGGATGACGTCAACCAATGGCACCAGGTCGATATGCGGCTCGTCCTGGCTTCGGTCGTTGCCGATGCGCATCCGTCAGCCCTTCGCCGTGACAGGCTTGGCGCCCGCTGCAGCCGGCGCGACGGCTGCAGGCACGACTCGGCCATCCATGGTGTCCAGCAACAAGGTGGCTTCCTGCTCCATCTCGATGATGTAACCGGCGATGCGCCCCTTGAAGAAGCGATGTGCCATCAATGCCGGAACAGCGATGATCATGCCGGTGGCAGTGCACACCAGCGCCTTGCCGATACCGCCGGCTAGCTGATTCACATCGCCTACGCCGTGATCGAGGATGCCCAAGAACATCTGGATCATGCCAACCACAGTACCAAGCAGACCCAACAACGGCCCGGCCGATGCGATCGTGCCTAACGCATTCAGATAGCGCTCCATGCGATGCATCACATGCCGGCCTGTGTCTTCGATACGTTCACGAATCACGTCACGCGGGCGGCCGCGCACGTCCAGCGCGGCGGCCAGCAAGGCGCCCAACGGCGAATTGCGGCGCAGCGACTCGATGTGGGTGGGATCCAGGTTGCCGCGAGCGGCCCAATTGCGCACTTCTTCACCCAGGCCCGGCGGTGTCACCTCATTGCGGCGCAGGCTCCACAGACGCTCCAGCACGATCGCCAGGGCGATCACGCCCAGCAACAGCAACGGCACCATCGGCCAACCGCCTGCCTTGACCAGCTCCAACACGATTCGATTCCTCCGGCAACGTGGCCGCCTGTTCGCTGACCGATAGGATAGCAGCCGACCGCCGCCGTTCCGCAGCATCCCATAGCCGCGGCTGCCAGCGCCGGCGCTCGCGCAGTTGCAGGCCCGCGACACCGAGCCAAACCCGGATCGCGCCTGCCTGGGCGGTATCCAACACCTCTGCCCCGCTTGACTGCCAGCGTTGCACGGCCTCGGCGCGCGGATGCCCAAATCTGTTGCCATGGCCGGACGACACCAGCGCCAAACGTGCACCGGTCGCGGCGATGAACTCGGCTTGCGAGCCGTCGACGCTGCCGTGGTGCGGGACGATCACCAGGTCGGCACGCAGGTCCGCGGCGTGCCCGCGCAGCAGGCGACGCTCGACGATTTCGCCAATATCGCCCGGCAATAGTGCGCTCGCATGCGCGGTCTCGACCCGCAGCACGCAGCTGGATTGATTGCGCAGGTAAGGAAAACCGACGTCGGGATGCAGGAAGCGGAAGCGCACACCGTCCCACTCCCACTGCTGCCCGGCGCGGCAGCGTGCGGTGACGTCCAGCGGCGCATCCGGTGGCGCAGCGGTGCGTGCCACCGGCAGCCCCGTGCGGACCGCGGCATAGCCACCGGCATGATCGGCGTCGGCATGGCTGAGCACGATGGCGTCCAGCCGGCGCACACCAAGTGCGCGCAACGCCGGCAGCACGACGCGCTCGCCGGCATCGAACCCGTCGCGTACCGCCGGCCCGGTATCGAACAACAGCGCATGGCGTTGCGTGCGCACCAGCACCGCCAAGCCCTGGCCCACATCCAGCACCTGCACTTCCGCCTCGCCTGCGGCGGGTAGCTCGCGATCCGGCCAGAGCAGCGGCAACCACAGCAGCGCCGCCAACGATTTACCCGGCGTCGCGCGCGGCAGCAACAGCCAGAACGCGCCGAGCAAGGCGGCAATCAGGGCAACCCCATCGGACTCGGGCACCCACCACAACGCCACCGCGGTCTGCCCGAGCCAGACGAACCCCGGCCAGGTCAGCTCAAAGCACCAACCCGCAAGCTGCCACGCCCACACGCCGGTACCTGGGTAAATCGCTTCGAGGGCGGTCCCCAACAGGCACAGCGGCACCACCACGAAAGTCCACCACGGAATGGCGACCAAATTGGCGAATGGCCCGACCAGCGACGCCTGCCCAAACAGGCTGACCGTCAATGGCAGCAGGCCAATGGTGGCCACGGTCTGTGCGGACAGGAAGCCGCGCACGATGGCGCGATCGTCGGACGGCAGGCACCAGACCAGCCATGCCACGCCGGCGAAGCTGAGCCAGAAGCCAGCCACCAGCACGCTGAGCGGATCCCACAGCAACACCGCCAACAAGGCGAGCGAGAGAATGTGCGCGGTCGAGGCGCGTCTCCTCAGCACCCTGGCAAAAGCCACCACCGCAATCATCAACACGGTGCGTACCGTCGGCAGCGCCAGGCCAGCCAATAGCGCATAGGCCGCAGCGCCGAATAACGCGGCAATCGATGCCGCATGCAGACGCGGCATGAATGTGCCCAGTCGCGGCTGCCAGCGCCATATGCCAGCGATCAGCAGTGCGAAGAATGCCCCGACCAGCCCGACATGAAATCCAGAGATGGCGATCAGATGGCTGAGCCCGGTCGCGCGCAAGGTTGCCCATGCCGTATCGTCCAGCCCCCGTGTGTCTCCAAGCGCGAGCGCCCGCAGGTACGGCGCAGAGGGGCCGCCGACACGCTCGGCGATGCGTTGCGACATCCGTTCGCGCCACGCATCCACGCCCTGCGGCGGTACGGTCTGGCGTGCGGTTGCGGGAATGCGCACATAGCCCGTTGCAGCGATGCGCTGCGCCAGTGCCTGGCGTTCGGCATCGAAGCCTCCGGGATTGCGCAAGCCGCGTGGCGCACGCAGCTTGAGCCGCAGGTGCCAGCGCGCACCTGCATGTAGCGCTGCGCGTGGGCCGATGCGCTCGGCGCCAAAGTCGTCGTACCAGGCCAGCTGCAGGAGCTTCCCGCGCAGTGCCACAGGCTGCGCCGGAGCTTCGTCCACGCGCAGCTGAAAGCGGGTACGGCGTTGCTCGGCGGTCGGTAGCCCGACAATCTGTCCGCGCACGGTGACATCGCGTGTTTCATCCTGCGGAAGCAATTGCGCCTGCAGGGCATCGGTCACCTGCTACCCCATCGTTCCGAATCCAAAGAGTGCCACGGCACCGGCCAACAATCGCGCGCTCCTGCGCGGGCGCAACCTCACCGTCGCGCCGCTGCCCAGCAACGCAACACCCACGCAGCCGGCGTAAAGCATGCGCGGCAGCAGTGTGGGCGACCAGGCGCACGCCACCACGCCCAGCAATAACGCGGCCGCAACGACCACGGCCGATCCCATCTGCGGCGGCGCTGCCTGCGCTGACACCTCCATGCTGTCGGTCGCCATCCTGGACCCTATCGATCAACGTCTTCACCTTAGATCGCGACACCTTCCACGCACAGCGGAGATCTGCGCAGGTCTGGGTAGGAAGAACACTGCCGCGGCAGTCGCTGATTGCGAATACGAAAGAAGGACTGCGGCAGACCGCAACCGCTTGGCGCGGTGCGTGGAAAGTGCACGGGTGAATACGCATGCCGCAGCACATCGAGCGATCAAGGGCGCGGCACGCCCTCTGGCCCAGCGTTCGCCCAGATTTCATGGTGTCGCGACTATGGTGAAATCCGTTTTTCAGGAGCATCCCCCATGCGTAAAGGCATTGCATTGATCGTCGGTGTGACCGGCGTCTCCGGTTACAACCTTGCCAACGTGCTGCTCGCCGACGGCTGGACCGTGTACGGCCTTGCACGTCGGCTACTCCCCCACGACGGTGTCATTCCGGTGGCGGCAGATTTGCTGGATGCCCAGAGCACGAACACCGCGTTGCGTGGTCTACCGATTACCCACGTGTTCTTCTGCACCTGGACACGTCGCGATACCGAGCGCGAGAACGTCCAGGCCAATGGCGCGATGATGCGGCACCTTTGCGATGCGCTCAGCGATGCGCCGCTGCAGCACATGGCGCTTGTCACCGGCACCAAGCACTACCTGGGCGCGTTCGAAAATTACGGCAGCGGCAAGGCCGAGACGCCGTTTCGCGAAAGCGAGCCACGCCAGCCGGGCGAAAACTTCTACTACACGCTGGAAGACCTGCTGTTTGCGCATGCCGAGCAGCATGGCTTCGGCTGGAGCGTGCATCGCTCGCACACCATGATCGGCATGGCCAACGGCAGCAACGCCATGAACATGGGCGTGACGCTGGCGGTGTATGCATCACTGTGCAAGCACACCGGGCAGCCGTTCGTGTTCCCAGGGTCGCAAGCGCAGTGGAACAGCCTCACTGACCTCACCGATGCCGGGCTGCTTGGCCGCCAACTGGCCTGGGCCGGGCTTAGCCCCGCGGCGCGCAATCAGGCCTTCAACACCGTCAATGGTGATGTGTTCCGCTGGCGCTGGATGTGGGGTGAGATTGCGAAGTTCTTCGAACTCGACGCTGCGCCCTGCCCCGCCGTGCCGGAACCGCTGGAGCCACGCATGAGCCAGACCGCACCTGCCCTTTGGGCTGAGGTGGCCGCGCAACACACGTTGGTAGAGTCCGACGTCAATCGGCTTGCATCCTGGTGGCATACCGATGCCGACCTAGGCCGCGAGATCGAGTGCGTCAACGACATGACCAAGAGCCGCGAACTGGGTTTCCTCGACTTCTACGACAGCCGCGCCTCGTTCTTCGAACTGTTTACCCGCCTGCGGGCGCTGCACATCATTCCTTGACCGATGCTGTGGCATCGCTGCAGGCTGCATTGGCCTGCGGCGAACATGCGGCATGTGCCCTTGCAGTCGGGCTGCATGCGATCGAGTGCTGCGACGACGCTGCAAAATGCGACAGCCTTTCCCGGCAAATGCAGCATTTGCTCCCGCCGAAGATTCCAGGCTCATACGCAGCGCAACGTGATCGGTCTTGCCGCCCGACCGCGTCGCCACGCGCTTACACCGCAGACGGCGCCAATTCGCGCAGCTTGCCCTGGTGCAGCTCCAGCACGCGGTCCAGGCGCCGTGCCAAGCCGCGGTCGTGCGTCACCAGCACCAGGCTGGTGCGCTGGGCGCGGTTGAGCTCGAGCATCAGCTCAAACACGGTGCCCGCAGTCTTTTCGTCAAGATTGCCGGTGGGCTCGTCGCCCAACACGCAGCCCGGCTTGTTGACCAGTGCACGCGCTACTGCACAGCGCTGACGCTCGCCGCCGGACAGTTCGCTGGGCTTGTGTTCGACGCGATGCCCAAGCCCGACCGACTCCAGCAGTTGCAGGGCCTGACTTTTGGCAACGGCCACATCCTTGCCGGACAACAGCACCGGCATCATCACGTTCTCCAACGCGGTGAATTCCGGCAGCAGGTGATGGAACTGGTAGACGAAGCCAAGCGCCTGGTTACGCAGCTTGCCGCGCTGCGCGTCGGACAGCGCCGACATGCGCTCGCCGGCCACATACACTTCGCCGGAGGTGGGAATATCCAGCCCGCCGAGCAGATGCAGCAAGGTGCTCTTGCCGGCGCCGGAGGCGCCGACGATCGCCACGGTTTCGCCGGTGGCCACCGACAGGTTCAGGCCATCGAATACCGGCGTGCGCATCTTGCCTTCGGCGTACGTCTTGGCCAGTGCTTCGGCGCGGATCACTGCAGTTGCCTGTTCTGTTCGTTGCACGACCGTTTCCCGGACCTCATTCATAACGCAGTGCCTCCGCCGGCTGGGTGCGCGAGGCGCGCCACGCCGGATACAAGGTCGCCAGGAAACTCATCACCAATGCCACCACGGTGATCACCACCACGTCCTGGGTCTGCATATCGGTCGGCAGGCCGGTGATGTAGTACACATCTTCGGGTAGCAGCTTGACGCTGAAAATCGCTTCGATCACGCCGAGGATGCGCTCAAGGTTGAGCGTCAGCACGATGCCGCCGATCACACCCATGAAGGTCCCCATGAAGCCGATCAACGAGCCCTGCACCATGAACACCTGCATCACCCCGCCTGGCGACAGCCCGAGCGTGCGCAAGATGGCGATATCGGCCTGTTTATCGGTCACCAGCATCACCTGCGAGGACACCAGGTTGAACGCCCCCATCGCTACGATCAGCGACAGCAGGATGCCCATCACGGTCTTTTCCATCTTCAAGGAGTGATACAGGTTGGCGTTTTCCTGGGTCCAGTCGCTGACCCGGTACGGGCCGTGCAACTTCACCGCCAGATCGCGCGCCACCGGCCAGGCCTGATCCATGTCATGCAGGCGCAGACGCACGCCGGTGACGCCGTCCATGCGCAGCACGCGCGCCAGGTCCTGCATATTCACCACGGCGAGACCGCGGTCGATTTCGTTGTATCCGGCCTCGAAAATACCGCTCACGGTAAAGCGCTTGAGTCGCGGCATCGCGCCCAGCGGCGTCGCCTGGGTGTCGCTGAGCAACACGACGATGCTGTCGCCGACATCCACGCCAAGCCACACCGCCAACTCCTTGCCGATGACGATGTTGTACGACCCTGGCGTCAGGCTGTCGACCGAGCCCTGCTGCATCTTTTTGGCCAGCACCGACACCTTGCCTTCTTCGGCAGGGATCACGCCGCGCACGATGGCCGGCTGCTTGCGTGGGCCCTGCAACAAGGATTCGGTTTCGATATACGGCGCTGCGCCGGCCACGCGCGGATCGGACATGGCGACCTCGACCGCATGCTGCCAATCGCGCATCGGCGCGCCCTCTGCACTGACGGTCGCGTGGGCAGCCATCTGCAATAGGCGGTCGCGGATTTCCTTCTGGAAACCGCTCATCACGGCAAGCGTGGTGATCAGCACGGTCACGCCCAGGGCGATGCCCAGGATCGACGCCATCGAGATAAACGAAATGAAACCATTGCGCCGCTTGGCACGCAGATAGCGCAAGCCGATGGCAACCGGGATAGGTTTGAACATGCGGTTCAACCGGGAAAGGGACGCTATGGTGCCACTAGCGGCCGCCCGGACGAAATGGCGTGGGCTTGAGCGGCCAGACGCAGTTCACGTCGTTGCGGCGCCGGCAAGGTGTCCGGCCAGAAATGCAGGCGCTCGCGCCGGCCATCCGCTCGCCGCCAAGACACCACCGCAAGCGGCCCGCGCCAGCTTACCCGCAGCCCTTCCACCTGCACACCGTCAATGCTGGCGGGCGTTTCCGCCCATGGCACCAATAACTGCCTCACTGGCGAACGCAACAGCTGGCGCACTGCCCGCCCGCCTGCAAGCAGCGAGTACGCAGACAACAACACGGCCAGCCACGGTGGTACGCCACTACGCCACACCGCCCAAACGGCGAGCGCCAGCAACACGCTCAACGCGCAAATCAGCCAGCGCGAGGGGCGCCACTCAAGCCGGCAAGGCGCGAATATCGGCGATGAGTGCGGCGTTGGCGGCATCGGGGCAAGCCTCGTATCCCATGAACCAGCGCCACAACTTATCGTCTTCGCAATCCAGTAGCTGTAGGAAAACCGCGCGCTCGACGTCGGGAGCCTGCGCCCAGCGTTGATCAAGGTAGCGCCCGAACAATTGATCGAGTTCGCGCATGCCGCGCCGGCAACGCCAGCGCAATTTTTTCAGCAGGGTTTGTTCGTCCATCTCACTCTCCACCGCACCGCATGGCGGGCCGAAAACGGCAGCGGCACCTGACCCAAGGGCCGGTGCCGCTGCGAACCACATCCCCGTGGAGGGGAATCAATGCCATGCGATCAGGCGCGACGCGCCATCATCAGCTTCTTGATTTCGGCGATCGCCAACGCCGGGTTCAAGCCCTTCGGGCAGGTCCGTGCGCAGTTCATGATGGTGTGGCAGCGATACAGCTTGAACGGGTCTTCCAGATCGTCCAGGCGCGCACCGGTGTCTTCGTCGCGCGAATCGATGATCCAGCGATAGGCCTGCAGCAGGATGGCCGGGCCCAGATACCGCTCGCCATTCCACCAATAGCTCGGGCAACTGGTCGAGCAGCACGCGCACAGGATGCATTCGTACAACCCGTCGAGCTTGCGGCGGTCTTCCGGCGACTGCAGGCGTTCGCGATCAGGCGGCGGCGTCTGAGTGCGGATCCACGGCTTGATCGACGCGTACTGCGCGTAGAAATGCGTCAGATCCGGCACCAGGTCCTTGATCACGCTCATGTGCGGCAGCGGATAGATCGGCACCTCGGACTTGCCGCAGGCGGCAATCGCCTTGGTGCAGGCCAGCGTATTGGTGCCATCGATGTTCATCGCGCACGAGCCGCAGATGCCCTCGCGGCAGGAGCGACGGAACGCCAGTGTCGGGTCGATCTCGTTCTTGATCTTGATCAGCGCGTCCAGGACCATCGGACCGCATTTATCCAGATCGATCTCGTAACTGTCGGTGCGCGGATTGGCGTCGACATCCGGATCCCAGCGGTAGACCTTGAAAGTGCGCGTGTTCTTGGCGCCCTTTGCAGGGTAATGCTTGCCCTTGCCGATCTTTGAATTCTTGGGGAGGGTGAACTCTGCCATAGCTGCTCTCGTTGGCTCAGGCGATGCGCGGTGCGGACGACAACCGCACCGTGCGCATGAAGGTAAAGATGACGGATGCCACTGCCGAAGCAGTCGCGCAGCGGCCGGCCATCTGCCGGCGCTGCTCCAGCGTCATGCGACGACGAAACTGCTGCACCGACTCGCTGCCACGCGCAGAGGCGATGGCGAGCAATGACAAGGCAACGGTGGGTCGCTGCATGCGCATCGATCAGTAAACGCGCGGCTTCGGCGGGACCACGTCCACATCCTTGCTCAGCGTGTACATGTGCACAGGGCGGTAATCGAATTCGCACTTGCCCTTGTCGTCGACAGTCACCAGCGTGTGCTTCTGCCAGTTGACGTCGTCGCGGTCCGGGAAGTCCTCGTGCGAATGCGCGCCGCGACTTTCCTTACGCTGCTCTGCCGAATTGATCGTCGCCACTGCGTTGAGCAGCAGATTGTTCAATTCGTAGGTCTCGATCAGGTCCGAATTCCACACCAGCGAGCGGTCCGACACCTTGACGTCCTCGAAGGTGGCGAAGATCTCGGCCATCTTGTCCACGCCTTCCTTCAGCGTCTTGCTGGTGCGGAACACCGCGGCGTCCGACTGCATGGTGCGCTGCATGTTGTCGCGGATCACGGCCGTCGGCGTGGAGCCGTTGGCGTGACGCAGCTTGTCCAGCAAGCCCAAGGCCTTGTCGCAGGCATCGGACGGCAGGGTCTTGTGCGGCTGATTCGGCTTGACCGTCTCGGCGCAGCGGTTGGCGACCGCGCGGCCGAACACCACAAGATCCAGCAGTGAGTTCGAACCCAGACGGTTTGCACCGTGGACCGAGACGCATGCAGCCTCGCCGATGGCGTACAGGCCCGGCACCACTGCATCCGCATCGTCGCCCTGCTTGCGCACGACCTCGCCGTAGAAGTTGGTCGGAATGCCGCCCATGTTGTAGTGCACGGTCGGCAGCACCGGGATCGGCTGCTTGGTGACGTCCACACCGGCAAAGATGTGTGCGCTTTCGGCGATGCCGGGCAACTTTTCGTTGATCACCTCCGGCCCAAGGTGGGTCAGGTCGAGCAGGATGTGGTCCTTGTGCTCGCCCACGCCGCGGCCCTCGCGGATTTCCACCGTCATCGAACGCGACACCACGTCGCGCGAGGCCAGATCCTTGTAATGCGGTGCATAGCGTTCCATGAAGCGCTCGCCATTGCTGTTGCGCAGGATGCCGCCTTCGCCGCGCACGCCCTCGGTGATCAGGCAACCCGCACCGTAGATGCCGGTGGGGTGGAATTGCACGAATTCCATATCCTGCACGGGCAGGCCCGCACGCATCACCAGGCCGCCGCCGTCACCGGTACAGGTGTGGGCGGAGGTGGCGCTGAAGTAGGCACGGCCGTAACCGCCGGTCGCCAGCACCACGCCGTGGGCGCGGAACAGATGCAGCGAGCCTTCGGCCATGTCCAGTGCGAGCACACCACGGCAAACGCCTTCTTCGTCAAAGATCAGATCGAGCGCGAAGTATTCGATCATGAAGCGAGCGTTGTGTGCCAGCGACTGCTGATACAACGTATGCAGCATGGCGTGGCCGGTACGATCAGCTGCGGCGCAGGTACGCTGCGCGGACGGGCCTTCACCGTACTTGGTGGTCATGCCGCCGAACGGGCGCTGGTAGATCTTGCCCTCTTCGGTCCGCGAGAACGGCACACCGTAGTGCTCGAGTTCGATAATGGCCGGAATCGCTTCGCGACACATGTACTCGATCGCGTCCTGATCGCCCAGCCAATCGGAGCCCTTGATGGTGTCGTAAAAGTGGTAACGCCAGTCGTCTTCGCCCATGTTGCCCAGCGCTGCGGAAATACCGCCCTGCGCTGCCACGGTGTGCGAACGGGTCGGGAAGACCTTGGTCAGGCAGACCGTCTGCAGGCCCTTCTGGGCCAGGCCGAACGTGGCGCGCAGGCCGGCGCCACCGGCGCCCACCACGACCATGTCGTACTTGTGTTCTGAGATCTTGTAAGCGGACATCGAATTATGAGTTCCTGTTTGGTCGCTGACGACTCAGCTCATGCCCAGCGCGATACGCGCCACGGCAAACACGCTGACGATGGCGCCCAGGACGGCAACGAAGCGCACGATGGTTTGCGCCGCAAGCGCGAGCAGCGAGTTGTGCACGTAATCTTCCAGTACCACCTGCATGCCCAGTTGCGCATGCCAAAATGAGGTGATCAGGAAGCCGACCAACAGAATCGCGTTCCACGGTTTGGCAACCGCGGCGCTGGCGGTCGCATGATCGGCACCGACCAGGCTCAGCACGAAGATCAGAAACCAGATCGACAACGGCACCAGAGCGGTGGCGGTCAGGCGCTGGACTACGAAATGCTCTGTGCCGGTCTTGGCAGCCCCCAGGCCTCGCACGTTTTTCAGCGGGGTACGGTAGCGGCTCATGCGGCACCTCCAGACAACAAGACGTAAGCCCAGATCGCGGCAGTGAGCATCAGGCTCAGCACCACCGACAGCCAGCCAAGGCTAACGAACGAGCGCACGGCGTAGCCCTGGCCGAAGTCCTGCAGAATGTGGCGCAACCCACCGAACAGATGGAAGGCGAAAGACCAAGTCCAGCCGAACAGGAACACCTGCCCATACCAGGTTGCAGCCTGATCGCGGAAACAATTCCAATGGTCGGGGCCAAGCATCAATGTGAGCAAGGCAGCGGCAATTCCCAGTGCGCCGACGGACAGTACGATGCCGGTGGCTCGATTAAGAATCGAGGTCACCATCTGTATCTGCCAGCGGTAAACCTGGAGATGCGGGGAGAGAGGACGTTCGCGGGTCGCCATTCGCTGGGCTCGTTTTCTCGGCTGGGCGGCACTAGGCCGCTGTGGCTAAAAGCTGCTCAAAAATCGATGCAGCGTCCATTTTTTTCCCAGTCGCCGTAGCGCGTTGGCTCGGGGCCGTCGCGCCCACCAATCTCCTTCGGCAGTGGCTTTTTCTCGGGAATATGCTCCTGAGAAGAAGGCTGCGTCTCGGAATTCTGCGCTGGGGTGGGGGTTGGATGGCCTATCATAGTGCTCTCACAACTTGTCGATTTTAGTCCTTCCCTTCCGTGGCTGACAACCTGAATCTTATTCCGCAGGGTTTTGGCTCCCTGCACGACATGCAATACGTCCGATTGGCCGGTACGGATGCAGTGGCGTTTGCGCATGCCCAATTTGCCAATGACGTACAAGCGCTGGCGGTTGGGCAGTGGCAGTGGAACGCGTGGCTGACAGCGAAGGGGCGCGTGATTGCCATCTTCGCACTCCTGCGTGAGGACGACGCACACTTGCTGATGTTGTTGCCGGACGGCAACGCGGCCGAGATCGCCGCGCAACTTGGCCGCTTCGTGTTTCGCCGCAAGCTGAAAATCAGCACTGCCGAGCTGTTTGCCTACGGCGGCTTCGCAGCGCCGGAGCACGCGTATGCCGCGCAAGCCGATATCGGAACACAGCGTATCGAGTTGGATCTGGGCAGCGCAGCGCTGCCGCGCACGTTATTGCTCTACAACCCGGATGCATTGGCGACGCCTATCGAACTGCCGAGTGCAGATGCGCAGTGGCGCACGACCGATCTGCAGCTGGGGCTCGCCCGCCTGGTCGAGGGCCAGCGCGAACAGTGGACGCCGCAGCAGTTGGCGTTGGACCGTCTGCAGGCGTACAGCGTCAAGAAAGGCTGCTACCCGGGCCAGGAGATCGTGGCGCGGACGCACTTCCTGGGCAAGGCCAAGCGCGCTTTGCAGCTGCTCGAAACGGATGCAGCAGTGGATGCAGGCGCTGCCGTCGCATCGGACGGCAGCGCGATCGGCACAGCGGTGAGCGTGGCCGGCAACCTCGCGCTGGCGGTATTGCCGTTGGAGCTGACGCTGGACGCGGACGCCACACTGCAGGTAGGTACGCAAGGTGCCCGGCCGCGCGCACTCACGACGGGGCTGGCGCGTTAGCAGCTAAAAACGCAGCAAGCCGTGCCAGGCGGGAGTGGACATCACGCGGCACCGCAATGACCGAGTGGCACCCGCCGATTCCGAGCGCCAGCCGTGGCCGTCTGGACGGCATCGCTGTTTGACCGGTTGGCCTAAGGCAACGCTGATCAAGTTCCAAAGATGCGAGGATAAGTGCTTCGCAGCGATGGTGGTGCAAGCCGATGAAGCAG
>NZ_JFAQ01000229.1 GCF_001304695.1 Xanthomonas axonopodis
ACAGAATTCAAGGGTTTTGTTGGCCGCTCTAAGCGTTATACCTTGCCGCGACGGAACATCGAGATCACTGCCAGGATCAGGAACACCACGAACAGGATCCAGGCGATGTTGGTCGCCGCACCGGCGATACCGCTAAAGCCCAGCACAGCAGCGATGATGGCGATGACGAAAAAGATGATGGCGTAATGCAGCATGGCAAGGTATCCAAAAGTTGTCGTGCCGAATCGGCGCAGACGTATCTTGTGGATATACCGGTCTTTATCGGGTGATGGCGATGTTGTTGGAAGATGAGGATCGCAGCCGTTGCAGGCCTTCTTCGATGCTGATGCGCGGTACATAGCCGAAGTCGCGACGTGCCGGCTCCATGCTGTACCAATGCGGGGTACACAGCTGTTCCACCAGAAAACGGGTCAGCGGCACTTCGGCTGGCAGACGCAACAGTGGCCATAGCGTTTCGCACACGGCACCGATACGGTAGGCGGTCTTGAACGATAGCGAGCGCTTGACTGCCGGCGCATCCACCGCAGCCAGCAAACGATTGAGCAACTCGCGCATCGGCAACGGTTCGCCATTGGAAATGAAGTACGCCTTGCCTGCGCAGGCAGCGCCCACGGCAAGGTGCTCGAACGCATCGAAATGCGCCTGCGCGGCGTTGTCGATATATGTGCTGTCGACCAGATTGCTGCCATCACCGACCATGCGCAGCCGCCCGGCGCGCGCGCGTGCTGCCAGGCGCGGCAACAAGTGATTGTCGCCCGGCCCCCAGATCAGGCGCGGGCGCAACGCCACTGTCGCCAACTGGGTGTCGTTGGCCGCCAGCACTGCACGCTCGGCAATGGCCTTGGTCGCCGCGTAGGCGGCGCGCAGATTGTCGCCATACGGCACTTCATCGGCACCGAGTCCTTCCACCGGGTTGGTGGCGCGATGGGTGACGCTGGGCGTGGAGGTATAGATCAGCCGTGGCACGCCATTGGCGCGACAGGCCTCGATCACGTTCTGCGTGCCCACCACATTGGCCTGGTGATAGCTCTCGTAGCTGCCCCATGCGCCGGCCTTGGCGGCATTGTGGAACACCGCATCGATCCCGGCGAAGGCATGCTGCACCGCTCGCGGGTCGGCC
This sequence comes from Xanthomonas axonopodis, assembly GCF_001304695.1. Taxonomy (GTDB): domain Bacteria; phylum Pseudomonadota; class Gammaproteobacteria; order Xanthomonadales; family Xanthomonadaceae; genus Xanthomonas; species Xanthomonas axonopodis. Next base: position 1,121 of record NZ_JFAQ01000229.1, read on the forward strand.
AGGTCGCCGCGGATCTGGCCCACGCCCAGACGTTGCAACACCGGGTAACCGCCGCGCTGGAAGCTCACCACCTCGTGCCCACGTGCGCGCAAGCCGCGGCACAACGCCTGGCCAAGAAAGCCGCCACCACCGGTCACCAATACCTTCATCGCACCACACCTCGCCTGTGAGGGACGACACCATAGCCGGCCACACCCGACTTGGCGATCTGCTCGTCGACGCGCGGCCGTGCAGTCTGCCGTCGACGAACAGGAGCGACCCACAACGCCTGCGCTTACGTCAAGCGGCGAGTACGGCTTTTTTAATCGGCATGTACCACTGGTCCACTACCGTTGTGAGTCTGCCATCCACGCCTGCCTGACCACTGCGCGCTCCCTGTGGTCAGCCGCTCTTCTGCAGCTGCTGCGCTGCCCACACCGCCAGCGTTTCGCGGCCGATCTTGGCGTTATGGCGGATATCCACCGGAAAGCCCGGATGGCACAGGAAATCGGCGATGCCGGCGGTGAGCGGATGCGCTGCAGCGGTACTGCGCAGCTGCTGCATGAAGTCCTCCTGCTCCATCGGGCAGGACATCCAGGCGTAGGCGTCCGGTTCATAGCACAGCACCGGACGCTGCTGGCCCATCTCGCCCAGGCCCACCAGCGCGCTACGCCCCATCCCCGGTAACGCATTGAAGATTTGCTCCACCTGCTCGGTATACATCGGGCCTTGCGTGGTTTCCACGCGCTGGGTCTTGCGCCCACAAAACCACAAGCGTCCCTCGGCATCGAAATACCCCACATCGCCCATGCGGTGCACGATGCGCTCGCTGCCATCGCTGCAGCGTTCGCGGATCTTGGCGATGCGCGTGGCCGCATCGCGGTTGAAATAGGTGTCGGTGGCGGTGGGGCCGGCAACGGTGATCTCGCCAACCTCGCCCGTCGCCAGCTCGCGCACGCCGCTCCAGTCGGCAATGGCCGCATCGTCGATGGCGATGATGCGCACCTGGTTAGGCGGCACCACATGGCCCACGCAGGTGCCGCCACCGGCTTCGGTGGCGCTGCGCGTCGCTTCCAGGGCGCGCCCCTCGATCGCGGCCACCGGCAGGCACTCGGTGGCGCCGTACGGGGTCCAGAACTGCGCATCGGCCGGCAACAGCGCGCGGATCTTCGCCACCACATCCGGCGGCACCGGCGCACCGGCCGAAGTGGCCAGGCGCACGTTGGGAAGCGGCTGACCATACTCGGCCAGCACGCGCATCAAGGCAGGCGAACCGAACAACTGGGTCACGCCGAAGCGCGCGATCGCATCATGCAACTTGCGCGGGTCGGCGCTGCCCGGGCGCGTCGGGTCCATGTCCGCAATCACCGAGGTCAGCCCCAGCGCCGGGTCGAACAAGGCAAACGGCGGGAAGGTCGGTAAATCCACCCCGCCGGGCTGCATGTTGAACGCATTGCGCAGCAATTCGATCTGGCCGACGAAATGCCGGTGGCGATACACCACACCCTTGGGCACACCGGTCGAGCCACTGGTGAACAGGATCGCCGCCACATCGTCGGGCGCGGTGTCGGCCAGTTGGCTGCCTGCGCCGGCGCCATCGCGCTCTACACACGCCAGCGTGACTCCGCCCCAGCCGTAAGGTCCGCCGACGGTGACGATCTGCTTTGCCGAGCGCGCCCAGCGCAACAGGCGACGCGCCAGCTGCGCCAGCGCAATGCCGATAAATGCCTGCGGCTGCGCTTCGTCCAGACACTGCTTGAGCGCACGTTTGTCGATACCGGGGTCCACCAGCACCGGCACCGCGCCCGCCTTGAACAAGGCAAACATCAGCAGGAAGAATTCCGGCGACGGCCGCACCATCACCACCGCACGCGCGGCGCGCCCGATGCCGTGGCGTGCCAGGCCGGCGGCAATCGCATCGCTGCGCGCATCCAGCTCGGCATAGCTCAAGGTCACATCGTAGGCGGCAAACCCGTTGGCGCCGCGACCGCCCGGGCAGCGGATGGCGATGTGGTCCGGGCGCTCGCGCGCCAGTTGCGGAAGGGTGGCCGCGATATTGCAGAGGGTGGTCATCTGCGCATTATCACTCATGCGTCAATGACGCCGGCCGCCTGCAGGCTGCAGGCGGTCTGGAGCCACCGCGCGGCTCATCATCGCGCGGCTCCGTGACGCATCGATGCGCGGCAGTGGCCGAGCAAACCGCTGCGACGGTTCGCAGCGCATGCCACGACGCGACGTCACCGGCGGGGCGTGCGTACCCAGGCGTGGCAGAGCGCATCTGAATCGCTAACCGCCCACCGCAGCACGCTACTTGTATCGCGACGCGGTTCGGTCAAAATGCCGCGGTTACCACGCGATTTCGCCGCGCCAGGCCCGGCATCCCATGGCACACCCCTGCCTTACCTGCGGCGCCTGCTGCGCCTATTTCCGCGTCAGTTTCCATTGGAGCGAAGCCGATCCTGCATTGGGCGGCAGGGTGCCGATCGAGCTGACCGAGGCGCTACGCACGCATGAGCGGGTGATGCGCGGCACCTCGCAATCGCAGCCGCGCTGCATCGCGCTGGACGCGGACATTGGCCGTTACAGCCGCTGCAGCATCCACGACCGCCGCCCTTCGTCCTGCGCGGCCGTGCCGGCCTCGCTGGAATTCGGGCAGCGCAGTGCGCAATGCGATAAATCGCGTTTGGCGCATGGCCTGCACGCACTGACCGATGCCGATTGGGTCGGCGTGGACGACGCGCAACGCAACCCGCTGCCGCCGGTGTAACGGCGTCGCACAGCAGGCGTTAGTGCTGGCAACAGCGTCGGCAGGCAGATGACCGAAATGACCGGTGCGCTGCATCGAATTTCGATGCAGTCATTCCAGTCAATGCGTGCAGTGAACTGGCGCGTCCCCGCACGCAGTTGCGGTGGATGCGTTACAGCGGATTGCGCTCCAGAAACGCGCGAATCGCCGGCACCAACACCTCATGCTTGTCTTCCAGCACATAGTGGTTGGCATCGTCGAATGCGGTGACTTCGGCCTGTGGCAATGCCTTGCGAAAGCCGGCCAGGAAATGCTTGTCGAAACAAATGTCGCGCAGGCCCCAGGCAATGAAGGCCGGGCGATCGGCGAACGCAGGCAGCGCCTGCGCAGAGCGCTCCAGCAACGACCAGCCCTTGTCAGCCGGCGACAGCGGAATATCCTGCATGAAGCGGATGGTGGAGATGCGATTGCGCCAGTTGTTGTATGGCGCCACATACGCACGACGTACCTCTGCCGGCATCCGCCGCGACACGCCTAGCCACGAAGCTCCGGACGAAAACGCATTGAACGTGCGGATGAACCACTCGCCCAGCCGCCAGTGCCGGCCCATCGCAATCTGCCATGGCATCGGCTTTTCCGGCGGCAGCGGGAACGCGGCCGTGTTGGTGATGACCAGCCGCTTGACCTGCGCGTGATGCGACAACGCCCAGCCGAAACCGATCATGCCGCCCCAATCGTGCACTGCCAGCGTGACCGGCCCGGTGATGCCCAGATGCCGCAACAAGATGTCCAGATCGTCCACGCGCGATTGCAGCGTGTAGTCATAACGCGGCTGCGCATCGGGCGCATTGTCCGGCTTGTCGGACAAACCCATGCCGATGTGATCGGGCACGATGCAGCGGTAGCGATCGGACAGGCCGCTCACCAGATGCCGCCACAAATAGCTCCACGACGGATTGCCGTGCAGCATCACGACCACCTCGCCATCGCGCGGGCCTTCGTCCAGATACGACATCGCAACGCCGGGTCGCACCTCAAGGCGCTTGGGGGTGAAGGGATAGCCGGGATAATTCATGCAAAACGCATCCTATCCAGATCAAAGGACCCTGCGCTTTGCAGGCGCCCACCCAACTCACGTAGATAGAAGAAATCACGCTCGCCGCGCTTACGGCCCACCATGAAAACGGCGCCATACTCGCGGTGAGTCGCCGCACTCTTGTCAACCTCACTGGGCTTTCCCCACAGGTGGTCGCCCTTCAACTCCAGCAGTGCGATACCTGGAGCGGAACGTTCTGCGACAGACACCACAAAATCAGGGTAGAAGCCGTCCCCCTCATCCCAGCGATAGAGACCGATGCCTGATTTGGGTTGATTGCGATGCCACCACCGCACTTGAGTACTGGCATCCAGACGCTCCGCAATGGCTAGCTCATCCTGGTTCAAGCCAGATGGAAAGACGCCATAAAGCCCGCGATTGACGGAGCGCAGCGGTTGATCGCTGAGTAACTCGGCCGGCAGTAGCACATCGACATCGATCACTTGGCCCTGACGCAGGCTTTTGAATGCATCTCGCAGAAGCCGAGGGCGCCTCACCAGCAAGAGGTCCAACTGGCGCATTTGCAACTCTTCGTCTTCAGGCACTTCCGCGCCTGACGCTTCGATCGCGCGAACGAAACGTTCCAATAGCCTGAGGTAGAGCTCGCGATCGTTCGCCTCTACCAACCGCAATCGGATTTGTTCGGCTTTTTCGGCGACAGCTTGCGGCGAAAGATTGGCCCAAAGGTCGCTTCCATCTTCTGCAACCCGATGACCAGCAAAAAGATCTGTGTCCAAGCGCTGGACTTGCACCCTGGCGCGCAGGCGATCGGCCAGCACTTCCGGTGAGAAATCGACGTGCGCGGCCAAGCCTGCCTCGAAATCAGCTGACACGGGCGGCAGCTGTTCTCCACGCAGGCGATCCGGGGCGTCGGAACGACGCGGATATCGATACATGCTCTCCTGAGCCAACACAAATGCACCAGCGGCACTGGTGGCCCGCGCAGGCCAGGCACCCTCGCCTCCAAACATTTCCAGCGCGGCTTGGGTTGCGTTCGCCATCCCAGCGAACGGGGTCCCCACCAGCGCATCAGCCACCTCACTCGTAGTGCCGGCCGAGGAGACAGTATCTCTCTCGGCTTCGGCGTCCAACACGTGTACCCCTGCGCGCGATACCAGCAAGCTCAGAGGCTCTCCGCTACGCGCCACCTGTAGTGAGGCACCATCACCAATCATGGTGACAACCGTCTGCGTCCCGAGTTCAGGTGCCTGTGTGGTGAGCGTGTTGATCTGGGCACCGGCTAGCAGCAAACCTTCTTGCGACTCGGAGTTGGCCAGAAACACATATCCGTGATCCAGAACGGGCAGCACACCCGTCTGCGCCTGTAGCAGGGTGTGGCGGCGCATAATGCGGCCGATCACTTGCACCCCGAAACCCGAGTCGCGCGCACCACGTAATGCTGCCAGGGTGAATGCACGCGGCGCATCGAACCCTAGCGCTACGGCCATCTTGAAGATCAGCACTTCCACCGTGGGATCCTGCGCCAACGACAGGAGATCCGGGTCAGGTTCGGCGGCAGTATGTACACGCACTGCGGTCGCATCGAATCCCAGCTGCTCCACCAGATACGTCCGTGCTGCCTCCTGCGCAACCTTGCCATCCGGCACCTGCACCAGCATCAATGGCGTCAGTGCAATATCCGCATCTGCCAAGGTCTTGCGAATGGTGCGATGCATTTGTGCGCACTCGCGCAGTGCGAGATGCTCGAAATCTACCAACTGCGCGGTATCCCCATCGCGGGCGATGAACCGCACCATCCGCACGCCGCGCTTGAGTAGGCCGGCATCCACAGCGTCGGCACGGCTAACGGAGGCCCAGTCCGCCGGCTCCCCGACGAAATAACCGGTCGCACGCTCGAAGGCCTTCATATCGGCGTCGCGTGGCGTGGCAGTCATCAGCAGGGCGTAATCGGGCTTCAGCACATCGCAGAAGAACGCCCGGGCTTGGGTATCTCGCTGGAATCCGTGATGCGCCTCGTCCACCACACAGCCGATGCGCAAGCCTTGCTCGCGCGCCATTGCGATCACGTCATCGATCGACATGCCGGCATCGCTGCGCTGGCGCGCGCGTCGAGTCTCGGCCTTGCGTGCCGCCAACGACGCCCAGGTGACAACGAACACGCCGCCGCCATGCACGGCATCCAATTGCCGATCCGCATCCAGGTCCAGCAGCGCCAACTCTGGCGCTTGATGAGTCAGGACTTTGCGCGATTGCTCGACCAGCCCGGTGAAGGGCGCGAACCAGAACCACAACACTCGTTCCTCGGCCGACACGCGGCGCATCACCTCGATCGCCATACGCGTCTTGCCAGCGCCAGTCGGCGCTTGCAGAACGATGACAGCGTCTTTACGGCGTGCCTCATCGATGCGTTCCGGTGTGGCGGCGGCGATCTGTCGATACAGCGCGCGCACCTCACCAAACTGGGCGACGATGCCGTCGCAAATAACGTTCTGAAACTCTTTCAATGGCATGGGCATATCAACGTCCGAAGCGTTCGCGCAAGTGGTGCGGTAAAGGCAGCAAAGACAAGTCGGCCGCTGTTTCTCCAAGCAATCCGTTAAGCCGTTCCGTCGACCATGTATAGACGACAGCGACTGCCGCTGTGCGGGTCCGCAGCCACTCACGTAACTGCTCTATATGTGCAGCCTGGAAATCCGCCAAATAGGCTAATTCGTCATCGCTGGCAAAACCGCCGCTAGGCCAGTGAGACAACGGTTTTCTATGCAATAACTGGAGCGCGTGCCAAACCTCTGCGTGGTCTAACTTGAGCGCCAAGCGATGCTTCGGGATACGCCGGGCACGCAAGTAGGCAAAGCCGCCACTCAGACCCTCAACTGGTTGGCCTTTCGTATTGGTGTAGCCACCCAATACGCGACGCACGCGCTCGGCGCAAACATCGCGGCAGAGGTTCTTGTCAGGCGTATCTTCGGTTGCTTCGGTACTACTAACTAGAATGAACTTACGGTTTCCGCCATCTTCAGCATTTAGTGTGGCAACAGCCTGAGCAAACGTTCCCGAGCCTGCAAAAAAATCAAGGACGGTGTCACCCGGCTTGCTGGCGATGCGTAGTATCCGCTCCATCAGCTGCACCGGTTTCGGTGTAGAAAAGACATCTCCTGAAGAAGCGAATTGCAACACTTCAAGAAGCTGTTTTTTTGCATCCTGCGTATGCCCAACCTCTGCGTATGTCCAAAGCGTTTGGGGCACGACACCTTGCTTTACTTCTGAAATAAATCTTTTTATTGCAGGGATATTGTTGCCATCCTTTCCCCACCAAACTCGATTGTCGCCATCAAGCTCCTTGAACTTCTTTTCTGATACTCGCCAGTACATTCCTGACGGAGGGGCTTCAATATATCTACCAGATGGACAAGTAATGGAATAGGTTCCTGCGCCATAAAAATTTCGCGCCGAGAGATCACTAGGCTTCCATGGGCCCCGAGGATCGTTGTCTGGATTTTTGTAAGCGCGATCTTGCTCAGCGCTACGCGGCAACGGCATTGGCCGCCAAAGACTGCGATTATTAGCATAAACCACAAGATACTCATGGTCATCAGAAAAGTGTTGCGCAGTATTTTTAGGCGAATAAACTTTTTGCCAGATAACATTGGCAACAAAGTTATCCTCGCCAAACACCCGATCCATCAGCATCCCAAGCCGGAACACCTCATTGTCATCAATACTGACAACGATAACCCCGTCGTCGGCCAACAACTCTTTAGCAAGTTGCAGGCGCCGATACATGAATTCCAGCCACAGCGAGTGACGGAAACGGTGAGTCTTGTCGACGAAACGGTCGTTGTAGACGAAGTCCTTATTACCGGTATTGTACGGAGGGTCGATATAAATGCAGCGGATCGCGCCTTTATGCGTCATGCGCAGCGCACGCAATGCATCGTAGTTGTCACCTTCGATGATCAAGTTGTCCCATGGCGCTTCGCCATGGCTTAGATCAGCATCCAATGAAAACGCGACAAAATCGTCATTGAGTGCCTGGTCGGCCTCGATCTCGTCGCGCTCCCATACCAACCCCAGCTGGCGCTCGGCATCGCGCCGCTGCAATAGGCCTATCAAGGTTTGGCGATCGAGATGGTCGTATTTTTTGGTCATGTATTCTGTTCCACAGTCCGCGTAGGCACGCGGTAAGCGGGTAACTGGTTGTCGTCGTTGGACAGCAAGCGAAGAAACGCCGGGTGCAGGAACAGCTTTTCTTTTCCCAGGCGCTGCTCCTGCACCACACCGATATCTGCCAGCTCTTTGAGATGCCGTGCAGCCGTCTGGCGCGTCACGCTCACTGCGTCCATAACATTTTGAATACGGCAATACGGCTGATTGAAGATCACTTCAACAAGTTCGCGACTGTAGGCTTTGGACGCATGCTCTCGTACATAGTCGCGCGCCTGCGCCTCCAATTCGCGGATCGCCTGGATCTTGGCCGTTGTCCAGACCGCCGTCTCGGCAACAGCGCTCAGCATGTAGTGGATCCATTCGGCCCAGTGCCCATGCCGGGTGACATCCAATAGCAGGCGGTAGTAGTCGTTGCGATGGCGGATGATGTAGCGGGAAAGATAGAGCACAGGCAGGTCGAGCAGCCTTTGTTCGATCAGCATCAGCAGGTTCAACACCCGTCCCGTGCGACCATTGCCATCGGTGAACGGGTGGATCGCTTCAAATTGATAGTGCGCGACAGCCATACGAATCAATGGATCGACGTCGGTGTTTTCATGGATGAAGCGTTCCCAGTTGGCCAGTTTGTCGCGCAGCAGCGTTTCGCCAAACGGCGGGGTGTAGATGATCTGCTGGGTTTGGTCGTTTGCCAGAGCAGTCCCGGGCACGCGACGGATCTGCATTTGCACCGCTTTGATACGGCTGCAGACGACAACAGCGGTGTCCGTGCACAAAGGCCGCTGCCGTAGCGACTGAAATCCCTCGTAGAGCGCACTGCGGTAACGCAATGCTTCCTTGGTGGCAGGCTTTTTTGCCTTGTCCTGATCTTCGGCGTAGCGGAACAATTCGTCCGTCGTCGTCACGATGTTCTCGATCTCAGAACTGGCCTGCGCCTCTAGGATCGGAATGGCATTGATCAGCACCGTAGGATTTGGCATCAGTGCTGTTGCCTGCTTCAGCTCGGCCAATGCAGTTCGTGCACCGATGCAAGCCTTGAGAAGGCTCCGTGTTTCGATATCTCCCGCTGGTGGAAGCAGCGGGAGATCGTTGTAAGGGAGCTCAGGATTAAACGTCGACACGCTTTCCATGCTTGCCTTGCTCATGTTCTTTAGGGCAACGCTGATCAA